>NZ_JAJTMY010000004.1 GCF_021300615.1 Helicobacter anatolicus
GTAGCAAAAATAAAAAGGTAAGTATAGAGGAATAGCTCCTCTATACCCCCTAGAAGATTAAATAATTTATTATTTTAAATTTGGATTACAAAATCCCTACATATACAATCCACCATTAACCTTTAAAACTTCGCCTGTGATATAGCTTGCACTATCGCTCAACAAAAATGCTACAGCATTTGCAATCTCCACACCATCTGCAAAACGCCCTAATGGAATATTTTTCATATAAGATTCTTTTACATCTTCTTTCAATTCATTAGTCATATCAGTTTGCACAAATCCAGGAGTAATACAATTAAATCTTACATTTCTTGGTGCACCTTCATAAGCAAAAGATTTGCTCATAGCAATCATGCCACCCTTACTAGCTGCATAGTTTGTCTGCCCTGCATTCCCCCTTTCACCAATAATGGAAGCAATATTAACCACACTACCCATTCTTTGCTTGCTCATTATTTTTAAAGCTTCTCTACAACCTACAAAACAAGATTTTAAATTCGCATCAATTACACCCATAAATTCTTCTGTTTTCATTCTCAAAGCAAGTTTATCATTTGTAATGCCTGCATTATTTACTAGATAAGAAAGTTCTCCATCACTCTCTACAATCACTTTAATCGCTTCGATAAAAGCCTCTTCATTTGTCGCATCAAATGCAATAATTGCCGCCTTGCCACCCTTATCTTCGATCTCCTTTTTGAGATTTTCTGCTAACTCTGGCTTACTTCTATAATTAATCCAAACCTTAAGGCCATAACCTGCCAAAACCCTTGCAATATCTGCTCCAATTGATTTACTTGCACCAGTAATAAGAACATTCTTTCCACTAAACTGCATTCAAAACCTCCAACAAAAAAATAAAATTGATGAAATAAAAATATGTTTGTAGCAAGAGACTGGACATGCCAATCTCTTTTGAGTTTTACAACCTAGATTCATATCTACGAAGCATGTAAAGTCTTTTAAGCATTTTCTTTTTCGCATTAATTTTTTGTTTCTTTCTCTTTTCGGTTTTAGATTCAAAAAATCTTCTAGCGCGACATTCAGTTACTACCAGATTACGATCTGTTTGCTTTTTAAACTTGCGGTATGCTTCATCAAATGATTCATTTTCACGAACTTTGATACCAGGCATAAAATCACCCACTTTCTTTAAAAATTTTAAGCAAGATAAATCCTGCAGCACTATTTTACGATATTTTTCAAAATTTTCAAATAATTTTAAAGTTTTTTAGCTACAATTGTTTTTCTACAAAATATTACATAAATGTGTCCATAGCTCAGCTGAATAGAGCAACAGGTTGCGGTCCTGTAGGTCGGGGGTTTGAATCCCTCTGGGCATACCATACTTAATAATTTAAAAATCGTAGAATTTTATTTTAAGGTTTTTTTACTATGAACTTCAAACGCTTATTGCTAATTATCTTAGTAGTTTTATCCTTGAATTCTCAAGCGCAGGCAAGAGACAAAAGTGCCTTTCAAATTTATGGCGACATCTTTCAATTTCTCCCATTATTTGCAGCAACCTACTCTCTTGCCATACAAGATTATAAAGGTGTAGGACAATTAGCAATCGGCATAGGCAGTACCCTTGCAGTTACCTTTGCAACTAAATACACTTTTTCAGAAATTGCGAAATCTCACCCTAATTTAGCCGCTATTAGTAAAAGACCTGATAATACAGGCTACAATGGTTTTCCATCAGGACATACCGCATCAGCCTTTTCTGCTGCAGGTTTTATGCAAAGACGCTATGGATGGAAGCTTGGTGTACCTACCACAGTCCTTGCTACCCTTGTAGGCGTCTCACGCGTTTATGCAAAAAGACATAGCATCACACAAGTAATTGCAGGAGCAATTCTAGGATATGGTCTCTCTTATCTTGTAAGCTCAAAATATAATATCAATCTCCAGGTAGATGTCGATAGTCAAACGCTAGATAATGGTGCAACTAACAAACAAATATCACTTTCTTTTTATCACAGATTCTAAGCGCTAATCTTTCATCTTGTATGCTTTTTATAAGTCAATAAAAACCTCGTTTATCCTCTGTTACTATCTCTCAACAGCACAAAACATTCTGTAATAATTATTTTAGTACCCACAATCATACATCACTAGAATCTAAAATTATCCGCCAAAAATTAAATGATTTTTAATTCCTGGTATCATAAATGATGATTGTTTTTACCCAAAATCCTTGGAAGTGTAATTCCTTTTTGACCTTGATATTTTCCTTTTTTATCCTTATAACTGACCTCGCAAGCCTCATCACCTTCCAAAAACAACACCTGTGCTATACCTTCATTAACATAAATTTTTGCAGGCAATGGCGTGGTGTTTGAAATTTCAATTGTAATATGTCCTTCAAATTCCGGCTCAAATGGCGTAACATTGACAATAATCCCACAACGCGCATAAGTGCTTTTTCCAAGGCAAATAGCCAATACATTTCTTGGCATTTTAAAGTATTCAACCGTTCTTGCAAGTGCAAAAGAATTTGGTGGCACGAGGCAATATTTATCTTTGCTTGCATCAACCTTGACGACACTATTTTTATCAAAATTTTTAGGATCCACCAAAGTCGCACCTATATTTGTAAAAATCATAAATTCACTACCTACGCGGATATCGTACCCATAGCTGCTTAACCCATAACTAACCAACCCTGTACCAACTTGATTCTCACAAAACGGGTCAATCATTTGATATTTTTGACACATCTCTTTAATCCACTTATCAGATTTCAAACCCATTGTTTTATCCTTTTTTACAAAACTACTCTTATTTTTGGTATTATAGCAGAGTTAAAAACTCTATGCATGTTAATTGCAATAAGGATTAAAATATGAATTTAAAAGAGATAAAAGAACTTGTCGAAATCTTCAACGCAAGTGATATTGCTAAGCTACAAATCAAACAAGAAAATTTTGAAATCAAAATGGACAAAAATTCAAATATATTATCAAATACTCCACTTGTGCAGCCTGCAATCCCTGCACAATTAGCACCCACAGCTGCCACACAGCCAAGCCAAGCCCCTATTCCCACAGAGCAAAATCACACTTCTGGAGAATTTATCACCTCTCCAATGGTAGGAACATTTTATCATTGCCCATCTCCAGGAGCAGCACCTTATGTTAAAGTAGGTGATACTGTCAAAAAAGGACAGACAATCGGAATTGTAGAAGCAATGAAAATTATGAATGAAATTGAAGCAGATTTTGACTGCAAGATTCTTGCAATTGAAGCTAATGATGGACAACCAGTTGAATTTGGATCAAAACTTGTAAAAGTAGAGAAACTATAATGAAAAAAGTGGAACAAAAAGAGATTAAAAGAATCTTAATTGCTAATCGTGGAGAGATTGCTCTGCGTGCTATTAGAACTATTCAAGAAATGGGAAAAGAGGCAATTGCAATTTATTCTACTGCAGATAAAGATACTCATTATCTTGATTTAGCAGATACTAAAATCTGTATCGGTGGTCCAAAATCAAGTGAAAGCTATCTTAATATCCCAGCTATTATGAGCGCAGCAGAGCTTTTTGAAGCTGATGCAATTTTTCCAGGTTATGGATTTTTAAGCGAAAATCAAAATTTTGTAGAAATCTGTTCGCATCACGACATAGAATTTATAGGGCCAAATTCCGAAGTCATGGTATTAATGAGCGACAAATCTAAGGCTAAAGATGTGATGAAAGATGCAGGTGTCCCTGTTATTATGGGAAGTGATGGGGCACTAAAGAGCTATCAAGAGGCTCAAGAAGTAGCCAAAAAAATTGGCTATCCTGTTATTATCAAAGCCGCTGCTGGTGGTGGTGGTAGAGGAATGAGGGTTGTAGAAAACGAAAGTCTTTTAAAAAATCTCTATTTAGCCGCAGAATCTGAAGCACTAAGTGCTTTTGGAGATGGCACAATTTATATGGAAAAATTTATCCACAATCCTAAACATATTGAAGTGCAAATTCTAGCCGATAAACATGGTAATGTAATCCATGTGGGAGAGAGAGATTGCTCAGTCCAAAGGCGTAATCAAAAACTTATCGAAGAAACCCCTGCGGTTGTTTTATCACCAGAAGTAAGACAAAAACTTTTAGACACTGCTGTAAAAGCTGCCAAATATATCGGTTATGTGGGTGCCGGAACTTTTGAATTCTTATTAGATTCTAACAATAAAGATTTTTATTTTATGGAAATGAATACAAGATTACAAGTAGAGCACACAATTAGTGAAATGGTAAGTGGTCTTGATATGGTAGAATGGATGATTAAAATTGCAGAAGGAAAAACCCTGCCAAGTCAAGATAGCATCACCTTCAATGGCCATGCAATTGAATGTAGAATCACCGCAGAGGATCCTAAAAAATTCTATCCTTGCCCAGGAAAAATTACTAAATGGATTGCACCAGGTGGAGCAAATGTAAGACTTGATACTCATGCATATGCAGGCTACACTGTGCCGATGTTTTATGATTCTATGATTGGAAAATTGATTGTTTGGGGTGAAACAAGAGAAAAGGCTATTGCAAAAACCAAGCGCGCATTAAAAGAATTCTGTATAGAAGGTATCAAAACAACCATTCCATTCCACATTGATATGATGAATAATTCTGTATTTAAAAATGCTGCGATACACACCAAATACTTGGAACAAAATATGGAATAAAAAATGCTTGTATTAGTTCAATAAGTTTCAAGGAAGGAATTATGAAAATTACACCACATGCCTCTAATACCTTTAACCTCATTCATAAAAATGATAAAGAGGCAAAAAAGAATATTCAAGAAAAACCCAAGACTATCCAAGACACCCTAGCGTTATCACAAACTAATCATGCTGCACACATCAAAGAAGCAAATAAGGCTATTGGTGCTCTACAAACACTTAGCAAATCTCTTGATAAAATTGATGCAAACACGCAACACCTATTAAACAACAAACAAGATTCTGCATCAAAACAAGCAATACAAAATACTATATCCCAAAGCACATTTGATGGAAAAAAAGTTTTTGATCAAGATTTTAAAAATTTTTCTAAAAATATTAAATTTAATTCACAAGCAATCAAAGAACAAGCTTCGCATCTCAATAGTGATGCAGAAATACGCAAATTTAATCAAGAAATTAAAACACAAAAAAACTTTGCAAAACAAGCAATTGCGATTTTGCAAAATGATATTAGCAAAACCCTTACAACTGATAACAAAGATTACACAAAGCTTGATAGCAAGATGCTAAAGTCTCCACTCTTTGAAAAATCACATAATCTCAATGCACTTTCTCTTGATAAGGTTTCAAGGCTTCTTGCATAATGCAACCCTACAGCACACAATTTCTGCAGGAAGATGATTTTTTAGAAGTAATCACAGCTCTAAAAAATCCCCTCCTCACCCAAGGTAATATCACTCTTGAATTTGAAAAAGCGTTAAGTAAATTTTGCAACGCTAAATATGCTTTGGTTTTTAACTCTGCCACTTCAGCACTCTATGCAGCCTATAATGCTTTAAATTTAGAAAATTCTGAAGTCATTACAACTCCTCTTAGTTTTGTAGCCACTACAAATATGCTTTTACAAAATCATGCAACCCCAATATTTTGCGATATCAAACAAGATGGAAATATCAATCCTGAAAAAATTATCCCATTAATTACCAAAAAAACAAAAGCTATTGTAAGTGTGGATTATGGTGGCAAAAGCGTAGATATTGATTCTATCAAAGCGATTTGCAAAGAATATAACCTTTCTTTCATTTCAGATAGCTCCCATGCCATAGGTAGCGAATACAAAAATCAAAAAGTCGGTGGCCTTGCTGATGCCACAATTTTTAGTTTTCATCCAGTAAAACCCATGACAACCCTAGAAGGTGGAGCGCTTCTCACAAACTCCAAAGCCATTTATGAAAAAGCAAAGCTTGTGCGCTCTCATGGAGTAATCAAAAAAAATTTATGGCATTATGATGTAATATGCAATGGATTTAATTTTAGAATGAATGAAGTTCAAGCTGCGCTTGGAATCTCTCAACTCAAAAAACTTCCACATTTTATACAAGTGCGAGAGAATATTGCGAAATTTTATGATAGTTTTTTTGCCAACAACCCATATTTCACAACTATTCATCAAAATAACCCCTATATCTCTAGCAACCACCTCTACACGATTTTACTCAATCCAACACTCCAGCCCAAAAAAGAAAAAGTCTTTCAGCTTTTTCAAGAAAATGGCTTAGGAGTACAAGTACATTACAAACCTATTTACCATTTTTCTTATTATAAAAATCTTTTTGGAAATATCTCTCTCCCCCAAACAGAAGCCTTTTACAATGCCACGCTTTCTATTCCCTGTCACCATAAATTAGAACTACATCAAGCTGAAAAAATCGCACAAAAAATCCTCTATCTATTTTCTAAAATATAATCCCCCTAATCCTATATTTCTCTCTTATTTTATTCGTTAAAAAATCATAATTTAATTAATTTTTTCATAAAAAAGGAATTAAATTTGCTTTTATTACTTCAAATATTAATGGAGTAAAAAATGCAAGTTTCCAACAATTTCAATTCTAGCAATATGCTAAAAGAACTCTTGAATGCCAAACAAGAAGTATCAGAAAATAGCGTTACACAAAGCACTCCTACAACAAACACAATTACAAAACCCATCGATGAACCCCTCCCTAATACTCCAGAAACACTGCCTGAACGCCAGACTTATGGTTTATTAGTTTTAGAACTTATGAGTGATCCTGAATACAAGGCTTTTGAGCGTGCAACAGCTGGAATGAGTGAGGGGGAAAAAATTGTTGCTGCACAATCGCTTTATTCCCTAACAAGTTTTTATGGAGGAAAACTACATCAAAAATCCCAAAAAGATGGTTATAGCGATACTCTTGGCATACAAAATAAAAACTTTATCGAACGCTATAAAAATGCTTTTGCTTCTCAAGAAAAAATAGATATTAGCTCTTAAGCTAATTTTTATCTATTTTTTTGTAGAATAACGACTAACTGTCAGGGTAGCTCAGCTGGTTAGAGCGCTGGTCTCATAAGCCGGAGGTCGAGAGTTCAATTCTCTCCTTTGACACCATGCAAAAAATAGAAAAATTAACAATCTATTAGAATTATTCATAATGCTTCTGTTTAAAAATCCATGTTAGCAGTTTTAACCTATACTAGTTAAATCCACATTTTAACAATTACTCATTCTCCTTATTTAAAAATTTTTCAATTATACCGCAGAAATTTTTCTTCTTACTCGATTTAAAAATTTTATAAAGCTGTTAAAATCCTTACAAATCACTATCTTGGTCAATACAAAGATATTTTTTTACATATACCAAAAAATAATCTATCTAATTTTAAAGATTCTAATATGCAAGGTTTTTAATTTTTAATATTCTTTAAATTAAAAATAATCATTTATCTTCAAGTTCAAAATGCTTTAATTCTTTTTTACAGGAAGAATGAATCCTCTGATTTAACAAGTCAAGATTGTTTTTATAGTCAAGGGACAGATTTTTGGCTTTAACTTCCATTTTTTAATCAAAAAATCTAATTTTTTTGTAGTCTGGATAAATTTATTTAAAAGATTAAATCAAATCTTTTTATTAACAATTATCACTCTGAAAACTTCATTCTCACTCCTTTCCTTCAATGATTGCGATTTCTTCAGGAGTGAGAGTGTAGAGGGAATAGACTAGGGAATCAATTTCTTTTTCTAGCTCTTGGGTGTTGGCTTTTGGGTTTTGCTCTTTTGCTTTTAAAATCTCCTCGACTAAAGCGATGATTTCATCTGCTATAGATTGGTTGGATTCTGTGATTTTTGGGATTGGGATACGCATTGCTGTTTCTGTTGAAAATTGAAATGTCCTTATTGCTTTTGCAAAGGCAAAACGATAACAATACCAATTTAAAAATTTTGAGTGCAAAAGAGCCAAGATATAGCAATTTGGAAACTCATTTTTGCAAATAATCTGATGAATGGTATTGACAATTCTTATATTATTGGGATTTTTCACAATCGTTCCTATCATTTTTATGTGTGGATTTGGTCTTTCAATGTGAGCAATAATTCTCTGCATCAAAACACTATTTTCTCTAATTATCGATTTTGGACTTATTTTTAAAGAGTTAGAAATATATCCCTTGATTCCTTTAATAAAATATCTTTGAATTTCTTTACCCCCATAAACTTGTAATTCACCTTTATTGTTGATATGCTTGTAAAAAACATCCCCCCAAACATTCTCTCCACAATCAATAAGATTTAAAGGTATTTTCTTTCTTATTTTTACTCCCATCTCTAGTTCTTTTTGAGATAAATCATTGGGATATAGGTTGAAAAGATCAATATACTCTTTTGGAATTTCAAGCACTTGGGAAATCCCCTGCTCTTCATTCAAGAACCCAGTAACATAGCTATGGGTTGGAGTGTCTTTTTTCTTTGAGTAGATAATCATTTCAAGCAAAACATAGCTCCATGCCTTGCCACAATCTATAATTTGACTCACATTTGGTTTCAAAAACTCTCTAATTTGTTTCCAGTTTGTCGCAAATGTCAAAGCTTTTGGGACAATAAAAGTATTGATTCCATTTTTGCACAAAAGCTTATCTGCCAAAAATATAAAAAGCTGTGCTGTATCATTTGAACTTGATTTGTAAATTTCTTTGTATTTTTTCTTTTCAAAATCTGTAAGTGAAGCTCCATAAGGCGGATTGCCAATCACACAATCAAATCCTTTGAAATTACCTTCATCATCTAGCACTTCAGGGAATTCAAACCGCCATTCAAAAGGATTATTGCTTGAGAGATTATAGAGTGTATTATAAGCTTGTTTAAGGCTTGAGAAATCTTTACAGGCTTGTTTGTGGATTTCTTCTTGAGCTTCATTAATGTGTTCATATTTTGGAAAAGGATTCTCTGAAATATATAAAACTAATTCATCGTCATCTTTAGCTAAATAGTTACCATAGAGTTCTCTGTACTTATCACATTGTTTTTGAAAAGTCTGCATTTCTTTTTTATATTTGTCTTTGAAACAAAATTTTTGAAAAGCAGTCAACAATTCCTTAATTTGAGAGTTTAGTTTAGTTTTGTCGCTAAAGAACCCTTCTTTATAGTTTTTTACCATATTTTTATAGTTTTGAATTCTTGGCTTGATATTGGGATAATGTGTCAAGCTTTGTTTGAGATCAAAATACGAAATCAGGCTGTTTCCACACTTGATATTAATATCAATATTTGGAAGAGTTTCAAGCGCATTGGTATTTTTACCATTTTCATCAAAGAGATAGTAGCTGTATTTAAGAAGCTCTATCCATAGCCTAAGCTTGGTGATCTCACAAGAATTTGGGTTGATATCCACGCCAAAAAGGCAGTTTTCAATGATGGACTTTTTGAGATCAAACATTTCTTTTTGGATTTGATGGGAGAGTTGCTCCATAGAAGTTGGTTTAATATATTGATGAAGTTTATCTTGTGTTTTAATTTGGATTTCATCATTTTCTAACTCTAAAGTAGATTCATAGAGTGAGGGAATTAATCTAAGAGTGTAGGCAATTTTTATCATTTCATTAAGTGCAGAGACTAAAAAATGCCCAGATCCGACAGCAGGGTCGCAGATTGTTATTGAAAGCAAGGTTTTAAAATATTCCTCTCTATACTCAAGAAATCCTTTGAATCCCATTTCCTCTCTTAGCTCTTTTAAGTTTTTGCACTTCCAAGAATAAATAGAATTAAACTTCTCTAAAACAGCTTGAGTAATACTCTCTTTACACATAAAGCTTGTGATAAAACTTGGGGTATAAAAGCTTCCTTCTTTATAACCATTGAGTTTTTCAAATACAAGTCCAAGTACGGCTGAATTAATAAGGAGATCGTGATTTTGTTTTATCCCATCGCTAATATCTTTGGGCGTAGTGGTAAAATCATAAGCGTGAAGAAATTCAAAAAGATATTCAAGCAAAGGCAGAGTTTCTTTGTTTTTGAACCTTGGATCTTTTCTAAGGATTGAATGAGAAAAAAGAGTAAGGGATAAAGAATCAAGCATTCCAATTTCTTTGCCCTGATATTCTAAAGATGTCTTGTCAAATAAACTAGAATTTAAATATGGAATAGAGAGAAAATCCTTAGGAAGTGAGGGAGAGCGAGAATCTTGCTTTTTTGCCAACACTTCAAAAAAGAGGGTTTGGAGGGTTTTAAAGTCTCTGATGGTTGAAAAATCCAAAAAAGGCTTATCAATATGTTTAAAGCCCAAAAGCATAGATTCTAAAAGCCTAAGAAATAAGATTCTATTATTCCAAGTGGTGATAAGGGTAAAAATACTCTCTTCATCAATATCTTGATAAACTTGAGAGATCGCGTGTGAAAGAGTATTAGGAGTGCTGCTAGGCTTAATGAGGATTTTTCCATTTTCAACTACTTCTTGTAGTCCTAGGATATACAAAAGCTCATCATAAAAATTTTTATTAAGCGTATTAGCATCAATAGTTTTTCTAGCCTTAAGAAGCACTTGAGGGCTTAAGAGTTGATAAATTATTGTAAGCTCTTGGATAGAGAGATTATTTTGAAAGGAAAAATAAGTATAAGGAAGCTCTCCTTCAAACTCATCTTTGAGATAATTCTCCAAATCGGCATAAAACTTCTCAGTCTTGGTATTTGTCCCCTCTTTGCCATCACAATTTTTGTAGAATTTTTGGATTTTTTTGTCTTTAGAAAAAATATTAAAACTCTTGGCATCAAAGAGATAAAATTCATAAGGATTGCAAAGAATAATATGCTTGATGGAATTATTGTTTGCTATTTGAGTTTCTCTAAGAAAATACAGGATTGATTCATAGAAGGCTTTAGATAATGGACTATCTTTGGGGAATTCAGCTTTGTTTTCAAAGGCCTTGACTTCAATAAGCACTTGCGCTTCTCTATCAACATAAATTGCACTATCGACTTTACCTAAAGTATTGCAGTCATAACCATAGGTTTTGGCTAGAAACCTATTGATTTCATTTTTTTGGAATTCCTCATCACTTTGCATAAAAGCTCTTTGTAAAAAATCTTGAATCGTTTGAGAAAAACTTTCCATCACTTCTTGAGATGGACTTGGAGGAGAATAGGGCTTAACAAAATCTTTAAGAATGATAGACTTAAAATTAATCATAAAACTCCTTCAAATTGATAAAAAAAGAATAAGTAAATTATAAATAAAAGGATTGGGAAATTCAAGTAAAAATACTTTTTGTTCAAAAAAAATTATCTTTTAACTTCCTGATCAATCTTTTCTGTAATATTTTGCTTCCTTTTTGCTAATTATCATTATTTTATAATTTTTATAGTTCTATAATTCCGTGAAATATATCATGAGTTATTATTGTTCTATGGCAATTGATGCCTACTTTGTCAAAATGATCTTCCCAATTTGCTTTAAGAGCTGGAGGACAAACTACAAGGATTTTGCCTCTAAGTTTTTCGCTAACTTCAAATTTCAAGAAAATTATTATATTTTTTCTGGCTTATTAAATTTATCTTTAATCATATAGATTTGATACTTCAAAACTTTATATTCTTTGGAAAAATGGGGGGGGGTGAGACTTTAATATTCTTATTTCTTCTAAATTTATCCATCTCAAAATATTTTATAATAAAGCTCTTATAAAGAAAGCAGAAAGATAGGGTTTCTGCTTAATTAATTCTAGCTTTTTAATAAGTTCTAAAATATTTATCATTGCCATTTTCTTTATTTATTAAAAATTTAATAAAGTAACAACCATAGTATTTTGCATACGGGAAATCTTGCTTTAACTCTTTTACAAACTCTTTAAATTCATCTTTAAGAGTTTCTCCACTTTTTCCATATTTTTCATTTAAATATTTACTACCAAATTCTTTTTCTATTGTTTTAATATCTAAATTATCAATATCTTCTGAGTAAATTTCAATACCATCATATTGAAAATTTCTTCCATACCTATCTGACAATACACTAACATTATGCTTAATATCAAAACATTGCAATATTTCTATTAAATCATGAGGTTTATTATGAAAAAAACTTTTACTAGAATACTCAACTTCATATCTTCTTATAACACTTGCTTTAATTTCCATATAATACTCCTTTAAAATTTTATATAAGAGTATTGTATAGACTATCTTATGAGTTTTCAAATGGACAAAATTGCTGCTATTTAATAATTTATTGATATTAAAATATTATATTTTAGACAAAATTTTCTTTGCTTCTTTCTTTTATCAAAATCTAATCGTGTCATAAAATTATTCTAGAAATAACAGAAAAAATATTTTTATTATTTGATAAATAATATTTTTTAATTATAATTAAGATTATTTTTAAGTTTTGGATGATTTTATGACACGATTAGATTTTGATAAAAAAATTAAAACCCTTGGTTTAAGTAGAAAGAGTTTTGCTAAGATTGCAGGAGTTAGCTATACTGGCATTTCCACCAATTGGAAAGAAAATAAAAACTTGCCACCATGGGTAGAACCATTTTTACATTATTATGAAAAAAGTAAAGCGCTAGATGATTTGCTTATTATTATGCACAAACACAAAATGCTTGAAGAGCAATAACTTTTTATTTTTAAAAATTCAAAGACAAAAGATTAAAACGCTTAATTTTCAATTTTAAGAGCTTTATAATTTGTATTGACAATGTTAACACCATAGTAAAACTAAGAAAAAATAAAAGCAATAGATAAAAGCTACAATACCAAAGATATTGATAATTCCATATACTTTTCTATTGTTTTTTTTAACGTCAATTTAACTAAAAAATACTGAAGATTTTAAGCCCTTAAGACCTGCAAGACAGACTTAATAGGCAATCTCTGTTTTTATTAATATTTAACCCTTAAACCCAAGCCAAAATAATTTAAATGAGAAAAATAATTGTCGATATGGTAAAAGCTATAATCATAATCTATATACAAGGCAAGATATTTTATTAATTCAAAACTCAAGTCTAGTCCAAAACTTGGTTTCCATACCAAATGATTTTTTGAGCCATAATTTGCGACACTTAAGCCATAACCAATTTTTGGTGCTATAGAAATAATTTTTGTTATCGCAATATCATAAATCCAAAATAAATTAATAGCACTCAATCTTGACATACCTTGAGGAAGATTTACTTGATTAAAAGGAAAGAGTACTTCAGCAAAAATTCCCATTTTATTTTTATCCCACATTCCATATGTAATTTGCAGATTCTGAATACCAGACATTTCTCCAAATGCAAGATATTTATAACCAATACTCCCTTGATATATCCTACCCCATAATGAAGAAAAATGATTTGTTTTTACATCACCACCCTCTGAAGTCATCAAAAAACCACATAACGCCACAATCAATACAATTTTTCTCATTATTTTCTTTTCTTATCTAACTGCAATTGCACATCATCAAAATACACATCTTTGTCTATAAAATCTCTCATCTCTTCATCTGTCATTTTTTTCCACTTTAATGTTTTTCCAAATAATCCCTTAGAATCTACACTTGCCTTAAAAATTAACATATCATCTATGCTTTCTCCTTTAAGGTAATAAGTCTTACCATCAGCATAGTTATAGATTCTTCCATTAAAAAATTTGTTGCTATTTTCCTGATTTTCTAAATCCCAAACAAACAATATGCCACGAACTTCTCTATTACGCAAAGTTGCATCTGGATTTTTTATATCTAACCCTGCAGATTTTCCATCTTTTGAAGCAAAACCATAAGCATAATATTTTTGATCATGTTTAAAAATTCTTACTATGCTTTCTATACCTTTCTCATTTTTTGGCAAAAGATAATAGCCAGAAATATCCTTAGTAAAGCCTATACATAAAAATAGACAAAATAAAATAAAACGCATTTAAATCCTTCAAAATAAAATTTTCTAAAATCCTAATAAAAAAATATCAATTTTAAATGAAGTTGTTTTTTAATGTAGTGTAAATTAAAGGAGTAAAAATTAATATATAAAAAATCAAGAAGGTGTGTGCCTCTTAATTGAGACACACATAAAAAGGTAGTTATCCTTTGCGTTTTTCAATAATTTCTTTAGCAATATTAGAAGGCACTTCACCATAGTGATCAAACTCCATAGAATAAGTACCCCTACCTTGAGTCGCAGAACGTAAATCTGTAGAATATCCAAACATCTCAGCCAACGGAACAAAAGCATTAACGATCTTTAACCCCATTCTATCTTCCATAGAATTAATCTGACCTCTTCTACGATTTAAATCCCCAATAACATCTCCCATATACTCTTCTGGAATCTCTACTTCCACTTTCATTAAAGGCTCTAGTAATACCGCATTTGCATCTCTACAAGCATCTTTAAATGCCATAGAACCAGCAATCTTAAATGCCATTTCAGAACTATCAACATCATGATAACTTCCATCATAAAGAGTAACTTTAAAGTCTACCACAGGATATCCCGCTAAAACACCACTTTGCATAGCTTCTTGTATCCCTTTATCTACGGCAGGAATATATTCTTTTGGAATTACACCCCCACTAATTTCATTAACAAATTCATAGCCAGTACCTGCTTCTTTTGGCTCAAGTTTAATGAAAACATGACCATATTGTCCTCTACCGCCAGATTGTTTTGCATACTTGCATTCTTTATTTACTGAACTTCTAATTGTTTCTCTGAATGCAACTTGCGGTTGTCCTACTTCTGCTTCTACTTTAAATTCTCTTTTTAATCTATCTACAATAATCTCCAAGTGAAGCTCGCCCATACCGCCAATCAAAGTTTGACCGGTTTCTTCCTGCGTACTTACTCTAAAGCTTGGATCTTCTTCTGCCAACTTGCCTAAAGCAATACCCATTTTTTCTTGATCAGCTTTTGTTTTTGGCTCCACTGCAATATGAATTACTGGCTCTGGAAACTCCATTCTTTCTAGAATTACAGCTGCTTTTTCATCACAGAGAGTATCCCCTGTCAAAGTATCCTTTAAACCAACAAAAGCACAAATTTCTCCAGCATAAACCTCTTTAATATCTTCTCTTTTATTAGAGTGCATCTTCAATAATCTACCAACTCTTTCTTTCTTGCCTTTAGTAGAATTTAACACATAACTTCCAGACTCCAATACTCCTCTATAAGCACGAACAAATGTAAGTTGTCCAACAAATGGATCTGTCATAATCTTAAATGCAAGACCAGCAAAAGCACCATTATCTGTTGATTCTACACGAATCTCTTCTTCTGTTTTTGGATCAACACCTTTAATATCCGCAACTTCTGTAGGTGCAGGAAGAAAATCAACTACTGCATCAAGTAGAGTTTGAACTCCTTTATTCTTGAAAGATGAGCCACATAACATAGGAATAAGCGTCATATTATGGCAACCAATTTTAATACCTTTTTTAATTTCTTCAATCGTAAGCTCTTCGCCACCAAGATATTTTTCCATTAACGCTTCATCTTGCTCTGCAGCAGATTCTAATAATTTTTCTCTATACTCTTGTGCTTTATCTTTTAATTCTGCAGGAATTTCCTCAACATCATATTTTGCACCCATTGCATCATTATTCCATACAAGCGCTTTCATCTGGATAAGATCCACAACACCCTTAAAATTATCTTCTGCACCAATTGGAATATTAATAGGGACAGGATTTGCTTTTAATCTTTGCTTAATCTGCTCTTCTACATTATAAAAATTTGCCCCGATTCTGTCCATTTTATTAACAAAAACCATTCTTGGGACACCATACTTATTTGCTTGTCTCCAAACAGTTTCACTCTGAGGTTGTACACCACCTACAGAACAAAATACAGCAACAGCACCATCTAAAACCCTCATAGATCTTTCAACTTCAATTGTAAAATCTACGTGTCCAGGAGTATCAATAAGATTAATCTGATGACCATTCCAAAAACAAGTTGTAGCAGCAGAAGTAATGGTAATACCACGCTCCTTTTCTTGATCCATCCAATCCATTGTAGCTGTTCCATCATGTGTTTCACCGATCTTATGGCTTACACCTGTGTAAAACAAAATTCTTTCTGATGTAGTAGTCTTTCCCGCATCAATATGCGCAGCAATTCCGATGTTTCTAATTTTATTTAAAGGGGTTGTTCTTGCCATATATTTTCCTTATCTTTTTAATTACCATCTATAATGTGCAAATGCTTTATTAGCTTCTGCCATCTTATGTACATCTTCTCTTTTCTTAAACGCAGCACCTTTATCACTAGCAGCATCTAATAGCTCATTTGCAAGTCTATCAACCATTGTTCTTTCATTTCTTTTTCTTGTAGCTTCTAAAATCCATCTGATAGAAAGAGATTGCTGTCTTACTGGTCTAACTTCTACTGGAACTTGATAAGTAGCACCACCTACTCTTCTACTTCTAACTTCTACAAGTGGTTTAATTTTTTCTAAAGCCTTTTCAAAAACTTCGATACCTTTTTCACCACTTTTTTCCTCTATTTTGTCAAAAGCTGCATAAATAATTTTCTCAGCAATACTTTTTTTACCATCATACATCATCTTATTGATAAACTTCGTGACCACCTTGTTGTTATAGATTGGGTCACCTAAAACTTCTCTAACTGGGGCTTTTCTTCTTCTCATCTCATTCCTTCCTTATTTTTTATCAGCACCTTGTTTTGCTTTTTTAGCACCATATTTACTTCTTGAAACTGTTCTCTTAGCAACACCAGAAGTATCTAACGCACCTCTTACAATATGATACTTAACACCAGGTAAGTCTTTTACCCTTCCTCCTCTAACCAGCACAATAGAGTGCTCCTGTAGATTATGACCTTCTCCAGGAATATAACTAATAACCTCAATCTTACTAGTAAGCTTAACTTTTGCAACTTTTCTCAAAGCAGAGTTAGGTTTCTTTGGTGTTGTTGTATATACACGAGTACAAACTCCTCTTCTTTGAGGACATTCCATCAAAGCAGGAGATTTAGTTTTTTTAATAACTTTCTTTCTTTCTTTACGAATTAACTGATTTATAGTTGGCACTTATTTTTCCTTTCGTTTTTTTTATTTTTCTAAAAATGTTTAATTCTACAATAAAAAATCTTTTATTATCCTTAGAGTAATCTTATTCTTGCTCTAAGGTTTTTAAAGAAATCTTTTTATTTTTATGCAAGCCTGTTCCTACCGGTATCATTCTACCCAAAACAACATTCTCTTTCAAATCTTCTAGAAAATCTTTTTTACCTGCAATACTTGCTTCTGTTAGAACTTTAGTTGTCTCTTGGAAAGAAGCAGCAGAAATAATACTATCACTTCCAACAGCGGCTCTTGTAATACCCAATAAAATAGGCTCAGCTACAGCAGGTTCTCCTCCAAGACTTAAAATTCTTTCATTTTCCTCTCTAAAGTAACGCTTACTTACTAAATCACCTTCAATAAATTTAGTGTTACCACTATCGATAATACGAACCTGTCTAAGCATTTGAGAAACAATAATTTCAATATGTTTATCAGCGATATTTACACCCTGTCTTCTATAGACTTGTTGCACTTCGCTAATAATATATTTATGCAATTCTTTTTCACCACTAATTCTTAAAATATCATGACTTGAAACAACACCTTCAGTCATTGCCTCTCCTGCATGGATAAATTCATCTGCACGAACAAGAATTTCTCTACTCTTATCTGCAAGATATTCCACGCTATTACCATCTTTTGAAGTTACAATAATTCTCTCTTTATTTCTCACGCTCTTACCAAAACTTACAACTCCATCAATCTCCGAAAGAATTGCTGCATCTTTTGGCTTTCTAGCTTCAAATAATTCAGATACTCTTGGAAGACCTCCTGTAATATCTCCAGATTTTGCTGTAGCTTTTGGAACTTTCGCCAAAATATCAGCCACTGCTACTTTACTATCTTCTGACACCAAGATAGCTGTCTTTGCATCAAGTGGATAGCGAATACTCTCTTTATTATCAGTTTCTATTACAAGTGTAGGCTTACATCCTGTTGGTAAATATTCATTAACTACAAGATTTTTAGTTCCCGTGTTTTCATCTTCTTTTTCCGCAACACTAACACCAGGAATAATATCTTCAAACCTTACTTTACCTGCTTGGTCCGCAAGAACCAGTGTATTATATGGATCCCAAGTTGCAACCACCGTATTTTTTGCTACTTCAGGCTCTGCAATCACTGTATTAAAATCTACTTCTTCATTATCATTAACCAAAATCTTAGATCCACGGGCAATATAATGTCTAATTGCCTCGCGATCATCCTTATCAGCAACAACAGCAAACAGACCTTTTTCTTTAACAATCTCACCTTTTTTTACATCTTTTGCACGCTTAAGATGATCTGTTGTAAGATTATAATACTTAATCACGCCATTTTCTTTTGCCACAATACTTTGTGCAATTGGCGCATTATCCTCAACCAATAATTCACTACCATAAGGAATACGATTTGATACATTCCAACTATCTTTAATAATATCAACAATACTATCACCGGCACTTACTTTTTCCCCTTGAGCATAGGCAATATAGAGTTTTCCTTCGATCTTACCTCCTACGCCAGCAAGTTCATTTGGCTTAGCTACATCACTTTTTCGCAAATGGTATTTTACTTCTTCTTTTGCTCCTAGTATATAAACCAATGTTTCATCATGTGCAGTCTCTATTTTAATTTCACCATCAAATGGTGCTTTTATCTTAGGCTCTACCACAAGAATTGCAGCATTTCTTCTATTTGCAACAATTTTCTTACCTTCTTTATTGGTATAAGTTTTTATATTGTAATAGCGTATAAAGCCCTCTTTTTCCGCAACAATTTCACGCTCTTCTTGGCTTCTAGATGCTGTACCACCAACATGGAATGTCCGTAAAGTAAGCTGTGTTCCAGGCTCACCAATAGATTGAGCAGCAATAACACCAACTGCCTCTCCAGGCTTACTCATCTTACCTTCACCAAGATTTAAACCATAACATTTAGCACAAACACCCTTTTCAGCCTTACAAGTTACAGGAGTTCTAATAATCACAGACTTGATACCAACCTCTATAATATGTTTTGCGATGTCCTCATCAATCAAAGTCCCTGCACTATAAAGAACTTCATTAGTAATTGGATCAATCACATCTTCTGCAACAACCCTGCCAAAAATTCTTTCCTCTAAAGATTCTATCACTTCACTACCTGAGAAAATATCTGTAATTTCTACACCTTCATGTGTTCCACAATCATTAGTTACAATTTTTACATTCTGTGAAACATCAATCAATTTTCTTGTCAAATATCCCGCATTTGCTGTTTTTAAAGCAGTATCTGCAAGACCCTTTCTAGCGCCGTGGGTAGAAGTAAAGTACTCTAATACATTCAAACCTTCTTTAAAGTTTGACACAATCGGGGTTTCAATAATTGTGCCATCAGGCTTTGCCATCAAACCACGCATAGCAGAAAGCTGTCTAATCTGTGCCGCACTACCTCTAGCACCAGAATCAGCCATCATATAAATGGAATTAAATCCACCTTTATCTGTTTCTACTAACGCCATCATTTCTTTAGACATTTTATTGTTTGCATCTGTCCAAATATCAATAATTTTATTATAGCGCTCTTGATCAGTCAATAAACCTTGATCATATTGTGCCTGTATTTTCTTTACTTCAGATTTTGCAAACTCAATAGTTTTCTGCTTAGTTTCTGGCACAATAATATCTGCAGCAGAAATAGAAATACCTGCTTTAGTAGCATATGTAAAGCCTAAACTCTTAAGATTATCCAAAAATGTTGCTGTAATTCCGATGCCACCATTTTTATACACATAGTCAATCAAGGTGCCAATATCTTTCTTTTTCAAAGTCTTATTCCATAATGAAACTGGAACAAAATCCGGCAATATAGATTTTAAAATCAATCGCCCCACAGTTGTATTTAACATTCTATTATCAACTACTGTACGAATTTTTGCATTAATATCTAAATTACCAGAATCTAAAGCAATCATTATCTCATCAATATTACCAAATAACTTATGCTCACCATCTACATGATTTTTTTCCAAAGAAAGATAATAAAGTCCTAGAACCATATCTTGACTTGGGACTGCCACAGCCTTACCGCTAGCTGGTAATAAAATATTCATAGAACTTAACATTAAAATCTTACATTCTGCAATTGCTTGCTCCGATAAAGGCACATGCACCGCCATTTGATCACCATCAAAGTCTGCGTTAAATGCAGAACATACCAAAGGATGCAATTGGATAGCCTTACCATCTATAAGTTTTGGATGGAAGGCTTGAATAGATTGCTTATGCAATGTTGGTGCACGATTAAGCAAAATTGGGTATCCCTCAACAATTTCTTGCAAACATTCCCACACCTCATTGGTTTTTAACTCAACCATTTTTCTTGCTTGCTTCATAGTTGTAGCATGCCCTTTTTCTTCAAGCTTAGCCAAAAGATGAGGTTTAAATAATTCTAGTGCCATATTTTTTGGCAATCCACACTGATCCATTCTCAAATTTGGTCCAACAACAATTACACTTCTTCCAGAGAAGTCTACGCGCTTTCCAAGAAGATTTTGGCGGAATCTTCCTTGCTTACCTTTGATAATCTCAGAAAGAGACTTTAATGGTCGTTTATTAGCACCTTTAACTGCATTTGCATTTCTACCATTATCAAACAAGGCATCAACAGCTTCTTGCAACATTCTTTTTTCATTTCTTACAATAATTTCTGGTGCATCAAGCTCTAAAAGGCGCTTTAATCTCTGATTACGATTAATCACGCGTCTATAAAGATCATTTACATCACTTACTGCAAATTTTCCTCCATCTAATGCGACCAATGGTCGTAAATCTGGTGGTAACACAGGTAACACAGTAAGCATCATCCACTCTGGTCTATTTCCAGAATTTACAAAGCTTTCAACTACTTTCAATCGCTTTATAATAATCTTTTTCTTAGATTCTGCATTAGTATTTTTAATATCTTCTTTTAAAGATCGTAATAACTCAGTGAGATCAAGCTCCTCAAGTAATTCTTTTACAACACCCCCTCCCATCTCTGCTACAAATCCTCTATCCTCAAAGCGTTTGCTAATCTCTTGATATTGTTCTTCATTAAGCACATCATATTTCATTACAGGTTTTGTAGCTTCATTATCATAGAATGCCTCGCCAGGCTCCTTAACAATATAAGCCTCATAATAAAGCACGCGTTCTAAATCTTTCATTTTTACACCAAGAAGCGTTCCTATTCTACTTGGCAATGAACTTACATACCAAATATGTGCCACTGGCGTTACAAGTTCAATATGCCCCATTCTTGATCTTCTAACCTTAGCACTTGTAACTTCAACTCCACATTTTTCGCACACTATACCTTTATAGCGTGGTTTTTTATATTTACCACAAAGACATTCATAATCTCTTACTGGACCAAAAATTTTAGTACAGAACAATCCATCTCTCTCTGGTTTTAATGTTCTATAATTAATTGTCTCAGGTTTTTTAACCTCTCCTCTACTCCAAGATCTAATACGCTCTGGGCTTGCTAAAACAAGCTGGAAAGTATTAAAATCTTTTGGGCGATTATCTTCTTCAATCAAAATTGGTTTAGGTTGCCCATCTTCATCTACATCATCACCAAAAATATTTACATCTAGCCCTAGAGATTGAAGTTCTTTTGTGAGAACATAGAATGTCTCTGGTATTTCAGATTCTCCCACTGCCTCACCTTTTGTAATAGCTTTATAAGCATTCTCTCTACCCTTAACATCATCAGATTTTACAGTAAGCATTTCTTTTAGAGTATGAGCAGCGCCATAAGCTTCAAGTGCCCAAACTTCCATTTCACCGAATCTTTGACCACCAAATAAAGCCTTTCCTCCAACAGGCTGTTGTGTTACAAGACTATAAGGTCCCGTACTTCTTGCATGCACTTTTTCATCTACCAAATGATGTAATTTCAGCATATACATATAACCAACATTTACACGCTCACGGATCTTTTCTCCTGTTTTCCCATCATAAAGATCTGTTTTTCCATCCATAGCGATTTTTGCCATTTCAAAAAGCTTATCAAATTTTTCTTGAGTAATACCTTCAAATACAGGGATAGCAAATTTCACTCCCTTACTCCAGTCACGAGCATAATCTAACAATTCTTCATCACTAAGATTTTTAATGAGATTCTGCATTGCTGTATCATTACTAACCACACCTGCAATCTCTAACATTTTAGTTTTCAAATCTGCAATAAAATTAGTTTTTTGTTGCTCTAAAATATCGGCAATCTGCTCACCAAATTTTTTACCAACCAAACCTAAATGCACTTCTAGAATCTGCCCTATATTCATACGACTAGGAACACCCAAAGGATTTAAAACAATATCTACAGGCTCTCCATCAGCAGTATATGGCATATCAACAGCGGGAACAATATTAGAAACAATACCTTTGTTGCCATGACGCCCCGCCATTTTATCTCCAACTTTCAGTTTGCGCTTTGTTGCAACATAAATTTTTACGCGTTTAACAACACCGCTTGGCAAAATATCATCTTTTTCTAAGATCGATAGCTTCTCTTCATGTTCTTCACCTAAAGTTTTCTTTTGCTCTAAGAAATTACTTTTAATTTGATTATACTTTTGTTGCACAGCCTTTGGATAACTTTTAATAAGTGTATTTAAAGTAAAGCGGCTAATACTTGCAATTTCATCTTGAGGGATAAAATCACCTTTTTCATATGTCTTTTTCTCTAATACTGCTTGACTACCCAACGCCTCTTTAGCCAACATTGTATTAATTCTTAATCTCTCTTCTTTATCCAACATTGTCAATCTATCATGATGTTCAATATCTAATACTGCCTTTTCTTGTTCATAAGCACTTTTGGTGCGCTCATCTTTTTCGTAACCTTTTTTTGTCAAAATTTTTACATCAACGACAGTTCCTTCTAAAGATGGTGGACAATAAAGAGACTTATTCACTACATGACCTGCTTTTTCTCCAAAGATTGCACGTAATAATCTCTCTTCTGGTGTAGATTTTACTTCACCTTTTGGACTAACCTTACCTACTAAAATCATACCACCACTAACATAAGTACCAATTTTTACAATTCCACTATTGTCAAGATGTACAATATCATCTTCACGCACATTAGGAATATCTCTTGTAATTTCCTCTACTCCATGTTTTAATTCACGTGCTTCAATTTCTTTCTCATAAATATGTACAGAGGTAAAATAATCTTCTTTGATTAAACGCTCACTAACAACAATAGCATCCTCAAAGTTGTAACCATTCCAAGGCATAAAAGCAACTCTAACATTTTTACCTAATGCTAATTCTCCAGTGTCCATACTTGGACCATCTGCAATAATTTGATTTGCAGTAATTTGGTCACCTACTTTTACTATAGGTCTTTGTGTAAAACTTGTATTTTGATTGGTACGAAGATTTTTTTGTAAAGGATAGCTATCAATATATGCACCGTTGTCATCCTCACCTAATATGTAAATATTTTTTGCATCTACTTTTTCAACAATACCCGCTCTTGTAGCCTTAATAGCCTCCCATGCATCTCTTGCAATAACTCCCTCGATACCTGTACCCACTATAGGTGCATCCGGTATGAGAAGAGGAACAGCTTGACGCTGCATGTTTGAACCCATCAAAGCACGGTTTGCATCATCATGCTCCAAGAAAGGAATTAAAGATGCTGCTACACCAACAAGCATTCTTGGACTTAAATCAATCAAAGTAATTTTACTTTTTTCACTCAAAGTAATTTCTCCACCCACTCTAGCATCTACCAAATCTTCTATAATATTACCATTTTCATCAATCTTAGTGCTAGCTGGGGCAATCACATGTCCATCTTCTTGAGTTGCAGTAAGATATAAGACTTCATCAGTCACTCTTCCATTAACAACTTTTTTATAAGGTGCCTCAATAAAGCCTAAATCATTAACACGTGTAAAGGTTGATAAGGTATTAATAAGTCCTATGTTTTGGCCTTCAGGCGTTTCAATAGGACATATTCTTCCATAATGAGTAGGATGTACATCTCTTGCCTCAAACCCAACTCTTTCTTTTACCAATCCACCTTCTCCAAGCGCAGATAATCTTCTTTTATGCGTCACCTCAGACAATGGGTTTGTTTGATCCATAAATTGAGAAAGCTGTCCTCCTGTAAAAAATTCCAAAATAGTAGAGGTAATCATTTTTGAATTAATTAAATCTAAAGGCATTAAAGTTTCTAAATTTACATTTGGGGTAGTTAGTTTATCTTTAATAGCTTTTTGCATTTTAACAAGACCTGTATGTAATTCATTTGCCAAAAGCTCTCCAATAGCACGAATTCTTCTATTACCCAAATGATCTCTATCATCAATTCTACCCTGACCATTTTTTACCTTAATAAGATACTTAATGCTTTTAATAATATCCTCTTGTGTAAGTACAGTAATATAATCAGGGACATCTAATCCTAATTTATGATTCATTTTCATGCGTCCTACACGTGTAAGATCATATCTCTCAGGATCAAAAAATAATTGTTTCACAAATTGCTTAGCCACTTCTTTTGTTACAGGCTCGCCAGGCCTCATAACTTTATAAATTCTAATCGCAGCAAGGTCATTCTCATCTTCAATTTTTTCCGTTTGCTTTAATATTCTCAGAGGATCAGCGTCAACAGCAAAAGATTTTAAAATACCACTATCATGACCAATAGCCAAATCATCTGCAACAACAAGTTCTTTAACCTTATGTTCCATAATCTTCTTAAGCTTACTTTCATCAATCTGCGTAAGAGTATCAAACAATACCTCTCCTGTTTTAGGATCTATAACAGGCTCTGCCAAATATCTATCCAATAAAGTAGGGTACTCAATCCACTTTAGACCTTTTTCAAAAAGTTCTTGTGCTTTTTTCTTCGTAAGACGCTTACCTGCCTCTACAACAATTTCACCCTCCGTATTTTTAATATCAAATTCCACTCTGCCTTCAAAAGCTTCAGGCTTAAACTCAATAAAATGTTTATCCTTTTTAATTTTAATATTTAATAATGGATAGAATATTTTCAAAATTTCTTGCTTATTATATCCCATAGCACGAAGCAAGATTGTAATAGGCACCTTTCTACGTTTATTAATTCTAACAAACAAAACATCTTTCGCATCATATTCAAAATACAACCAAGAACCACGATCTGGAATAATTTGTCCAGTATAAACAAGCTTATTAGAAGAAGTTGAAGATTCTTCTTTTTTGAAAATTACTCCGGGACTCCTATGCAATTGATTAACAACAACACGCTCCACCCCATTAATAATGAAAGAGGTACGATCTGTCATTAAAGGAATTTCTCTAATAAAAATACTCTGTTCCTTAATATCTCTAACACTTATTTTTTCAGTTTTCTCATCTTTATCTAATAATAAAAGTCTAATTTTAATCTTTAGAGGAATAGAATAAGTAATTCCTCTTTCCATAGCTTCTCTAACTGTATATTTTGGTTTACCAAACTCACAGCCATCATATTCTAATATTAAGCGGTTCTGCGCATCTTGAATAGGAAAAATGGAACGGAAAACTTTTTCTATACCACTTTCTCTACCATCTTTAGACTCTAAAAAAGAATCATAACTATCTCTCTGTAATAATAATAAGTTAGGAATTTCTAAATTTTGTGATGATTGTGTAAAGTCAACGCGTAGTCTATTTTTTATTTTTGTTTTCATTAACATACTAAAAACCTTCATATGTAGATTAAAAAAGAGCAAACACTCTAAAAAAACTTGCTAAACAAGCTTGCCTAGAATGTTTAAACGCAAAAAACCCAAAGTCATCTTAAAGACCTTGGGTTTAAAAACTCCGGTGAAAAATTATTTAATTTCTACTTTTGCACCAGCTTCTTCTAATTTTTTCTTGAAACCTTCAGCATCGTCCTTGCTAACACCTTCTTTTAGTACGCTTGGTGTAGCCTCTGTAGCCTCTTTAGCTTCTTTTAGACCCAAACCAGTAATTTCTCTTACAACTTTAATAACGTTAATCTTGTTAGCACCTGCATCAGTAAGAACTACATTAAACTCAGTTTTTTCTTCTGCAGCACCTGCACCAGCCACAGCACCTGCACCAGCCACAACTGTAGGAGCTGCAGAAACACCAAACTTCTCTTCAAACTCTTTTACTAATTCCGATAATTCTAAAACAGATAAATTACCAATATAATCTAAAACTTCTTCTTTTGTTATAGCCATTTTATACTCCTTTTTTAATATTTAATTTTTAACATTAATTATCATTTTCTTTTTTCTTTTTAAGATTGTCCAAACCAGTAACAAAATATCTCGCTGGAGCAGTCCAAACAGAAAGCAACATGCCAATAAGCTCATCACGACTTGGCAATTTAGAAACAGAAACAATATGATCACTATTTACAATTTCACCATCAAAACAACCCATCTTAACACTAAAAAGATCTTTATTTTCTTCAGAAAACTTCACTACAAACTTCGATAAAGAAATCTGATCATTGCTCCAAACAAAGATATTTGTATCATTGATTGCAAAATCTGGATAACCTGCATTTTTAAAAGCAATTTTTGCTAAAGTATTCTTAATTACCTGAACCTTTGCATCAGAGCTTCTTGCAGCCTTTCTTAATATTTCAAGTTTTGAAACACTTAACCCTTTATAATCACAAACAATTAAAGAATTTGCATTTTTAAACTCTGAACTTAAGTTTTCTACCAACGCTTGTTTTTCTTGTCTAGTCATTTTTCCTCCTTTCTAGACTTAAACTTCATATAAGGAGTTAATACAATTAAGCCTAAGCCCTTATAGTCTCTAGTCTAAAGATAAAATCATTTTAAGTCAATTAATTCCTGTGCTTCAAGTTTAACAGATGGTGACATTGTCAAAGACAATGCGGCCCCCCTAATATATTTACCCTTAGCACTCGCTGGTTTTAATTTATTAATTGTTTTAATGAATTCTACCAAATTTTCTTTAATTTTATCTTCAGCAAAACTCACTTTTCCAAGAGGAGCATGAATATTACCCTTCTTATCCACTCTAAAATTAACTTGACCGCCTTTAGCATTCTCAACAGCCTTGCCAACCTCCATAGTAACAGTTCCAGTCTTTGGATTTGGCATCAAACCTTTTGGTCCCAAGATTCTACCCACTTTACCAACAAGAGCCATCATATCTGGAGTAGCAATAACCATATCAAAGTTGATATTACCATTTTTAATTTCTTCAACTAAATCATCATCGCCAACGACATCAGCACCTGCATTTTTTGCTTCATCAGCTTTCAAGCCTTTGGCAAAAACTGCTACTCTTACTTTTTTACCTGTACCATGTGGCAAAACCACAGCTCCTCTTATCATTTGATCGGCATGTCTTGGGTCAACGCCAAGCTTTAATGAGACTTCAACAGTTTCATCAAATTTAGCAGAAGCTAAACTTTTAACAGTCTTTACCCCATTTTCTAAACTATATAATTGAGTATTATCAAATTTTGATAACAAATTCTGTAATCTTTTGGCTACCTTTTTTCCCATACCTAAAATCTCCATAATTTAAATTTTAAAATTAATCTACTATTTCTATTCCCATACTTCTAGCACTGCCTGCTACAATCTTTTTAGCTGCCTCAATATCTGTAGCATTTAAATCTTCCATTTTTGTATTAGCAATTTCCTCAAGTTGCTTTTGTGTCAATTTGCCAATCTTATTCTTTAATGGATTATCTGAGCCTTTCGTAATGTTAGCAGCTTTTTTAATAAGATCTGTAACTGGTGGCTTCTTAGTAATAAAGCTAAAGCTCTTATCTTGATAAACAGTAATTAATACAGGTATATTAAAATTACCCATATCCTTTGTTTTCTCATTAAAAGCTTTACAAAATTCCATAATATTAACACCTCTTTGACCTAAAGCAGGACCAACGGGCGGGGATGGATTTGCCTTACCAGCAGGAATTTGAAGTTTTAATTCACCAACAATTTTCTTTGCCATTTTTAATCCTTAATTAAACTATTTTTTCTACTTGTGAATACAGTATTTCTATAGGAGTATTTCTTCCAAAAATGGAAACATTAAGCTTTAATTTCTCATGTTCAACATCATACTCTTCAACAACAGCTGTAAAGTTAACAAAAGGTCCATTTATAATTCTAACAACTTCCCCTTTACCAAAAAAGATCTTTGGTTTAGGATCTGATCTTTTTTCAACTTTTTCCAAAATGGAATTAATATCTACCTGACTCAATGGTGTAGGTTTTTTATCCTCACCAATAAACTTAGACACCTTTGGCAATCTCTGTATCATATGCCAAATTGAAGTTGTTAAATCAACTTGAATAAATACATACCCAGGGTAAATACTTCTCTTTTTGATAATCTTCTTACCATTTTTATACTCAAAAACATCTTCAGTAGGAACAACTATGCGACATTCTATCTTTGCATTATCTAAAAGATTTTTTACCGCTTTTTCTACCGACTGCTCACTTCCAGAATAAGTCTGTATTGCATACCAATCTAATGACATAATCCCTTCTCCTATATTCAAAGAATACTAGATACAGAAGCAGATAAAATAAGATCTACGATAGCTAAAAAAATAGAAATTGAAATCACAACAACTGCAACAGAGATCAATGCATTTCTAATTTGCTCTTTTGTAGGAAAAATTACCTTAGAAAGTTCTTCTCTAGCTAATCTGTAATATGTAATTATTTTGTTCATAATCTCACTTCCATTCAAAATAAATGGCAGGCCAGGAGGGACTCGAACCCCCAACACTCGGTTTTGGAGACCGACGCTCTACCATTGGAGCTACTGACCTAAATAAGCTAAGGGAAAATCCCTTAGCTTTTCAACTTAACTTCTTTATGTATTGTATGCTTGTTAAGTCTTGGGCAGAATTTTTTAAGCTCCAGTTTTTCTGTATTTGTTTTAGCATTCTTTGTAGTGCTGTAATTGATATCTCCACATTCAGAACACTTCAATCCTATTTTAACTTTCATTACTATACCTTAAATTATTCTACTATTTTTGTAACAACACCAGCACCAACAGTTCTACCACCTTCTCTAATGGCAAATTTAGTTCCTAGTTCAAGTGCAATTGGAGTAATCAATTCTACATTAATCTTAATATTATCTCCTGGCATAACCATTTCTACACCATCAGGCAATTTAATAGAACCTGTAACATCAGTAGTTCTTACATAAAATTGTGGTCTATATCCATCAAAGAAAGGAGTATGTCTTCCACCTTCATCTTTAGAAAGAACATAGATTTCTCCTTCAAACTTTCTATGAGGAGTAATAGAACCTGGCTTACAAAGTACCATACCTCTGATAACTTCTTCCTTCTTTGTTCCTCTCAAAAGAACACCTACATTATCACCAGCTTCACCTTTGTCAAGTTCTTTTCTAAACATCTCAACACCAGTTACTGTAGTTTTTTGCGTATCTCTAATACCAACAATTTCTACTTCGTCGCCTACTTTTACAACACCTCTATCAATTCTACCTGTAACAACAGTACCACGACCAGCAATTGAGAAAACATCCTCTACAGGCATCAAGAAGGTTTTATCTGTATCTCTTTCTGGAGTTGGAATATAAGCATCAACTTCAGCCATTAATTTTAAAACTTTTTCACCCCATTCACCAATACTACCAGACTTAGCTTCTTCTAATGCTTTCAAAGCAGAACCAGATACGATTGGTGTATCATCACCTGGGAAATCATAAGCACTAAGCAATTCTCTAACTTCCATTTCAACAAGATCCAACAACTCTTGATCATCAACCATATCTTGTTTATTCAAGAAAACAACAATATACGGAACACCTACTTGACGAGCTAGGAGAATGTGCTCTCTTGTTTGTGGCATAGGGCCATCAGCAGCAGAAACAACAAGAATTGCTCCATCCATTTGTGCAGCACCAGTAATCATATTTTTAACATAGTCAGCATGTCCAGGACAATCTACGTGAGCATAATGTCTATTTTCTGTTTCATATTCAATGTGAGAGGTTGCAATAGTAATACCTCTTTCTTTTTCTTCAGGAGCATTATCGATATTATCATAATCTCTAAGCTCTGCTAAACCTTTAGTCGCTAAAACAGCTGAAATAGCAGCACTTAAAGTAGTTTTACCATGGTCAACATGCCCGATTGTTCCTATATTAACATGAGGTTTTGTTTTGACAAATTTTTCTTTAGCCATTTTTTACTCCTATTTTAGTTTTTGAGATTTAAAGTGAATATTTTACACAAAAAGTGCTTATACTTTTTTTAAATCTCTTAAATGCTTAAAATTTGAAAAACTGGAGCCCATAAGCGGGATTGAACCGCCGACCTCTTCCTTACCAAGGAAGTGCTCTGCCACTGAGCTATATGGGCACCCTAAATTATACAATAATATTGGAGCTATAAAAATATTTTTTGTAGAATTTCAGCTCCCAGTAAATGGAGCGGGAAACGGGGCTCGAACCCGCGACCCTCAGCTTGGAAGGCTGATGCTCTAGCCAACTGAGCTATTCCCGCATCATTATCTTTAAAATCTCTATCAAGTGGTGGTGAGACGTGGATTCGAACCACGGAAGACAAAGTCAGCAGATTTACAGTCTGCCCTCGTTGGCCACTTGAGTATCTCACCAACAAAATATTCTATAGAGAAACTGGTCAAACACTGAAACAGAAAGTCTGTATAAGGTTTGATGGAGCTGGTTAAGGGACTTGAACCCCCGACCTGCTGCTTACAAGGCAGCTGCTCTACCAACTGAGCTAAACCAGCACAATATTATTTAAAATATTGATGTGAAATTATAGACAAAAAAATTTTTTTTGTCAAGAAAATGAGGTGATTTTTCATTTATTTTATTTTTATACGCTTTTGATACTCTAGAATAACTTTTTCTCGTAGATTTAGCAGTTCTTCTGAACCTCTTCCTAAAGCTCTAAGCAAAATAAAACAATCATGTTTGCTTACACCTATATTCCCCTCTTCTTGCAATACCATTTCCCTAAATTCTTCAAAATCAATCATATCATTTTTAATAACCAAACTTAAATAATGAGTATAATTATCAAACATGCACATATTTTGAAGTTCCACATCTTTTGGCTCCAATAACATATTGTCATATAATTTTATTTTTTTATCAATAAAGATATGTAATTTAGAATCAAAACGCGTAAAATCAAAAACTTCATTTCTACTCACCCTGCCAGCACAAAATATCTCACTATAATAAAGCGTTGATTTTGCATCTAAAAAAATTTGTGTTGTATTTTCAAAATTTGACTGGGCGAATGGAATTACAGGTAAAGGAAAAAAATCAAGCATGGCATCATTTTCTACATGAACAATTGTTCGTCTCAAAGCCTTTCCATCTTGTGTATTATGAACTTTTTCAAAACTTTGGGAGGTTAATTTAATTTTACTATTTTTGCCTATAAAAATATCTATATCCTGACAATCCCCCTTCATTAATCCTGCAGAAACAGATAAAAGCATAATATTTGCCACATCACCCTCATAAATTGGGTCAATGATCTTAAGCGGTGGCGTAAAAAACATTTCCTCAATAACACTTTTTCCACTAACACCCAATTTTGTCTTTAGATGTAACTTTGTGGCTTGTGTGTAATTATTCATTATATTTCCTCTAAAAGTGCATATTTTTTAATCCAAGAAATAATTTTTTCCACCCCTTCTTTTTGGCGAATATTAGTAAAAATAAAAGGTTTTTCACCTCTCATTTTTTTAGAATCCCTATCCATTACTCCGAGATCTGCACCAACATAAGGTGCTAAGTCAATCTTATTGATCACCAATAAATCTGATCTTGTAATACCTGGACCACCCTTTCTAGGAATTTTATCTCCTTCTGCCACATCTATCACAAAAATTGTAAAATCTGCAAGTTCTGGACTAAAAGTCGCTGCTAAATTATCACCACCGCTCTCGATAAACAAAATTTCAATGTCTGGAAATCTCTGCATCATTTCTTCTACAGCTTCTAAGTTCATAGAAGCATCTTCTCTAATTGCAGTATGTGGACATCCACCCGTTTCTACCCCTATGATCCTCTCTCGTGGCATTACAGAATTTTTACTCATAAACTCTGCATCTTCTTTAGTATAAATATCATTTGTAATTACACCAATAGAATAATCCTTGCTCATTAAACGCGTAAGACATTCTATAAGTGCGGTTTTTCCACTACCAACAGGCCCACAAATCCCAATTTTTACCATATTTCACTCCTTTTTATGACATATATAGTCTAGAATAAAGATTCTCATGTTGCATTGCTTTAATATCATTATGAATACTAGCATTACAAAAATGCCCTTCTTCTAAACTTTGCAATTTTTTATAAATTACATCAAATTCTTGATGCAAGCGTGTTAGAATAATTTGTCCATCAGTTTGAGATAAAGGAATTGTTTTAACACAATTTGTCACAATTCCAGAACTTTGAGCATAAAGATAATGCTTAATAGCCTTTTCAAAATCAATTTGATTCACCATACAAAACACACCATACACACTTGCATGAATCGGCAATTCTGTCCTTTCCCTATATTGTTTAAGAAACTCCTTTTCCTCCAAGGGCAAGGCTTGTATGGTTTTTAAAAATCGCATTCCTAGTTTTCTCATACCATCACGCATCTCGCTTGCAGGAGTAGCTGCATTTGCCAAGTCTTCTAGCTCTAAGATTCGGTCAAGATTCTCGCCTGCCTTATAAATCAACTTAATCATCAATAAATCTGTATAAAGCACTTGTGTATTTAAATTAGATTTCAAATACGCAAATGCTTGTTCTTTATTTTTTACCCTTCCCATTTGTATATAACTCTCAAGCCCAAAAGAATGAGTATAACCCCCGATTGGAAATAACGAATCATTAACCTGTAATAATAAAAAATCCATCTACTTTTCCTTAATAATATTCACACTAAATGTATTACTTAACGCTATTTTTGCATTTGGTTCAGAGTGTGGCATACTCACATTTAATCGCTTTTTAGAATCCAAAACACTTTCTTTGATCTCATATTTTACCATAAGCTTTTCTGCAAGTTTTTGCAATGGCAACTCATAGGGTGTTTGAAATTCAAACTCACTATCTCCAAAAAACAATGAGGCATGTCGATTTCCCAATTCAAAATTAATTTTTGCAACTTCAACAACATCTTTTGCATAAAGATATAGAACCTTAGTTGCTAAGATTTTAAAAAAAATCACTAATCCATTTTCTTGATAAATAATATCTCCATCACTAATCCCCTCTTTTGGAGCAGATTCTAACTTCATTGCAATATCCCTACTTGCCTGCGTCATTAACCTAGCAATTTTTTTGCGAGTATCATACCAAGCGATTTCTATTATATCGCTCTGGTAATTTTCTAACGCCTGCGTATGGATATTGCCTAATATTTTATTTACTCTAATCAATACCAATATCCCGTAAGAATTAACCAAGCAGGAATCCAAGCCGTAAAAATTCCCTCCAAAATTGATAAATAAGGCACAAAAGATAATTCAATTTTTAGCACAGTCTCAATCCATCCTGTAAGCCACAAAATACCCCAAGCAAGCCAAATTACTGCAAACCAAAAGCCTTCAGTAGTATTACTTATATAACTCATATAAGCAGCAGGAATAGAATTAATTGCAACAAACAAGCTGTACCAGCCAAATGCTCTAGCATCAAGTTTAAAAAGATTGTTACATGCTATAAATAAATATGTAAAACCAAACAATAATCCTGTTGCCGCTGCATAAAAATCGACACGCCCATCCCCATCAATATCCGCGCTACCCTGTGCCATATCTCCGTGAATTAGCACAATAACATTTGCAACAATAGATAAAAAACCTACAAAAATATTCATGATAGAAGTAGTTTTTCCATCAATTTTTGCAAGTCTACAAATCCCATTATTAATCAAAACAATCGCAACATATAATAATACAATACCTAACATTCTTCCTCCTTAAGATAAATTTTCTACCTAATAAAGGTAGAAATACTATTAAAATAAGTTATAAAGTTGTCCCAAAGAAACTTTATCAACAAATTTAGAAGTAACTTTTTTACCATTTACTCGGACTTCATAAGTTTCAGGATCTACCTCAATCGGTGTAATCACATCATTATATTTCATATCTTTTTTTGTAACATTTCTACAATTCTTCACTGGTAGAATTTTTCGCTCTAAACCAAATTCTTCTTTAATATTCAAATCACAAGAAACTTGAGAAACAAAAGTAATGCCACAGTCATACTTTGCCTTCCCATGACTTCCAAACATATCTACATACACAATAGGTTCTGGAGTTGGGATAGAAGCATTAGAATCGCCCATTTTAGAGGCCACAATCATTCCACCCTTAATAATTGTTTCTGGCTTCACACCAAACATACTAGGCTTCCAAAGAATAAGATCTGCAATTTTTCCAACTTCAATAGATCCCACATATTCAGAAATACCATGTGCAATCGCTGGATTAATTGTATATTTTGAAATATATCTTTTAATTCTGAAATTATCATTTTCTCCTGTTTCTTCTTCCAATCTTCCAAATTCTCTTTTACACTTATCAGCTGTCTGCCAAGTTCTAATAATTACTTCACCCACTCTCCCCATTGCTTGAGAATCTGAACTTGTAATAGAAAAAATCCCCATATCATGCAACGCATCTTCTGCTGCAATTGTCTCTGGACGGATTCTACTATCTGCAAAAGCCACATCTTCTTTGATATTTTTGTCCAAATGATGACATACCATTAGCATGTCTAGATGCTCATCTGCTGTGTTTTTTGTAAATGGAATCGTTGGATTTGTAGATGCTGGTAAAATATTTGCTTCACCTGCAGCTTTGATAATATCTGGCGCATGCCCACCACCAGCACCTTCTGTATGGAAAGTATGAATTGTTCTACCACCAATAGCCATCAATGTATCTTCAATACACCCTGCTTCATTCAAAGTATCTGTATGAATTGCAATTTGCACATCATATTTTTCTGCAACATTTAAAGAATGATTAATAGCTGCTGGTGTTGAACCCCAATCCTCATGCACTTTTAATCCCAAAGCTCCTGCTTTAATTTGATCACTAAGTGCTTCTTCATTTGAACTATTCCCCTTGCCAAAAAAGCCAAAGTTCATCACATATTCTTCTGTAGCTCTAAGCATTTGTTTCATATGCCATTTTCCAGGAGTACAAGTTGTCGCGTATGTCCCTGCAGCAGGACCTGTACCACCACCAATCATTGTTGTAACACCGCTATAAAGTGCTGTAGGAATTTGTGTAGGAGAAATATAATGGATATGCGTATCAATTCCCCCAGCAGTTACTATCAACCCTTCACCTGCTACTACTTCAGTGCCTGCACCAACAATCATTGTATCGCAAACACCATCTTGTGTATCTTTATTCCCTGCTTTCCCGATACCAACAATCTTACCTCCCTTTAGACCGATATCAGCCTTATAAATTCCAGTATAATCAATAATAATAGCATTTGTAATTACTGTATCTAATTCATTTGCATTTGCACTTACAGATTGCGCCATACCATCACGAATAGTTTTTCCGCCACCAAATTTAATCTCTTCACCATAAATCGTATAATCTTTTTCAATTTCAGCAAAAAGTTCTGTGTCGCCTAATCTTACTTTATCACCAGTAGTTGGCCCATACATTGAAGCATATTCTTTTCTTGAAATTTTAATCATTATTATCTCCTTATTTTATAAATCCCTTAGCTTTTGCCACTTCCAACGCTTTTTGTTTATTTTCCTGACTAATTTGCCCATTATTCAAATCATTAAATCCATAAAGCCTTTGATTCCCACCAAAATCGATCAACTCTACAGTTTTTGTTTCTCCAGGTTCAAATCGCACAGAAGTCCCTGATGCAATATCTAATCTCTTACCATAAGCTTTTTCTCTATCAAAACTCAAAAGTTTGTTTGTCTCAAAAAAATGAAAATGTGACCCTACTTGTATTGGTCTATCTCCATTATTTGTTACCACAATTTTAATAGATTCTCTACCTGCATTAAGAATAATATCCTCATCTTTTAAAATATATTCTCCAGGATTTAGCTTACCATTATCTTCAATCGGAGTATGCACAGTTACAAGTTTTGTACCATCTGCAAAACTTACTTCAACTTGTACATCATGAATCAAACTTGCAACTCCATCCATCACATCATCAGCTTTCAGTATTTGTTTACCATAGCTCATTAATTCTGCAACACTTTTTTTGCCTTCCCTAGCAAGCTCCATAATCTCCATGCTAATCAAAGCAATTGCTTCTACATAGTTTAATTTTATTCCTCTTTCCTTACGCTTTTTTGCCAACTCGCCAGCATAATGCAGCATCATTTTATCCAATTCTCTTGGAGTGAGTCTCATTGCATCTCCTTGTATTTTTTTTTGATATGAAATATAATTTAAACATATTTTTTTAAATATCTTCACAAATATTTAACACTTATAAGTAATAATTTCAAACCTAATTTTCAAATTATTTAAAGAAAGAATTTTATGCAACCTCTTGTTTCTATTATTGTGCCCATTTTTAATGTTGAAGATTATCTTAAAGAATGCCTAGATAGTATTGTTAATCAAACCTACCATAATTTAGACATTATTCTAATAAATGATGGGAGTACTGATAAAAGCTTAGAAATTGCAAAAAAATACTGTGAAAAAGATTCTAGAATTTTACTTATTGATAAACCCAATGGCGGATTATCTAGTGCAAGGAATATGGGGCTTGAATTTATAAAAGGTACCTTATTAAGAGATTATTTAGAAAATACAAATCCTTTAAAAGATAAAAAAACTCATAGGGGGGGGGGGTAGCACACAAGATTTAAAAATTATAGAATCCATAGAAAGACAAAATGATTTTTCAAGTCCTGTACAATCCAAAAATATCGCTGATATAGCTAAATATTTTTATTATATAGATTCTCGCCATATACAAACAGATCTTTGCAATAACCTTCCATGTATTTTGCAAAAATTGCCAGAAAATCGCTACATACATTTTATCGATAGTGATGATTATTTCACAAAAGATTGTATCCAAAAATGCATTGAATCTTCACAAAATGGGCAGCATGACATTGTATGCCATGGACATAAAAACTATATACATACTAGCAAAACTTTTACAAAAGATTCTAATCAAGAAAAAAACCGATTATACCGCGATGGAATAGATTTTTTCTCACATTATAAAAACTTTTATTTCACTTGGGTATGGAAAGGAATTTTTAAAACTGATCTTCTTAATGCCTATAATCTAAGATTTCAATTTCAAATGGATTATGAAGATTGTGATTTTGGAACGATACTTTTTTTACTTGCCAAAAACTCCATTGTAACGAAAGATTTTATAGGTATTATCTATCGCATTCGCCCACATTCTCTCTCAAATTTTTATTTAGATAACGATTTCCCACCAAAAATGCCCGAGCATCTAGAAAAAATCAAAAAATTTTTTAAAACCTATAAGCAGCTAAAAATCTATGCGGGAGCATCTTGCTATCTAAGAATTACTACAACACTAAAAAACATGCAGAATGCCTCCCAAAGTACTATAGAACAAAAAAAGATTTTGCAAAGATTTTGTTTTGCTTTTCTTACTCTATGCGTTCTGACACAATGGGGTATTTTTTTTCAATGTAAAAAAATTGATCCGCATAATATCAACCCTATTATAAAAGTTTATTATAAAAATCTTTCTCTCAAAGAAAAAATCCAAATCAAAATGATATTTATTAAACATAATAATATTATTCGTGTTGCTCTAAGAAAGCTTAAAGCCTTCCTAAAAAACCTAATTCTGCATTATAATTCAAAAACCTGATGATAATATTTTTTAACAAATTCCTCATAATTAATATCATAAAATCTTTCAGGATAGGCTTTCATTGCAATAAAAAGTGCAATTAATGGCATTCTTGGCCCTGCAATATCCATAGCAGGAAGTTTAAAAACTTGTTTATTTTTCACAGCGCGAATATTTTTCAATTGAGGCTGCTTTAAAACATCTTCCACACTTAAAGGGCTAAACCACCATAAATAAATTATTTCAGGATCCTCTTTAATAATATTTTCTAAATTTACTTCCGCTCTTCCCTGTTTAATATATTTCAACCCAATATTATCTACACTTGCCGCTTTCAAAATTGCAGAATCCATATTCTGATGACCACTAAGATGATTGATTTTTGTAAAAATTTCAATGACTCTTTTTTGTTCTACATTCTCTGTGCGTTTTTTAATAAGATCCAAAACTTCTTGCATCACAGCAAGCTTGTTATCTGCAATATCACTTTTACCAAATAACTTTGCTTGTATTCTAATATGCTCAAATACATCCGCAACACTTTGAGTTTTCAAAGATAAGAATTTAATACCAAACTTTTCAGCAAATGCAATAGCTTGAAGATTTGCAGGATAAGTGACAACCAAATCAACTCCCATTGTTTTTAATTTTTCTACATCAATATTGGCATAATGTCCGGTAGGAAATTTCTCTATCCTACTTAAATCTGGAGTATTTTTTATAATATCTATCTCAAATGCATAACCAGAAAGTCCTACAACCTTATCCCAAATCCCAAGCATAGGAGGAATCTCTACATAAGTCCCTAAATATACAATTTTTTGAGGAAAATGATCAATTGTATGCTTTCCAAAATAATCTTCATATTCCATAGTTTTTGCTTCAATGGCACTCATACCTACTATCAATAAACCTAAAACCAAAAAAATTTTTTTAATCATTCTTGTCCTCTTTTTTAATCCAAAACTACTTCTGGTATTTTCTACCTAAAATTTACCTAAAAAAACTTCCCACCAAATTCAACATAAAAACTTGCACCAGATCCACGATATTGATCCCAAAACTTTTGATTTGTAAAATTAAAAAAGCTAATACTTAAATAATTTTCGTTTTTAAACTCATATCCAACTTTAAAATCAAAAATTAATCTCGCGGTAATATTACCAAATTTAGATTCTATAGGTTTATTATCAATACTTATGTAAGCTCCACTTTGCCCCTGCATTTGCAAACTACCATAAAATCCTCCATTACCTCCATAATTCAATGCCACTCCTCCCATATGTTTTGGAATCGACGGAATCATCTTGCCGTTATACGCAGGATTTTGTGGATTTTTCAGTAAAATTGCTCTTGTAAAAGTATAATTTGCACTAATACTTAAATCCCTAAAAATCTTTTGTTCTACCTCTACCTCCACACCATTAAAACGATTATGACCACCATTTTTATTTACAAAAGGATCGCTCTGTATCCCTGAACCACTTTTATAAATTGCATTATACATTTCTGTCTGATAATAATAAATCTTTGCTGCACCACCATAAGAATTTCTCTGTTCTATCCCTATATCAAACTGCAAACCATATTCTGGAGAAAGATTCACATTTGAAGCTTGAAAATCTCCATTATGGGCATGTGCATAAAGTTCTGTGGTATTTGGCGCTCTAAAGGCCAATCCAATAGACCCCTTTATTGTAGTAAATTCCCAAGGATTATAGCTAATAGCAAACTTTGGAGATGGAAAAAATTTATTTGTACCATCAAAAGTTTGTTTTAAGGGATTATCTGCTGTGCTATCTAAGGTAGACATATTAAAATTTTTCCAATAATCTAGCCTTAAACCAAGATTAGTGGAAAGATATTTATTCCATCTTGCTTGCCAAGAAACAAAAGATGCCAATACAAAAGCACCACCCGTATTTCTATCAAATACTCCATCATAAAAATCCCAAAAATTCTCTTTACCAAAATCCTTGACATAATTATGTTCATTTCTAGAAAGCATTAATCTAGCCTGGAATCCAGCTATAATAGAATGATTTTTATTAATTTTTCCAAAATAATTAATATCTAGATAATTGCTTGAAGCATAATTATCCAAACTTCTTCCTGGACCTCCATAAAGATAAACTCTTCTTGCTTCTGCAACATGATCTTCTACAACCCCCTTTCCTTGACAATTTAGTCCATTACAACCATTTGAAAAATGACTAACTAAATTCACACTAGAAAGAACAATATTTAAATAATCATCATCATTAAAATAGTATTTATGGCCAATAGATCCAACAATATTATATTCCTGTCGAAAACCTCCCCAGCCAGTCCCCACAAAAGGATTAAAATATCCTACAGAACTACTATCATCAGATTTTAAAATATCATATCCAAAGACAGAGCCATTTTTATCTTTCATAAAAGAAAGAGCATTGTTTTGATTATCCTTAATGTGTGAAAAATTAATACTCAAACTCGTCGTATTAGAATCATTCCAATCATATTCTGCTTTTATTCTTGCATCTTGTGTAAGATAACCCGTCCTTCCTACTTCTCCTACAATATCTCCATTATTAATCTCAGAACCATCTAAATGCGTTGCTCCTGCTTTTTGTCCTTGTTTAATTCCAGATGCAATTGCAGGAACCCTATAAGCACCATCACTAGAACTAAAAGAATAACTTGCACGCACTCTTAAACGATGATCTAAAAAGGCATTCCCGACACTAAAATAACCTCTTACAAGATTCTTTTCGGCTTTGTTTCTTTGAATCTCATTACCATAACCCAAACTTGCTCGAGCCTCTAGCTTTGTAGGCATTTTAGTAATAAAATTAATCACCCCACCAATACCTCCTGTCCCATAAAGACTGGAGAATGCTCCTCTTACAATTTCAATACGATCAATATCAAAAGGAGAAATGGATTGCATAATTCTAAACTCTCCCTCCAAATCATTAAGAATTACTCCATCAAGCATCAAAAGAGTTCCATAAGGTATTCCCCTCATAAAAACTTGAGGGCGACCATTATAGCCAGTGTTTTTATCCACCCTTATTCCAGCACTTTTATCTAAAATATCACTTATTTGCTTACTAGATTGAATCTTTATTCTTTTAGAATCCACAAAGCTTACATTACCAGGTGCTTCAGTAATAAGTGTTGGAATCTTATTTGATGTGCTTACAATCGGTGTAAGATTTTTTTCTTCCGCAATTAATATTCCTGTCAATACAAAAGGTGCAAAAACAAGAGGCCAGTATTTTTTACACATAATATTTCCTTAAGTTTAGTATTACTTTTTTTAAAAAAATATTACTATACTAGAAACCACTTATACTTGTCAAGAAAACTTCATAATTTCATAAATTTTATAAAACATAGGTATTGAATAAAACTTATAAAAATTAATTTGCATAATAACCGGCAAGAAATTTTTCAATCAAAATTAATGGGGCAGTTTGATCACAATATCATCATCAAAAACACAACTAGATTCCCACCACTTTTTCCATATCCTTAACATGGTAGGAATTTCTATAAAGAATATTAAGATAAAGAATTTTTTAATAAGGTTTTAATTCATGTCTTCCAAAACAATCTTATATTCCAAGACAAAATACAAAATAATACACATAAGAAAATTTAAAATCTTATTAGTTTTTTGCTCCTTAAAAGAATTTACTACCAATCTCTACATAAAAACTAGCACCTGATCCGCGATAATAATCCCAAAACTTTTGATTAGTAAAATTTAAAAAACTCACACTTAAATAGGTATTGTTTTTAAATTGATACCCTGCTTTAAAATTAAAGATCAAACGCTTATTGACATTTCCAAAACCAAATTTTACTGGCTTATTTTCAATGCTTGTGTATGCATCGCTTTGTCCTTGCATTTGCAAACTTCCAAAAAAACCTCTATTTCCACCATAATTTAATGAAATTCCTCCCATATGCAAGGGGATTGAAGCCATTTGATGTCCATTATTTTGAGGTTTTTTAGGATCATTTAATAAAATTGCTTTTGTAAAAGTATAATTTGCACCAAAACTCAAATCTCCATAAATTTTTTGATCAATCTCAATTTCCACACCATAAAAACGACTTCTGCCACCATTTTGATTCTTGTAAGGATCTTCTGCTGTTCCAGCTCCTCCCTTATAAATTGCATTAAACATCTCTGTGTGATAATAATAAATCTTTGCTACACCACCATAAGGATTGCGCTGTTCAATTCCAATATCAAATTGTGCTCCATACTCTGGAGATAATGTTGGATTTGAAACTTGATTATCTCCTGCATGTGTATGCGCAAACATTTGTCTTGTATTAGGTGCACGAAATGCTAAACCTACTGAACCCTTAATGGCAGTATATTTCCAAGGGCTATAATTAATTGCAAATTTTGGAGAAGGAAAAAACTCATTTACACCATCAAATTTCTGTAAATTTGGATTATCTGAAGTAATGTCAATTGTACTCATATTAAAATTTTTCCAATAATCTAATCTTAAACCAAGATTAGTGGAAAGATATTTATTCCACCTTGCCTGCCAAGAAGCAAATGCTGCCAAAGTATAAGCTGCACTATTATCCTGACCCCAATAAGAATCATAAGTCTGCCAAAAATATTTAGAGGCAAAATCACTTACATAACTCCTTTGATTACGCGCAAACATTAAGCGTGCTTGAATTCCTGATACTATAGAGTGGTTTTTATTTAAATCGTTGGTATAGGTAATATCCAAATAGTTACTAGAGGCATAATTATCACTACTACTTCCCCTGCCACCAAAAATATAAGAATTCTTTGCTTCATTAGTCACATCTCTCCCTGGTCCTGAGCAATTTTTACCATTACAACCATCATCCCAGTAGTTTATTAAATTCACACTAGAAAACACAATATTCAAAAAAGAAGTCTCATTAAAATAATGCTTATGACCAATAGAAGCAACAATATTATATTCTTGCCTAAATCCCGCCCATCCTGAACCTATAAAAGGATTATAATATTTATCATCACTTGTCGCATAGCCAAAAACACTGGCACCACTTTTATCTTTTAACTTTGTGATTGGAGAATGTTGATTTTCACTGATTGTTGAGAGATTTAACATAAGGTTTGTAGTATCGTTCTCTCCCCAATCATATTCTGCCTTAAATCTTGCATCTTGTGTGAGATAAGCACTTCTCCCTACCCATCCTACTTCCATGCCATTTTGGATATTTGCCCCATTTTGCAAAGTAACATCACTAGCAGTCTGACCATTATCTAGCCTTGCAATTGCAGGAACCCTATAAGCACCATCACTAGAACTAAAAGAATAACTTGCACGCACTCTTAAACGCCCATCTAAAAACACATTTCCCAAACTTAAATATCCTCGTACCAAATCTTTTTCTGCTTGAGTTGTCACAAGTTCATTACCATAACCCAAACTTGCTTGCATTTCTAATTTTTTTGGCATTTTAGTAATAAAATTAATCACCCCACCAATACCTCCTGTCCCATAAAGACTAGAAAATGCTCCTCTTACAATTTCAATACGATCAATATCAAAAGGAGAAATGGATTGCATAATTCTAAACTCTCCCTCCAAATCATTAAGAATTACTCCATCAAGCATCAAAAGAGTTCCATAAGGTATTCCCCTCATAAAAACTTGAGGGCGACCATTATATCCTGTATTCTTATCTACCCTAATGCTCGCCACTTTATCTAAAATATCACTTATTTGTTTGCTGGATTGCTTTTTAATTTGTTCAGAATCAACTAAACTCACATTGCCTGGAGCTTCAGAAATTAAAGTAGGGATTTTATTTGAAGTACTTACTATCGCTTCAAGTTTTTTTGTTTCTTCTGCAACCAATATTCCTGTCAATACAAAAGGTGCAAAAACAAGAGGCCAGTATTTTTTACACATAATATTTCCTTAAGTTTGATATTACTTTTTTTAAAAAAATATTACTATACTAGAAACCACTTATACTTGTCAAGAAAACTTCATAATTTTATAAAACATAGATATTGAATAAAACTTATAAAAATTAATTTTTTATAAGTTTTTTTATAAGTTTTTTTATAAAATAATGAAAAACAAAAGGAATTTTATGCTATCTAGAGATATATTAGTATATCGAAAAATACGATATGAATTGCGTGCATATATGTGCTATCTTTTTACACAAAATATTCAAAACTTTATCCCTAGTACAAATTTAAAAAGCGTTTTATTAGGGATTGAAAAAATTAAAGATGAAATCAATGCCTTTGATTCTATCTATGTTTTAGATGCTGTAGGCAATGAAATTAACCCGCAAGGCATCACTTGCACAGAAAATTTCGCAGATCGCGCCTATTATTATGAGGCTGTACGTGAGGGAAAATGCATTATTACAAACCCCTATCCTACTATGGAAACCGGAAAATTAATCGTCACAGCCTCTTATCCCGTATATGATCAAAATCACAAACTTCTTTACATTGTATGCATTGATCTTTCTCTAAAAACTGCAATCAATATCAGTGCGCCTTCTAAATTTTCAAATACATGCTCACAAATTAGCACAATAATTTATGGATTACTTTCTTTTGTTTTAACCTTAGTTTGTCTTTCACTTTTTTCTAAAGGTGTATTAAGTCTTTATATCGCTCTAGGACATTTTAAAAGCTTTAATATTGATGAAATTTTTAAATCTATTATACAACTAACATTGGCTCTGGCAATCTTTGATCTTGTAAAAGCTATCTTTGAAGCAGAAGTTTTAGGAAAAAATACAGATAACAACTCTCATGCTCTGCAACATACAATGGTAAGGTTTTTGGGATCTATTATTATCGCCCTAGCTATTGAATCTTTAATGTTGGTATTTAAATTCGCAATTAGCGAACCTGACAAGATTCTTTATGCAGTTTATCTTATCGCTGGGGTAGCAATACTTATCACCAGTCTATCTATTTATGTAAAATTTGCCTATCTTCCCTCAAAAGAAAAAAATACTTAATATTTGGTTTTTGCCACTGCTTGGTGGCAAGCCTCAATAATTATACCACGCACACCACTTTTTTCCAATACACTTAATCCTTCAATCGTTGTACCCGCTGGGCTAGTAATTGCATCAATAATATTTTGTGGATCTTCATGCTTTAATAAAAGTGCAAATCCTTCAAACATCCCCCTAACAAGCTCCTTGCTTTGCATGCGCCCCAATCCTTCGCGTACACCCGCATCAATCAAAGCTTGTGCAATTAATGCAACGAAGGCTGGTGAACTACCACTTGTGGCAATACTTGCATCAATAAGTTTTTCTTCTCCTACACTCACGACATTACCAAAGCTCTCTAACAAATCAAGATTTTCATCCAACACATCAACCGATATCGAAGAATAATTTTCACAATAAACCGCACTTGAAGATTTTTGATATTTAGCTGCAGTATTTGGCATCACACGAACATAAGTTTTTGCCTGAATTTTTTCTCGAATCACCTGAATGCTCACACCTGCCATCACACTAATAACCTTAAATGCTTCACCGCTAAAAGCAAAACTCCCTAAACCATAAGGCTTTACGCACAAAAAAACAATTTTATCTGCAACTGAAATAGAGGAAGAGTTTTCTAAAACATTAAAATATGTTTGGATATTATGTAATTGCAAGAAATCTCTCGCTTTCTGTAAATTGCGTCCAGAGATCTCAAAATCATATTTTTCATAAAGTTTGGCCTGCAAAATACCCTTTATAATTGCAATAGCCATTTGACCATAGCCAAGAATTAAAACCTTTTGCTTAGTCACTAATCTTTTCCATCATTTCATTGGCTTCTTCGTTTTTATAATAATCTGATATAGGTTCTGCTAATTGATACTGAGGATATTTAAGGCTATCTAACACAACTTGTGCCATTGTTTGATTATCAAAATTAAAAATCACAGGAGCTAAAAAATTTACCGTAGAATCTTGGATTGGATTTTGCACAACCATGATATTTGCAATAAAAATATTTTTTGTGCTTTCCAAATCCAAAAGTAATTTTACTGCCGCAGGTACATCAAATTCATACTCTCTCAAAACAAATGGATTGATTAGTGTAAAGACAGGAGAATTGTCCTCAGCATTACTTAGACGCATAAAAACATCATCAATCTTTTCAAGCTTCATTTTTTTGACTTTCTCAAAACCTAATATAGGGGATTTTACATCAAAAATCATAATTCTATAAACCTCATCAAACACGGATTTTACAAACTGGAAAAACCAATTACTCCCTTTATTTTATCTAATTTTTCTCTAAAAAATCAAATTTTAAAAATTTTTTCTTAACTTTTTCATAATATAATTACAGCGACAATAAACTTCTTGAGGAAACTTGTGAAAATAATTGCTTCTATATATGCCACGATTTTTATTTTTTTTATTGGTTGTTCAAAAGAAAAAAATGAATTTAACAAACCTGCTACCTATTGGTATCAAGAAATGCTAAAAGAGATTAAATTGGGTAATCTTGAGAGTGCGGACAATTTCTTCTCATCTCTACAAAGTGAGCACATTAATTCCCCGTTATTGCCAGATGCAATGCTTATTTTAGGTAAAGCCCATCAAGAACATAAAGAATTTGTATTGGCTGATTATTATTTTGATGAATATTTTAAGCGTTATGGTACTCAAGAAACAAGTGACTACCTTACTTATCTTAAAATACGCGCGCATTATCTTGCTTTCACCAACTATAGCAAGGATCAAGATTTTTTAGAAAATGCTATTTTGGAAGCAGAACTTTTTTTAGAAAAACACCCTGAAAGTAAATATGCTGATATTGTCAAGACGATAGTATTACGCCTTATTTTAGGAAAAAATGAACTCAATCGTGCCATTGCCAATGTTTATGCAAAACAACATAAAAAAGAAGCAGAAGAGTTGTATTTAAATCGTATCGACTATGATCTTGAAGAACAAGCAAAACCCACACGATCACATATTCCTTGGTATGTTTATATTTTTAACTGGTAGGAGAATGCCATATGCAAAACAAACATAAAATTGACTTCCCAATAGAAGTTCCTATAATTGTTGAAGAAGAATCCTTTATGTACCCTTTTATGATTACACCAATTTTTATTACTGATCCCTCAAGCATCAAAGCTATTAATAGCACCATCACAGACAAAGATATGATTTTTGTCTGTTGTGCAAAAAATATCAAAGATCATAGCCAAAATGCGCAAAACTTCTATGATGTTGGTGTGCTTGGTAATATTATGAGAAAAGTCAACCTTCCTGATGGAAAAGTTAAAATCCTCTTTCAAGGTATTGTAAAAGGAAAAATCGCTTCCATAGAGAGTCAAGACCCATTAAGAGGAATCATAGAACCTATTACCTACAAAAAATACAATCAAGAAAAAATTCAAGCTATTATCGAGGTACTTAAAGAAAAAGTAAGAATTCTTGCAAACATTAGCCAGTTTTTCCCGCCAGATCTTCTTAGAACCATTGAGGATAATATAGAAGAAAATGAAGAACCAAACCGCATTATAGATATGATTGCATCAATACTGCGCCCCACAAAAGAACAATGCTACAATCTTTTTGCAAGCAATAGCGTAGAAAAACGTTTAATGATGTTAATTGACTATGTAATCGAAGAGACACAAACCCAAAAACTCCAAAAAGAAATCAAAAATAAAGTTCATACAAAAATGGAACAAACCAACAAAGAGTATTTTCTTAAAGAACAACTAAAACAAATCCAAAAAGAACTAGGATTAGACAAACAAAGAGATGAAGAAATAGAAAATTACAATAAAAAATTAGAAACTATTAAAGCTTTTATTCATGCAGATGCCTACAAAGAAATTAAAAAACAAATTGATCGTCTTAGTAAGATGCATCAAGATAGTGCTGATTCTAATATAGTGCAAAATTATATTGAATGGGTACTTGAAATTCCTTTTGACAAACATGCCAAAAAAAAGCTCTCCATTAATTCTGTAGAAAAACAACTTAACCAGGATCATTTCTCACTAAAAAAACCAAAAGAGAGAATTGTGGAATTTTTTGCCATCAAAGAGCTTTTAGAACAGCGTGAGCAAAAACCTACTAAAACTATTGGTACAATTCTTTGTTTTTATGGGCCTCCTGGTGTAGGTAAAACAAGTCTTGCAAACTCCATTGCTACTGCTATCGGGAGACCTCTTGTAAAAATTGCACTAGGTGGATTAGAAGATGTCAATGAATTACGCGGTCATCGACGCACATATCTTGGTGCTATGCCAGGAAGGATTGTACAAGGTCTTATCGAAGCGAAAGCAATGAATCCTGTTATAGTTTTAGATGAAATTGACAAAGTAGGGCGCAGTATGCGTGGAGACCCCACAAGCGTGCTATTAGAAATATTAGATCCTGAACAAAACACTGATTTTAGGGATTATTATGCAAATTTTAATATTGATTTATCACAAATTGTATTTATTGCTACCGCAAATGATATTTCTAATATCCCTGCTCCATTGCGTGATCGTATGGAATTTATCGAGGTTTCTAGCTATACCCCACAAGAAAAAGAACAAATTGCAAAAAAATATCTCATTCCTCAAGAACTTAAGAAACACGGATTAAAACCCTCTGAGTTCTCTATTCATCAAGACGCTATCACACTTTTAATTGAAAAATACACACGTGAAGCAGGTGTAAGAAACTTACGCCGTCAAATTGCCACTTTGATACGAAAAAGAGCAAAAGAGATTCTACAAAACCAACAAAAAACCACTATTACTTCACAAAATTTAAAAAATTATCTTGATAAAATTGTCTTTGAAATCCAGAAAGGTGACAATGAGGATAAAGTCGGTGTTATCAATGGTCTTGCATGGACTAGTGTTGGGGGCGATGTCCTAAAAATTGAAGCCATCAAAATCAAGGGCAAGGGAACGCTAATGCTTACAGGAAGTCTTGGAGATGTAATGAAAGAATCTGCTCGCATTGCTTTTTCTGTTATCAAAGTTTTAATTGATGAAAAATTTTTTACTATCAAAAAAGAAAAGAAAAAGAACAAAGAATCAAAAGAACAAAAAGATATGCAAATTTATAACCTCTATGATATACACCTCCATGTACCAGAAGGTGCTACACCAAAAGATGGTCCAAGTGCCGGAATCGCTATGGCCAGTGTAATTGCTTCTATTCTTACTAACAAAAAAATCCATGGAGATATTGCTATGACTGGTGAAATCACATTAACTGGCGAAGTCCTTCCTATTGGTGGATTAAAAGAAAAGCTTATTGCAGCACATAAGGCAGGAATGAAAAAAGTCCTTATTCCTTCAAAAAACTACGAAAGAGACTTGAGCGACATCCCTAACGAAGTACTAAATGATCTTGAAATTATCAGCGTTAAAACAATCAAAGAAGTTTTAAAACATACATTAATTTAAGATTATAATTAAAAAGAGGGGGCACACCACCTAAAAAATTTCAGAATGAAATCCTTAAGCCCCCCCATCTAAATCTTTACGAAAACTAAAATTTTTAATTACTTTGTATACCCCTATTAAATACCAACTTTTCCTGCTTCTATTTTTTTATATTTTTTATAAAGATAAATATAAAAAACCATATATAAAATACAAAAACAAAAAGATGCCCACATAAAACCTATCGTGTTATCCACACAAACTAACACTAAAAACACATAACATGCATATAAACACACAAGTAGCAATGCACTAAAAGAATTATTTCGATTAATTTTAAAAAGTAAAGAATGGAGATGTAAACCATCAGGGTGCATTGCTTTTTGTCCTTTTATTTTGCGTCTTAAAATAGAAAATATTACTTCCCATACAGGATAAATCATTACAGACAAACCAAACCAAGCACTAACACCATGATCACTTAAAACCCCAAGTAAAAATGCAATCAAAGTCCCTAAAAAATATGCCCCACCATCACCCAAAAAAATCTTACCAAAAGGAAAATTTAAGACATAAAACCCCAAAATTACGACAATAGCCATTTGTGCAATTCTATATACAAAATCAATCTCTCTTCCAAATGCCACAAAAATAATTGCCGCAAAGACAATTAAAGCAATACCACTCGCAAGGCCATTGAGTCCATCAATAATATTAATTGCATTACATACACCAAGAATTCCAAAAAGACTAAAAGCTACCCCCCAATACCAAGGAAGCATCGCCAAAGGCAAAAGATTTGTAATCAATCCCACTCCAGAACTTAGTAAGATTATAATCCCCAAAAGCTGGATAAATAACCTCACCCTCGGAGATAAAATCTCTAAAACATCTTCCAAAACCCCCGCCAAGAAAACAACACTCAAGCCAAGAAAAATTAAAATATTAGATAAATTAAAGGGAAAATTTAGTAAAAACAACACAATAAATCCGACAAAAATCCCCACACCTCCAAGTCGAGAAATATTTTGTTGATGAAATTTTTGTGGCTTTTTAGCCACAATAAAATCTACACCGATTCCAAAAAATTTTGCCAAAACTATGCAGCCTAAACATAATAAAAAACTTACGCAAAAACCTATCCACATGTCAGTCCTTATTTTTAAAAACTTTCATTCCTTGATTTTGTGCCAGTGCCATAACCGAAGGAATTTGATGAAGTTTTTCTTCTTTGATAAGATTTTTGATCGCAAGAGTATTTAGCAAAATTTCACAATCAAATTCTAAATTCTGTTTTTGCTGTGCAATAATCCCTACCAAACTTTCTGCAACTTCAATCGTTCGCATCTTATCTTCAAAAACATTCAAAAGCCGTGAGATAGCGCCGACACTATTTCTAGCATGCATCGTAGCAAGTACAACATGCCCTGTATGCGCTGCAAATAAAGCAGTTTGTATACTTTTTTTATCCCTCAACTCTCCAATAAATATCACATCAGGATTTTGACGCATCGCACTCACAATACCTTTTTCAAAACTTTTTGTATCCTTGCCAACTTCACGATAAGTAAAACAGCTTTTTTTATTAACATGCCTATATTCAATAGGATCCTCAATACACACAATATGTTTTACAAAAGAACTATTCAAATAATCTAAAACCGCATTTGCCATTGTTGTTTTTCCACTACCTGTAGCACCAACCACCAAAATCAAACCTTTTTCATTTTCCAAAACTTTTTTAAAAGAATCAAAAATCTTATTTTCAAAAAGACTTAAGACTTCTTGAGGAAGAATTCTTAAAAATACAGCTATTGACCCTTCAGACAAAAATACATGTACCCGACAAAAATATTTTTGATAGGAAAAAGAAAAATCTCTCTCATCCCCCTCATTAACTGCATGAATTAATGATTTATCTGTATGTTGCACTAAAAAATCCAAAAGTATTTGTTGTGTTAAAATTCTACCTTGGTATAAATGATCTTGTATTTTATAATACAATGGCTTATCTGCATAACAAAAAATATCACTCACCCCTCTAGCGATCAAATCGCCTAAAACTTCAAGCATCTGATACACGCGATCCCCTTATAGATTTTCTAATAAAGTGCCTTATTATATGTAAATTTCTTGGGTTTTTGTGCATTATAGAAATTTCTACAATATAATTTTTATCTTTTTCTTGTAATCTATAACTCCCCAAGAATCCATCTTGAAAATCAATAAAATCCTCTTCACATTTTTTTAAGTCATATCGCATTAAACAAGCCTTAGCAATATAATATACACTTTTTGCATAAAGTTCATTTTGAAAACTACCATAAAAATTACTCATACTATCTTTTTGAATGCTCAAGGCTTTTGGCATCATAAAAGCTACACTAATTAATGCAACCAAAACAATTAAAGTTTTCCACAATACAAAAGCTTTCAATACGTATCACCATAACGCAAATGCATGCGCATCAAACAAGATTTTTTTCCGCAAATTTTTAGTAAAATATCTTCCTTGATTTCCCTAACCTCAAAGCCAAAAATTCCCTCAAGCATTACAAAGCCATCTAAAAAAAGTGTTTGATTATCAAAAAATATTTCATGTTTATTTTCCTCATCATGCCAAATGATTTTAGAATCTTCAAGAATAATTTTAGAAGCATTATCTAAAAGATGAGAGATTTGTATTAGAGCATTTTGTATTTCTAAAAAATTATATGCAAGATCAAAAATAACTACTTCTTGTTTTTTGGCATAAAAAGCAAGCTTTGTGCATATAACACTAATTATTGCAAAAACCATCAAACCCACCAAAAATTCAAGCATAGCAAAAGATTTCATTCGCATTGCTTGACCTCAAAATACCTATAAAAAATATTTCCTTTATTATGCAAAATACGCACTTGACAAACAAGATTATTTTGCGTAGTAATAGTTCCATCTGTCTTAAAAAGATTTTCTCCTAAGATTAACTCTTTTTGCAAAACCCCTTGTAATCTCAAAATTTTAATACTTTCTATAATTTCTTGATAATGCTTTCTAAAATCAAAAAATATCTGTAATACAAAAAAAGTAAGCATCAAAGCTATTAGAACTTCTAAAGTAATAAAAGCCCTATTTAGCAAGAAAATCTCTTTGTAAATAAACCTCTTTTTCTTCCCCATCGTGTAAAATTTTGATTTTTAAAACTACTTTCCAGCGTCCTGCTTTTTGAGGATAAAAATCAAAAGAAGATTCTATGAGATTTTGCGGCAAATGATCAACCTTATCGCGGTAATCTTTATCATAATAGCGCATGGCATAAACTTTGTAATCAAGAATCTTTGGTGGATTTTTTACAAGAGGAATAAATTTTAATGTCACAATATTATGTGCTTGCACTTTCAATAAAAGTTCTTTATGATTTTTTCTCTCTATTTTTTGAGCCTTTATGGAATAAGGCGGAAAAAAAAGATCGCTCATTCCTGCAAAATACACCTGCGTCTCATAAGATTGGACAAATTTTTTTGTTTCCCCTAAAAATAAATCTGTATTCTTCTCCACGACACTAGAATCTTGCAAATACGAATTATCTTTAAGATTAGGCTGTAATAAAGAAATATATACCAAAAGTACCAAAAGTACCACCCCAATAACAATAATCAATAAAATTCCTAGTGGCCAATAATTTTTTTTCACTTCCTTCTCCTTCTGATCCACACAAATCCTATTATCAAACTAAGCAACATTATCCAAATCGCCACGCGTGCGACCTGTGCCAACATCTCCCCATTCCTATCAATAATATTAGATTGTATTAAAATATTTTTGTATCGCGCAAATGCATCAATAAAATGTGCGTAACCATTTAATAGAATGGCTGAGATTCTTGCAGTATCAAGTATATCAGATTTTTTAACTGGCAAAAATGGCACCATAAATTCAGAATAAACACTATCCACATCTATGGTATTTTCCAAATTTCTACTCATAAAAAAATCAATTTTTTTATCTTCAAGGGCAAATAAAATTACAAAATAATTCTGTGTATTCATCAGATTTCTTAATACAAATTGTCGGCGTTCCTCTTTATTTAAACTTAAATCTTTTTTTAAAACCACATACATAGAAATACCTGTTTTTTGAAAAAATTCATCACCAATTTTTTCAATAATAGCCGATGTCTTTGGATTAAGCAAAAAAGTATCACCCACTACAAAAACATCTGCAAATACACAAAAAGGTAAAAGCAAAAAACAATAAAACAACCTTTTTATGTATTGCATTATATAAAACTTAAATAATGTGTAAAAACATATTAGGTACTAATGCCACAACTATAGAAGTTGCAATCATCGCCACAATAAAAACTGCCAAAACTTTTTCAAGTGTACTAAATTTCATTATTTATCCTTTAACTTATAATGCTGGATATTATCAATACTTTTCATCTCTACCGCACTTCTGTCGATTGTGTAATAGTTACTTGCTTGTTCTTTTTGAATCATAATCCCTTGATATCCTAAAAGAAATACAACAACAAGCAATAATACTACAGCAATCAAAAGCCCTAAAATCCCATTGATTCCAAACAACTTATTCATTATTTCTCCTTAATCGTCAAGTGGTTCCAAAGAATTGATAAATGCACTCAAAGCTTCAATTTGCACATCACTAAAATTTGCATATTCAAAAGATGGCATCTTTCCAATATGACCTTTTTTACCCTTAGATAACACTTCTTTAAGGAATTCTGCAGTGCCATATTGTGTCAAATCAGCAGCTAAACCTGCATTACCTTTTCCATCATCACCATGACAAGATGAGCAAGTCGCACTATCCCAGAGTTCTTTACCTTTCTTAAGACTTTTTGCATCAAAGTTTTCAAATTTTAGATGAGCATTAGAAATTTCTGCCATGATATACTTTGCCAATATTTCAGAATCTTTTATATCTAATTCTATAGAAGGCATTTCACCAGCCATATAATTTAACCCTACACTTCCATGTTTAATAGTATCCTCTATACCTTGATATTTACCCCATCTTGTAAGATTCTGTGCTTTTGCACCCATACCACTTGCATCAATTCCATGACATTGCGAACATTTCACCAAAAAGATACCTTCCCCCATTTTTTTCTTATCTTCCATCGAAAGACTTTTCCATTTTTCTTCAAACTTTTGGTTATACTCTTGAACTTCTTCATTAAATTCGCCAATTTGAGAATATGCATTCAAAGGATAACCAAAAAACACATACCAAGCACCCCATATCATAAGTACAATAAAGCTAATCGTCCAACCTATTGGTAAATTATTAGCAAACTCTGAAATTCCATCCCACTTATGATCTGTTAATTCTCCATCTGCCTTGCTATCACGCATCTTTTTAATATAAAAAGATGAAATCATCATTGTCAAAATTAAAATTATAATTGCAGCAATTAAAGCCATTAAATTTATATTATCACTCAACCAACCCATTACTCTTCCTTTTATTTTATTCTTTCCTCAATAACTTCATCATCAAGCCTATCTTTTAAAGCAAGATTTGCATAATTCTCATAATCACAAGTGCCATTTTTTTGTCTTCTATATAAACTAAAAATATAGCCATACAAAAAAATCACTAGCAAAAAAGTAATAACTACATAAGCAATACCGCGCCATACTTCTGTTTCCATGTTATACTCCAAAAATTATTTTGCAATTCTTCCTTGACCAAGACTATTTAAATATGCAATCAATGCTACAATTTCTTGTACTTCACCTTTTTCAAAAGCAGCTTTCACATCTGCATTTTTCATATCTTCAACAATTTGTGCAGCTTCTTGTATATAAATTTTTCTTGCCTCATCCATATTGCCAAGTTTAATTCCATCTTCAATATCATAAGGAACATTAAATACTTGTTTTTGTGTAAAAGCCTCTGCATATGCGGTTTCAAAATCTGCATTCTTTTTATAAAGATGTTTATAAGCAGGCATAATAGACCCGGGAACAACACTTTCAGGATCCCACATATGATTGCTATGCCAATCCGTACTTCTACTATCTCCTACACGATGGAGATCTGGTCCCGTTCTTTTTGAACCCCATAAAAATGGTCTATCATAAGCATATTCTCCACTTAAACTATAAGCACCATAACGATCCACTTCTGCTTGAAAAGGACGAATTAATTGAGAGTGACAAGCATAACACCCCTCTTTGATATACACTTGTTTTCCTGCAGTTTCCAATACACTATAGGGTCTTAATCCCTCAATCGGTCTTGCAGATTTTGTAAAATCTGGCAATACCTCAACAATTCCTGCAACAGAAAACACCAATAAAAACGCTATCGTAAAAAAGAATGGATTTTTTTCTAACCAACTAAACATTTATTTCTCCTTAAGCAGCCATTGGTGTGGCATAGTTTGGTTCACGCTGTAATGGCTTTGATGCTATGATACTCATTAAAACATTATAAATAAACATTATAAAGCCTACCAAATACATCAATCCACCAACACCTCTAATCACATAATAAGGGTGTAATTTTGTCACTGTATCAATAAACTGATAAGTAAGATTTCCATACATATCAACATCTCTCCACATCATACCTTGCGTAATACCAGCAATCCACATGCTCGAGAAATAAAGGACAATACCAATTGTCATGATCCAAAACTGCATCTCAATAATCTTTTTAGAATAAATTTCTTTTTTAAAGATTCTAGGAATCATGTGATAACTTGCTGCAATAATCGTAAATCCTACCCACCCCAAAACACCATCATGCACATGCCCAATAATCCAATCTGTAAAGTGTGCTAAAGCATTAACAGATTTAATAGACTGAATCGATCCTTCCAATGTTGCAAGCATATAAAAAGTTGATGCTAAAACCAAAAATTTAATCAAAGGAGATTCTTTTAATTGATACCATTGACCACGCATTGTAAGTAACATATTAATAGCAGTTCCCCAAGAAGGTAGGATTAAAATTACAGAAAATACCGATGCTAGAGTCTGAATCCAATCAGGAACAGTTGAAAAAATCAAGTGATGTCCACCTGCCCAAATATACACAAACATCAAACTCCAAAAAGAAAATAAAGTCAATTTGTATGAGAAAATTGGCTGACCAGATTCTTTAGGTAAAAAGTAATAAATAATTCCAATAATTCCAGAAGTAAAGACAAAAGCTACTGCATTATGTCCCCACCACCATTGCACCATAGCATCATTACTACCAGCATACATAGAAATAGAATGCCAAATACTTCCAGTTTGTGCAATAAAATAAGTAGGGATGGCAAGATTATTAAAAATATAAAGTACTGCGATCGCTGTAAAGGTAGCAATAAAATACCACAATGAAATATAAATTGTTTGTTCGCGTCGCACACCCATGCTACCAAACATACTAATCCCCCACAACACCCAAACAACCACCACTAATAAATCCAATGGCCAAATTAATTCTGCATATTCTTTAGATTGTGTAAAACCTGCAAAAAGACTAATAACCGCCAAAACAAGCAAGGCAATATATGTCCAAAAATGCAACAGTCCTATAAATTTTAAAAAAGGATGTTGATAATAAGTAATTTTTAAAACTCTTTGACCCAAATAATACCATGCTGCCCAAATGCCACTTAATGTAAAGCCATAAATAACTCCATTCGTATGTAGTGGACGCAATCTTCCAAAAATACTATATTCTCCTGCTAAATAATTTAGACTTGGGAATGCTAGTTGTAGAGCCAAAACCACACCAATTAACATACCGATAAATCCAAATATCAACATAGAATATAAAAATAATTTTGCTATAGAATAATCATATTCCACAGGCATTTTTGCTTCTTGTTGCATTGAAATCTCCTTAATTTTGCTATTTTGCATGGGTAGCATTTTAGTCTTATTTATTTTAGCAAAACCTTAAAAATCTAACTTTTTTTAAAAATAATTTGATTTTTTTTTAAAATCCCCTTCTTTAGTAAAAAAAAAATTTTAGCCCTCAATCGCCTAGGAATAAGAAGTCTTCTTGCCTCATCTCTAAAAACTTTAGGCATCACACACTCTTCATTTTGGGTACTCACAAAAATAAAATCTACATTGCAGTCAATGATATATTTTTTTGCCAAAATTAGACTGTATTTTTGCTTAACAATCTCTTCACGCTGTTTAAAACTAAGCACATAGCCCATTTGCTTTAAAATAACATCAATACCATGAAGATTTTCCAATTCTTGTTTTTTTTCAAAATAAAATATATCTGCAAGCTGTAAAATTTCTTGATGATAGATTCTATTTTTTTCTTTTTGAAGATATTTAAAAGTATTTAAAATCCCTTGTTTATTTTCATTTATAAGAGAATTTGCATAAGAATGGCGAATTTTATTGCGTAAAAATTTTGTATCTCGATTGCTAGAATCTTCAAAAAATTTATAAGGTTTGACGATCTCTAAAATTTCGGCTTTACAAAGTTCTAGCATTGGACGAATAATCTTATAACCATCTCTTTTTTCCACACGCTCAAACCCTAAAATTGTATTTAATCCACTACCCTTTATCATCTGCATCAAAAACCACTCTAAGCGATCATTTAGGTGATGACCCAAAATCAAATGATTATAATCATATCTTTTTATCAATGTTTCAAAAAAATCATAACGCACCATGCGTGCATGATTTTCAAAATCGCTAATAATTTTTTCTGATTTATAAATATAGAGCTTTTTATTATATTTTTCTGCTAATTCTTGTGCGTACAAAACCTCAAGATAAGACTGCTTGCGTATCTGATAATCCACAATTGCCATATCAAAACATATATCTGCTTTCAACATTAAAAAAAACAATGCTGTAGAATCTGCCCCTCCTGAAAAACCTAAAAGATTCTTATGGTTTTTTAAATCACTAAAATCTATCAAATCTTTTGGGTAACTTTTGCAAAAATCATCATATTTTTTACCTCTGTGATTTCTACTTGATAATACCCTGCCTCCAAAACTAAATCCTCTAACTCACTATCATTGATTAAAATTTCCCCATCAACTTCTGGCGCCCAAGTAAGCACTCTAGCACTATAAAAATATTCACTTACACTACTTTTCCCTTCCAAAAGTACCTCATAACGCCGCCCCACCATATCCTCGAAAATCTTTTTTTGTTGTTTTTTAATAATGTCATCAACCTTTTTAATTCTTTGATTGATAATTTTTGTAGGAATTTTCTCTTGCATCCTATCTGCCAAAGTCCCCTCTTCAGATGAAAATGCAAAAATATTTAGACGATCAAAAACAAAATTCTCTAAAAATTCACAAAGTTCTTGGAACTCTTCCTCGCTTTCTTGGGGATGTCCGATAATAATTGTACTTCTAACAAAACTATTTGGTACCTCTCTCATTGCCTGCAAAAGTTCCATATGTTTTTCCTTAGAAGCACCACGCTTCATTCTTTTTAGCATTTCTGCACTCATGTGTTGTATCGGCATATCAAAATAATTTTGGAAGATTTTAGAGTTTTTTATTGCCCAAATAAGATCTATAGAAGTAGTTGTAGGATAAAGATATAAAATCCTTGCGCTACGCGCTAAGTCTTGTTGATCTATAGCATTAATTAAAGAAATCAATCCATCATTTTGCTTTTTATCTCTTAAATATGAACTAGAATCTTGAGCAATAAAAGTAAAATCTCTATACCCCTTTTGAGTCAAAATCTCTATTTCTTTCAAAATAGAATCAATACTCCTACTTTTTAATTTTCCTTTAAAACTTGGAATGGAACAAAAGCTGCAAGACTGGTTGCACCCCTCTGAAATCTTAATATAAGCATGGATATTTGACCCTGTAATCACACGATCTTTTTTTTCATCTGCCAAAAATACAGATTCTGAAAGTAGTCCTTTTTTTTGACTAATCATCACATCAATCCGATCATAATCTCCTACGCCTGTGATAATATCAATCTCTGGAATCAATTCTTTGAGTTCTTTTTGATAGCGCTGTGTTAAACATCCGCTAGCAACAATAATAGCACCTTCTTTTTTCTCCTGTGCCATTTGTAAAATCATTGCAATACTTTCTTCTTTAGCAGACTGAATAAACCCACAAGTATTTACAATAATTACATCTGCACTTTTGGGATCATCAATAACTTCATAGTCTTTTAGTCTTCCTAACATTACTTCAGAATCCACAAGATTTTTTGTACACCCCAAAGAAACCAAATGCAAGGTCTTCTCCATTATTTATTATCCTCAAGTAAATCTGTTTCCCAAAAAAAATCTACCCACTCATTGGGTTCGCGTATAAAAAAATCAGCCTTAATTTTTGCAGTATTTTTTTGAAAAATTGTTGCTGTATAAAAAGTAGCATGTTGAAAATTTGTACTGAGTTTATGTACCACTTCACTCAAACTCACTCCACTATCTACAATTTCATCCAAAATAATAATTTTTTTATGCTCTTCTTTAATACAAGGCATATTTTCAATAATCAATGAACTTTGCACTTTTGCATCACTATAAGACATTGCATTTAAACTATAAACTGCTCTAATATTCCACGCGAGCCCAAGCATATGACTCATTGTCATTCCCCCTCTAGCAATACAAACAATGGCATCAGGAATACCGATTTTTTCCTCTACTTTGTATTTTAAAACCTTTAAATCTTCTAAAAAATCATGATAAGCATAATACATTAAAACAACCTTTTAAATTAAAAATGCCTATTATAGCAGGGTTTTAAAAATCCATACTTAAAGAAATATAATATCTTCTCCCCTCGCGAATATAATTATAGTTGTTATAGTAATTTCCATCAGAAGCTTGAACATAATCCACAAAATCCCAATTTAACAAATTATAAACTCCAAAGTTTAGTCTTAAGGTTTTATTTAAAGCATAGCTCCCACCAAGATGTAATAAAAAATAGGGTTTATAATACTTGCTAATATTAGGATTTTTTGCCAAGAATTGATCTAAAGCATTTTGATCTGATGCACTACTTCCACTTCTTCCTCCTATATAAGTTCTTAGTTGGTTAGCACGCAATTCTCCACGCAAATAAAAGGCTAAACCAAATGGCATACCATAATTTATTGCACCATTAAAAGTATGCTCTGGAATTCCAGTAAGTGGCAATCCCCTAGCAACCCCTGAAGTTTGTTCTGTATGATTATAGGTATAAGAAAGATTAAAATCAATATGCCCATAACCAACTCCTAAAGGCTTAATACCAAAATAACTCTCCACTCCATAAGAAATTGCAGAATCTGCATTAATTGAATAAGAGCAATTTCCCGATACTGCTGAACAGGGTCCTCCTCCTGATACCGGTATTTGCACTCCATTTGCTACACTTGCAGTTTGAATCTTATCTCTAAACTGGATAAAAAACCCTGTAATTCCCGTATCAATAAATTTATTTTCATAAGAAAGACTAGTTTCATAATTAATTGAGGACTCTGGTTTAAGATCGGGATTACCATATGTTGGTGTTGCTCCTTGTCCTGTTAGTCCATTAATCCCCTTTGTAAGTTGAATGACTGTGGGTGTTTTATATCCCGTGGAAATACCACCTTTAAGCACTAGATTTGAATCTCTATTACCATGGCCACTTTGCAAAATATTCCATACAAGATAAGCACGAGGAGATACATGAAAACCAAAAGAAGAATTATATTCTCCACGCATTCCTAATTGCAATGCTAAATTATCTCTTAATATTGTTTCATTTTCTGCAAATAATGCTAAATTATGATGATATAAAAAAGAATCCGTAGGAACAATTTTATCAATTAAAGATGAAAACCAATATCTTCCCCCAAGAGTAATAACACTAGATTCTGCAATATGAAATACACCACGATGCTCAAAAATTACATCTTGTCCAAGCAATCCCCTATCCTCTCCTACAAGAGGACTTCCTGCAGGAACTGCAGAAGAAGTAATCACTCTTCCATAATTTAATGTTGAGAGGTATTGCAAGCTTGTATCTGTTTGAAAATTTTCATATTTTCCTTGATGGGCAAAAATTACATTGTTGCGCATAAAAAATACATTCTTTTTATATCCACCTCGACTTCCTATCGTTCCCAACAAAGATTGTGAATTATCATACCACTGCAAACCATGATCAAAATCAAGATAAAAATAATTTTTTGGATCCATCTGATAACCTAGCCTCATTCCAAAACTTGAATTATTGCTCTCACTAAGCCCTATAATAACATTTCTACCTGCTGCAGTATTATCACCATTATTACTTGGCACAACTTTGAGTGCAGAAGTTGGCACAGCGGCACGATATTGATCTCTAGCTCTTAAAGAAAGTGTCCATTTTTTGGCACGATCCAAAGGTCCACCTAACCACAAAGATGCACCATAAAGATTCCCAAAAGCAGAATCTTCTTGAAATACACTATCAAGAGTAAGACTTCCACTCCAAGAATCAAGCTGTTTTCTAGTAATAACATTCACAATCCCACCAATTGCATCACTTCCATAAAGTGTTGAAGCAGGGCCTCGTATTACCTCGATTCTCTCAATAGCTGCAATGGGTGGCATAAATCCCGCAAATGCTTCTGTAAAACCATTAGGAAAACCTGCAGATGTTGTGTTTTGTCGTTTCCCATCCATCAAAATCAATGTATAACTTGCTGGCATACCACGAATAGAAATATCATATCCCCCTGTTTTTCCAATACTTTGATCAATAGATACGCCAGGAACCAGGCTTACTGCTTCTGCCAAATCTCTCACAGGTTTGCTTTCAACTTCCTCTCTTGTTACCACAGAAATAGATGCTGGTGCGTCTTTAATATCTTGATTATAACCAGATGCCGAGGTTACAATTTTATCAAGTCGCATTTCTTTTTCTTGTGCAAGAATCAAACTTACTGACGAAGTTGCCAATAGAGTTACAAGGATTCTACTCTTCATACTTTTCCTTTTTTAAAAATCATTAGACTTATTTTAAAAGTAATAATTATTATTAAAATAAAAACTTGTTAATAAAATGTTAATTTTTTTAAATAAAATACATATTTTCTGTATTATCTTCTGCTCTCCAAAGCTTTATTTTTATATGTTAAAATAACAAGAATCTAAAAACCAAACAGCCAAGGCAAAAAATGAAAATTTATGATTCTAAGCTCAAAAAAAAAGTAGATTTTATTCCTCTAGTGGAAAATAAAGTAAAGATTTATGTATGCGGTCCAACAGTTTATGATCAAGCACATTTAGGCCATGCAAGAAGCTCTATTGTTTTTGATCTTTTAAAGCGTACCCTTACTCTTAGTGGGTATCACACTACACTTGTCAAAAATTTTACAGACATTGATGACAAAATTATTACTAAAGCCTTACAGCAAAATATTCCTATTGAAGCCATCACAAAAACCCATATTGATTCTTATAATAGTGATATGCAAGCACTTAATGTCTTACGCCCTGACCTAGAACCTAGAGCTACACAAAGCTTAGATGCAATTTTTGATTTTATTCAAGCACTTTTGCAAAAAGGTTATGCTTATCAAACAAAAAGTGGAGATGTTTATCTTGATGTCACTAAAGATAAAAATTATGGCAATCTTAGCCAAAGAGGCATTGATGATGAAAATCAAAGCCGTATTAAAGATAATGAAGAAAAAAAAGATCCTAGAGATTTTGCCCTATGGAAAGCTTATAAAGGAAAAGATGATATTGGTTATGAAAGTCCCTTTGGTTTTGGGCGTCCTGGATGGCATATAGAATGCTCTGCAATGATTGATAAATATCTTGCATATAAAGACCAAGATTTTTGTATTGATATCCATGGTGGTGGGGCAGATCTTTTATTTCCTCACCATGAAAATGAAGCTTCCCAAACACGCTGTATGCACAATAAAGAACTTGCAAAATATTGGCTACATAATGGTTTTGTAAATATCAATGGGGAAAAAATGAGCAAAAGCTTAGGCAATAGTTTTTTTGTTTGCGACGCACTAAAATCCTATGATGGAGAAATTTTACGCAACTACCTACTCTCTACTCATTATCGCTCAATTTTAGATTTTAATGAAGAAGATTTATTAAGTAGCAAAAAGCGTCTTGATAAAATCTATCGCCTTAAAAAAAGGCTAATATCCACAACTCCAGAAAAAGATCATATATTTGAGGAAAAAATTCTAGAAGCAATGCAAGATGATTTAAATATCTCCAAAGCACTAAGTACTTTAGAAGAAATGTTAAATCACTCTAATCAATGCCTTGATCAAACTCCAAAAGATAAAGCATTACACGCAAAAATTACAAGTAATCTTATTTTTGTGCAAAATCTTCTTGGAATCGGATATAAAGATAGTATAAGTTATTTTCAACTAGGGGTTTCAGAAACGCAAAGACAAGAAATTGAAACAAAACTTAAAGAAAGACTAGAAGCCAAAGCACAAAAAAATTATGTTCTTGCAGATTCTATCCGCGATTTCTTAAATCAACAGGGAATAAAGATTCTTGACCATAACGATGGTAGCACCTGGGAAAAAATCTAAATATATATAGCAAAAACTTTATAAATTTCAAAAAATTTCTTAAAAAAGGAGGGGTAGCTGAGGTACTAAACTCTTTAATTTTTATATTTTTTTTGGATTAAAACCATTTTTATACAACTCTACTCTAATTTAAAATACTAACTTTTAAACTTAGATGTTTTATCTATACAATTGATTACTTTTTAAATATTTTACTTTAAGGTCGTAAAAAAATAAGGTGAAGAAAAATAAATGGTGATCACGACTGGACTTGAACCAGCGACCACTACCATGTCAAGGTAGTGCTCTACCAACTGAGCTACGCGATCTTAGATATTGCTTAAAATCATAGCAAAAAAAGTTTTATTTTTTCTTAATTTATAATAACATTTTAACTTCTAAATATTTGCTATCCCCCTCCCTCTACTTAAAAACTATATTTATTACTTAGTTATTATTTAGTAATCCAATGTTTAATTTTGTCACAAATATTTTCAAAAATTCCCTTATGCGGCTCACTCTCACCACCAAAACTCTCATGCAATTGCTTCAAAAGCTCTTGTTGTCTTTCAGAAAGCTTTTTAGGATAAATCGTCTTAATCACCGCAACAAAAGCTCCTTTTCTGCCACTACGCACATTTCTCACCCCTTCATTTTTAAAAATAAATTGCTCCTGATCCTTAGTACCTTGAGGTAATTTTAACTCTACCTCACCTCTTAAAGTAGGAACTTTAATATTCACTCCTAATGCAATAGAAGTAAAAAATACAGGTACTTCTACAAAAATATTATCCCCATCTCTAATAAAATGATCATCTTCTTCTACTGCAAGCTGAACATACAAAGTCCCTCTCTTTTTATCTTTCCCTACTAAGTTTCCCCGACCAGACACGCGCAAAATATTGCCATTATCCACACCCTCTGGGATATCAATCTCAAAATCATCTTGTAAAATCTCAAATCCCTGCCCTTTACAAGACTTGCAAGATTCTGTGCTACTTTGCCCGCTACCACGACAATGTGGACAAGTTTGTCCAATAGCCATAAATCCTTGCTGAACAAATATTTGCCCTCTTCCCTTACAATGCACACACTCTTGTAATTTTCCATCTTTTGCACCTGTTGCATTGCAATCCTTGCAATAACTTTTATATTCTACACTTACCTTTTTCTTGCAACCAAAAACTGCTTCTTTAAAATTTAAATTCAACATAAATTCCAAATCTTCACTAAAAGTCGCTGTCTGTTTTCTAGTTCTTTGAGAAAATCCCCCTCCAAAAGCACTGCCAAAAATCGAACCCAAATCCCCAAACAAATCGCTAAAATCAGCACCGCTAAAGCCGCTATATCCCCCGTTTTGCAATCCTTCCTTGCCATATTTTTTATAAATTTCTCTCTTATTATCATCACTTAAAACTTCATAAGCCTCATTAACTTTTTTAAACATTTCTTCGGCTTCTTTATCATTAGGATTTCTATCAGGATGATATTTTAAAGCCATTTTTCTATAAGCTTTTTTAATCACTTCTTTATCATCTGTTACACTAATTTCCAAAATATCATAATATTCCAAAACCATTCCTCACAGTATTTATTTTTTTAAAAAATGGTAGAATTATAGCAAATATAGTTTATAAAACATTGAGTTAGAAAGCATGAAAACATATAAGAATAATTTACACCATTTTAAATCCCTCCTTGAAGCACTAGAACAAATGCCTACTATTGGCAAAAAAAGTGCGCTAAAAATGGCCTATGCCCTCAGTGTAGAAAATAAATTTTTGGGTCTTAAAATTGCTCATTGTATAGAAAATGCTATTAATAATGTCAAAGAATGTGAAATCTGTAACGCTCTAAGTGAAAATGAAATTTGTGAAATCTGCATTGATTCCACACGCGACACTTCTCAGCTTTGCATGGTATTGCATTCTAAAGATATTTTTACCATTGAAGAGACTGGTGATTACAGGGGAATTTATTTTGTAATCAAGAATCTAGAAGAAATTAATTTCGTACAACTCAAACAAAATCTCAAAGAAAAAAATACGCAAGAAATTATTTTTGCCTTCACTCCCACATTAGCAAATGACGCAATTATGATCTATATAGAAGATAAACTAAAAGACCTCAACCTTACATTTTCCAAAATTGCGCAAGGTGTGCCAACAGGAATTGGTCTGGATCATGTTGATCAACTCTCCTTATCTCGTGCCCTCACTTCTAGAATTAAAATCTAAAACCCAAAACCATCTAAATATCATTACTTTTTTATCAAAACAAGATGATTTATTTAATTTTATAGTATAATTACCCCGCATTGTTTAATTAAACAAAATCAAAACATAAAGGAAGAAAAATGAAAAAATTTATTCTTTTTGCATTAGCTGGTTTTATGAGTCTTGTGTTTGCAGAAGCTCCTGCTGTTTTCACAAAATGTAAAATGTGTCACGGACCAACAGGACAAAAAATGGCTCCTGGTGCAAAGCATATCATTGCTGGTCAATCAAAAGAGAAATTATTAGCAGATCTTAAAGGTTATAAAGCAGGTACTGCTGATAATGGTGGTAATAAAAATATTATGTATGCTCAAATGAAAAATATTTCTGACGAAGATATTGAAGCATTAGCAGAGTATATTTCTAGCCTACCTGCAAAATAATTTTAATGTGCCAACATCTTTGGCACACCTCTATAAAAAATGGCTGAACTCCTCATTAACAAGAAAAGATTTGAAAACAATCTTGATATCATTGCAACACATTTAAAAGATAAAAATAAATTAGGTATTGTCCTAAAAGATAATGCTTATGGGCATGGGTTAGAAGAAATAGCTAGTCTTGCAAAAGAATATGGTATCAAAAGTGTTTTTGTAAAAAATATCCAAGAAGCTTGCAAAATCCAAAATCTTTTTGAACATATCACTCTATTATATGGAATCCCCAACACACCACTACCTGCAAATATCCACCCCACTATCCATTCTTTAGAGCAAATTGACTTATTACCGCAAAATTCAAAAGTGGAATTAAAGATCAATACAGGTATGAATCGCAATGGGATTATGCCAACACAGCTAAAAGATGCTATTACAAAAATTTTACACAACAAGCATGATTTAGTAGGGATTTTTATGCATAATGGCTATGGAGATGATTTAATGCAGGATTTTGATGATGCGCAAAATTTATTCCAACTTCTCAAAAAAGAAGTCTTATATCTTGCTCAAAATATAGGCTTTCAAAAACCGCGTTTCCATTCTCTAAATTCTTCTGCCGCACTAAGAAGCTTGGAAATTAATGATGATTTAGTGCGCATAGGTATTGCAGCATATGGATATTGCACTGCAAATTTCCCTCTAGAAGCTAGCAAAAATTTACAACCCATTGCTAGTCTTTGGGCGGATAAAATCTGTACACACCATCTTCCAAAAGGTGCTAAAATTGGGTATAGCGGTGCAAGTATCCTAGAAAAAGAAAGTGAAGTTAGCACCTATGATATAGGGTATGGAGATGGATTATTTCGTTTTGATGAAACAAAGATTCCTTATTATAGCGCCGATGGTTATTTAGTTTTGCAAAGAACCTCTATGGACTGCATTTCTGTACTTAGCACAAAAAATAGAATCTGTATTTTTGATGATGTAACAAAATTAGCAGAAATTTTTCACACCATTCCTCATGAGATTCTAACACGCCTATCTCCATTTATTAAAAAAACTATTATTTATGAATAAAATCTACGCCCTAAATCATTCACCTATTAATTTTTATTTTTCACAAAATGCACGCGACTTTATTGTCAAAGAAATTCCACTTTATCCCTTTAGCCAAAGTGGTGAACATGTGATTTTACATATTCGCAAAAAAGGATTAAGCACGCAAGATATGCTAAAAATTCTTGCTTCACATTTGGGGTGTAAAAAAGAAGAATTTGGTTATGCAGGCCTAAAGGACAAAGCAGCTACCACCACACAATATATCTCTATTAATAAAAAATTTACTACCACACTTTCTAGTCATCTTGATAGCCTCAAAGAGCAAGGAATAAAAATTTTAGATCAAACCTACCATAACAATAAAATCAAAATCGGACATCTTAAAGGAAATTCTTTTTTTATCCGTCTCAAAAAAGTCAATCCCACTATGGCATTACAAATCAAAGAAGCTATCGAAAATATCAAAATTCATGGTTTGCCAAATTATTTTGGTTATCAAAGATTTGGAAGAGATGGAGATAATTATCTTGAAGGACAAAAGATTGTGCAAAGTCTTACAAAATATCGCAACAAAACTTTACAGAATTTTCTCATCTCAAGTTACCAAAGCTATCTTTTTAATCAATGGCTAAACTATAGAATGAAGCTCAATAAAATTTTTCAAAACTTCACTCCCCATGAGATTGCACAAGCACTCAAACAAGAAAATATTTCTCTAGATAAATCCAGTATTGTTTCCATTAAAAATCAACAGCAAATTTTTAAAATTTTTTGTGGAGATGTTTTAGAGCACTATCCCTTTGGAAAAACTTTCCATACCACACTACAAACCAATGATCTTGATAGATTCCTGCAAAGATCTCTCGCCCCCACAGGATTACTATATGGTAAAAAATCTTTTTTAAGTCTAGAAAATGCATTGACAATTGAACAACGCTTTTTGGATCCTGCTTTAGAAAAATATGCATTAGGCACAAGACGCTATGCGTGGATATGGCCAGAAGATATTAATTATCAATATAAAGAAAATAATGCATGGTTTGAAATAGGATTTTTTCTTCCAAAGGGAAGTTATGCTACAATTTTTATCGAAGAAATTGCACATCAAACCATCAAAGTTGATTAAGGAGATTTTATGCATTTTGAAAAAATTATCCGTAACAATCACCAAAAAAGTATCTTTGTAATCCTTACCTATATTGCGATTTTTCTTTTTATTGGTTTGCTTTTTGACATTATTAGAATTAATGCAACAAATTTTCTTAATGCACTCTACCTATTAGTAAGTTTTCGAATTTTCCCTACTATTACTTTTTGCATGTGTCTTGTTGCTTGTTTGATTATTTTTTATAGTATTAGCAGTTTTTCTCAAATTATGCTAAGCGGTAGTAATTACAAAGAAATTAACCCTAAAAACTCTCTAAATCCCCATGAAAAAAAAATCTATAATCTACTTTTGGACCTTATTAAAGTCTCTAATCTCTCATTTACCCCCAAGCTTTATATTATTGATGCACCTTACATGAATGCCTTTGCTAGTGGCTGGAATGAAAAAAATTCTCTTATTGCACTCACTACAGGAATTATTGACAAACTCAATGATAAAGAACTTCAAGCTGTAATTGCACATGAACTTAGTCATATCCGTCATGGTGATATTCGTCTAACCTTATGTGTAGGAATATTAAGTAATATTTTGTTACTTGTTGCAAATTATGCTGCTTTTTTTCTTTTTGGTAGCAATCGCAATCAAGGGGCAAATCTGGCGCGCACTATTCTCTTAATCCTTCAATTTATCCTACCTATTTTTAGCTTATTTCTACAAATGTATTTAAGCAGATCCAGAGAATATATGGCAGATAGTGGAGCGGCATATTTAATGCAAGATAATCAAGCAATGATTTCTGCTTTGCAAAAAATCTCTCAAGACTATGGACAAAACAATTACAACACCATTGATATCAATCCCACACGAAAAGCAGCTTATATTTTTAATAATGAAGCTTTTAGCACTCACCCTAGCATTCAAAATAGGATTCGGGTTTTGTTAGGAAAAAAATATGTTTAATTTTAATGAACTTTTACTAAAAATTGGCGAGGATCCCAATCGTGAAGGATTAAAAGATACTCCACAAAGAATCCAAAAACTCTATTTACATCTACTTGATGGGTATCAAAAAGATATTGATGCATCACTTGGTAGTGTATTTAATGAAGAATGTTTTGATGAAATGATTATTCTAAAAGATATAGAATTTTACTCAATGTGTGAGCATCATCTTTTACCATTTTTTGGAAGCATTACTATTGGCTACATTCCTGATAAAAAGCTTGCTGGCATCGGTGGTTTGGCAAGATTAGTAGATATTTTTTCACATCGCTTGCAAATCCAAGAACGCCTCAACAATCAAATTGCAGATGTTTTAATGGAAAAACTTAATCCTAAAGGGGTAATGGTAACTTGCAATGCTACACATCTTTGCATGCGCATGCAAGGCATACAAAAACAACACACGACAATACATACAAGTGCATTAAGAGGAATATTCAAAACAGATTCTAAAACCCGAGCAGAATTTATTGCACTCACAAAATCTTAATTTTTTAAAAACTCTGTCACTCAAAAAATCCATAAATTCAAAACTCTCTTAAAAATAAAACTATTCATACCCAAAAAAAGGATGAGTATCAAATAAAAAATGATCATAGATTTTAGATTTTTTCTTCATTTCTTCATTGATAATATTTTTTTCAAGTAAAGTTTTAGTAGGGGCATTTAAATCTACTCCTAAACCAATTTGATATCCCCTAACTTCTACACCCAAAGAATCTAAAATAGTAGGGAAAAAATCAAAATGACTAATTTTTCTAGGATACATTGGATTAAATGTATGAAAAAAATGCGGATTAATAAAAACATTATAAATTTCTCGTTTTTTATCTGATGGGAAAAAATTCTGCACCATTGAGAGATGATCACCAACAATAAAAATTGTCGTATCTTTATAAAAATCCTGTTTTTTCAACCAAGCAACAAACTCGCCCACAATTTTATCTGTACATACAATTGCATTTTTATAATTACTTTTAAAATTCTTTACACATTTATTGGGATCTACATACCCATCTTGCGCATGTGTATCAATTGTAAGAATATAAAGTGCAAAAGGAGTATTAGTGTTTTTGCCTAACTGCTCTAAAGCCTCTTTAGCATACATAAAAGTTAAATCATCTCTAATTCCCCAAAAGCCCTTATGATCTTTTGGTAAATTATTATTTTTCTTAAAATATGTATAATCCCTAATCTCCATATCTCCATGTGTCTTAATAAATGCACCAATACCGGAATATTTTTTCTTATGCGGAAGCATAAATACTTGTCTATATCCCTCAGCTTGCAAAATATCTCCAAGACAAATAGCTCCGCCCAAAAAACTATTCATTCTTTTTCCCAAATCATTTCCGCCAATTGGAATATTTAACGGGATTCCACAACTATAACCAACAATCCCTGCCATTGTCCATCCCACACCAAAAACTTGCCAAAAATCATTACCCCCCTCCCGCGATGTTAAAAGTCCATTAAAGCTATAATTATTCTTGGCAATTGCATCTAACTCTGGAATGAGATTTTGCCCCTTAAAATTTGCATAACTCGCCTCCATAGATTCTGTAAAAATCACAATTAAATTTTTCTTATGTTCAGGAAAAATAATCTGGCTTTTTTGTGGCTGCTTATAATATTTTTCATAAAACTCCCCATAACTTTCGATATTTTTTGCTTCAAAATAAAGCGTATCAAAATGCCAAAATTTTTGTGCAAGAATAATCCCTATAACCATCAATCCTGCAAAAACTATTCTCTCAATCCATTTATGTGTATATTTCTTCACAAAAAAATATGCAAGACAAAAAACTATTATAGGCAAAACACAATCTTTTATAAAATCTAATATAATTATTATTGGGATTCCATGAAGTAGTGGGCTTTTTAAATGAAATAAAATCTGCTCATATGTTAATACACCAAAGTTTCCAACGCTCCATTTCCCCAAACTTACAATAAAAACAATACAGGCCACACAAAAAATTTTTAAATAAAACATAAAAAAATCCCTATAAATTTTGATTAAAAAGAATGGCAAAAGTTGTCTTTATAAGAATTGGGTGGGCTTTGCATGTATTGCATAGATATTATTACAAAGCCATTAAACACAATTTTTGTAATTAAAACCCTAAATTGCTTAATTTAAGAAAATTTTTACAAATCTAAAAATGGTGTAAAAATCAAAAATAATTTTTACACCATCAACCTAACTTTTGTTTTAGTAATTCATTCACTCTAGCAGGATTTGCACCCTTAGAATTTTTCATAACCTGACCTACAAAAAATCCAAATAATTTATCTTTACCACTTTTATATTCTTCAACTTTATCTTGATTAGAAGCCAAAACACTATCAATAATTTCTAAAATCACTCCATCATCATTTACCTGCGCCAAGCCCATGGAATCAATCAAAGAATCCACATCTCCGCCTTTTTGCTCAACCAAAACATCTAAAATATCTTTGGCACTCTTGCCACTAATTTTACCTTCATCAATTCTTCTTACTAATGTAGCTAAAACCTGATAGCTAATTCCACAATTTTGTAAGGTATTTTCCCCCTTAAGCCTTCCTAAAAGTTCAGTTGTAAGCCAAGTAACTGCACCTTTTGCACTAGCCCCCTCCTCAATCATTCCTTCAAAATAAAGTGCCATATCCAAATCCCCAGTCAAAACCCCCGCATCACTCTCTTTGATTCCAAGTACTTTTACATAACGCTCTCTTTTTTCATCAGGCATTTCAGGAATATCACGACCCTCCTGCATTAAACTTTCATCAATAAAAACAGGTAACAAATCAGGATCTGGAAAATAACGATAATCCGCTGCTTCTTCCTTACCTCTCATAGAACGCGTAACACCCTTAACAGTATCAAATAATCGCGTCTCCTGCACAACTTCAGAATCATATTTTCCACTCTCCCAAGCATCTCTTTGGCGTTCTACTTCATACTCAATTGCTTTTTGAATAAATTTAAAAGAATTGAGATTCTTAATCTCAACACGCGTATAAAATTTATCTTCACCCTTAGGTCGAATAGAAACATTTGCATCGCATCTAAAACTACCTTCCTGCATATTTGCATCACTAATACCCAAAAACCTTACAATAGAATGTAATTTTTTAAGATATGCAATTGCTTCATCACTACTACGCATATCTGGCTCACTAACAATTTCCAAAAGTGGTGTACAAGCACGATTTAAATCTACTTTAGAAAAATCATTTTCATGAATATTTTTCCCTGCATCTTCTTCCATATGCGCTCTTGTTACGCCAATAATTTTTTTCTTGCCATTTACTTCAATTTCAATATTACCCCTACCTACAATCGGAATTTCAAACTGACTAATTTGATAAGCCTTTGGCAAATCCGGATAAAAATAATTTTTTCTTGCAAAAATAGAATTTTGATTGATCTGTGCGTTAATTGCAGTGCCAAAAGAAATAGCCTTTTTTACTACCTCTTGATTTAAAACAGGTAATGCGCCAGGTAACCCCATACACACAGGACAAACATTTTTATTAGGTTCATCGCCAAAACTTGTTGCACAACCACAAAAAATTTTTGTCTTAGTGTTTAGCTGAACATGCACCTCTAACCCTATAATTGTTTCAAAAACACTCATTTTTTCTCCTCTAAAGTTACAATACTAAAGCTCAAATTATTTAATTCTGTATGTTTTTTAATATAAGCATTGATTTCTTCAAGACTAACTTCTTGAATTTGCTGCAATTGCGTCTTATTAAAATCTAAGGGCAATCCCAAAAGATAATTAAAAAATTTTGCTTCCAATCTTTGCGAAAGCGTTTCCTCTCTTAGTGGCTGACTACCCAGTAAAAACTGCTTAGCACTATCTAATTCCTCTTGCGTGATTCCATCTTGCACAAAACGTGCAACAATTTCTTTTACTAATGCAATAGCCTGTTCTTGATTTTCAAGCTTTGTTTGTAAATATCCAGAAGCATAGTTCATCATTTTTTCAATATTTATTCTTAAATATGCAGAATAGGCTAAACCTCTTTTTACACGAATTTCCTCCATAATCCTTGAACCAAAACCACTTGCCCCTAAAACAAAACTTAAAATTTTTGCTTTATAGCCTTCATCTTGTATATTTGTCAAATTAAAAGGTGCCCCAAAATAGATATAAGTTTGATCTGTTTGTTTATGCACTACTTTGGTTTGAGACTGCGCATTTGCATGATATTTCACAGAAGTATTGGGAATGCCTAGTGGCATTTTAGATAAAATATTTTCCAAAGATTTTAAAAATTCATCTTTTTGAATATCTCCACCAAATGTAATCACCAATCTTGAAAGTGTAAAATTTTTATTAATAAGTCCTTTGATATCTTCAAGGGTAATTTTATTTAAAGTAGCAGGAGTCATATTCTTAGCAAATGGAGTATTTTGAAAAAGCATTGCAGAAAGATTCTTACTTGCAATATAATCAAAATCATTTTCCTTAATCAAAAGACGATTGATTGCATTTTCTTTAATTTTTTTCAAAGTTTCATCACTATAATTTGGATCATAAAGCAAATCACCCAAAAGTTTTAAAGCATCTCCTTGTTTTTCTTTCAAAAATTGAACTTCTATATTTAAAGTCTCTGCCCCAGAAATCGCACTAATCTCAATTGCTCTCTTATCTAATTCTTCTGAAAACTTAATCACACCTAATGTTTTTGTCCCCTCATTTAACAAGCTAGCACTCAAAAGGCTTAAACCCGATAATTCACCATCATTAACACTCCCTCCTCCCAAAAAACTTAAACGCAAAAATCCCACAGGAATAAGAGATGAGTGTTCAAAAATTACAGGAATTTGTTGATTATTAATTTTTATATAACTTACTTCATTTGCTTGCATATTCACTCCTAAAAACAATACAAAAACTAAAAATATTTTCTTCATTTAATATCTTTCTAAAATTTCATAAGCAGTATTTCTTTTAGCTGGAAATTCTCCAGAATCTTTAATAAGACTTATCATTTCTTGTTGATTCATAGAATTTTTTGCACCTGCAGCCGCAACAACATTTTCTTCCATCATTGTGCTTCCCAAATCATTTGCCCCAAAAAATAATGCAAGTTGACCAACATGAGAACCTTGCGTAACCCAAGAACTTTGGATATTTTTAAAATTGTCTAAGTAGATTCTACTACAAGCTAACAATCGCAAATAACGATTAGAAGAAGCTTTTTGTAAATGTGGCATTTTGGCCTTTAAGGGAGTATTATTAGGCTGAAAACTCCATAAAATAAATGCTCTAAAACCACCTGTTTCATCTTGCAAATCTCTAATTCTTTGCCAATGCTCAACAATATCTTCATCATTATCCACACTTCCAAACATCATTGTAGCAGTCGTTTTTATATCTAATTTATGCGCTTGTCTATGCACCTCAATCCACTCATCAGAATCTAATTTTTTTGGAGCAATAATATCTCTTACTCTATCACTAAGTATCTCTGCACCTGCCCCAGGAATTGAAGAAAGTCCCTTTGCCTTTAAACGCAGTAAGACTTCTTGAATACTTAAGTTGGAAACTTTGGCAATATAGTTTATTTCGATAGCTGAAAATCCATGAATAGTGATCTGTGGATATTTTTTATGGATATGCTCTACCAATTCCTCATAATAATCAATTTTTAATTTAGGATGGACACCACCTTGAAAAAGAATCTGTGTCCCACCAATCTCTAAAAGTTCATCAATTTTCTTATCAATATCTGCAAAACTCAAAATATAGGCATCATCTTCATTAATTTTGCGCTTAAAGGCACAAAACTCACAATCTACCCAACAAATATTTGTGTAATTAATATTTCTATCCACAATAAAAGTGGTAATTTTTTCAGGATGCAATTCTTTTTTGATTGCATATGCTCTTTGGCCTAACTCTTTTAATGAGGCATTTCTCATCAAATCCAAGATCTCATCATTGCTTACTCTTGTCATATTCCTATCCTTAAAAACGCGTTCCCAATGTAAATTCAAAACTTGAAGTAAGGTCACCTGGTTGCCTATTAAATGTTTTAATCGGAAATACCAAAACAATAGGTCCCATCGGAGATACCCATTCTAATGCAACCCCAACTGCAGCCCGCCAAGTTGTCACACTCTCACCTTTTCCCAAAATACCAAAATTTTTAAAATTCGCCAAATCTCTATCACCATTAGGATACACTCGATAGCTTAATAAACCATAATCAAAATAAGCAGATATTCTCATCTTTGCCGCTTCTAGCAATCCATAAGAAAGTTCTACAGAGTTAGTAAAAAGTCCATCGCCCCCCACCCATAAGCCAAACTCATCTTTAGGAGAAATCGATCCACTTCTAAAACCACGAACGGTACTAACCCCACCAAGATAAAATGTGTTATTAATGGGTAAAAAACCTTCTTCACTATAACGGAAAAAATATCCCCCCTGCGCCTTGTAGCGTGCAATAAGATCAATCCCTGTTAGATTTTTAAGATGATAATATGCCGCAAATTTCGCATAAAGCTTTGTATTATAAACATGACCACCTATCCCATTAAACTGCGCATATCCTGAAGCGATAAATCCATTTTTTGGAAAATAATAATCATCTGTATTATCAAAACTAAGACTCGGAGTAATTGAACTTGTAATTGGTAAACTGTAATCTTTTTCCCAAAGTCCTCTTACAAAAAAAGGCCCTGCTATAGTATCCAAACTCCCTACAACTCTATTTTTTGAAGCATAATAACGCTCATAAAGCGGTGAGGTAAAATTAGATGTTTTTAAGATATTTAAATCATAGCCAATACTAGCTCTCAAAGTATTTGTCAATAATTTACCTATAGTAATACCAAAACCACCATTTTGCTGTACATAATTATAATTTACAGAATATGTAGCATAGAGATTAAATGAAGCACTATAGTAGCTATCAAAAAGTCTAGGATTTGTAAGAGAAATATTCCCAGAAAAAGACTTACCGGCATTCTTGATTCCATAATAACTTAAACCAGATCCTGTGGAAATATTTGCATAAACACTTCCACTTTGCCCTGTACCAAAAAGATTTCTCTCACTAACTGTTCCATTGATCATCAAGCCCCCATAACTTCCATATCCCATACCAAATTGTAACTCACCTGTCCTACCTTCTGATACATTAACCACAAGATCCATAGAACCTTCATTGATTCTTTTTTGATCGATTTTAACACTCTCAAAAAAACCTAGTCTTCTTAATGCATTCTCCGAAGAAATAATCTTGGTTAAAGAATAAGTCTCTCCAGGTCCCAGTAAAATCTCCCTCCTAATGATGCGATCTGCGGTACGTGTATTCCCCGTAATAATCACATCTCCAATCTTGACTTTTTGTCCTACTTGAATATGATAAACAACCTTAACTTTTCCTTCTTCTTCATTTTTATCCAAATCAGGAGAAACGACTGCATAAGCATAACCATGATCTGCAATGGCTTGTTTTAACAATTGCGCATCTGCTCTTAAATCCTCAATATTAAAAATTTTTCCTATCTTCACACGAGAAATTTTTTTAAGCTTGGCAATAGATTCTACTTCGTTATCAATTTTAATATCAATATCAGAAACACTATATTGTTTTCCTTCATCAATTTTATAATAAAGCGATGCACTAGAATTTGAAAAATTAGTACTCAAAAATGGTGAAGATACTTTTGCATCTAAAAAACCATGTCGCATATAAACATCTTGGATACGCATACCATCAAATTCTAATTCTTGCAAACGTAATTTCCCATCATTTCTCCCCCACAAAAATCCCAAAAATTGTTTCTTTTTATTTGCAGACAAAGATTCTAAATCTCTAATAGGAAGCTTATTCCTTCCATCATAAAAGGCATGTGTAATATAAATTGTATCTCCACGATTTACATCAAAAGTAATTGCATAAACCCCTGCGCTAATTTCTGTTTTTATTAGCTGAATGGTCGTACCATAATACCCTTGTACTTCCAAAATAGTTTGTAAAATCTCTTTTGCTTGATCTAGTTTTTGATCATCAAAAACATCACCTTTTTTTATGCTAATCTGCTTATACAATCCTTCTCTTTCTTGTTCAGTGCCATATCCTTTAATTTCCACACTAGCAACACGAGGTTTTTCTACAAAATGAAATACCAAAATACCCTTGTCAAAAGTTGCGTAAATATCTTTAAAATAACCCTGGTTATAAAGTTCTAATACAGCTTGATTGACTTTTTCCTTACTGAGTACATCACCTTTTTGTATCCCTGTAACTTCTTGAGCCAAGAGATCTGACATATATACTAGACCATCGTATTGCACTTCCAAGATCTTATCATCTGCATAACAATAGCCCATCCATATCCCAATGGCTAATATTAAATATTTAATCTTCAATCAAAAAGCCCCTAAATCACACAAGAAAAAATAAATGGATATTATACATTATTATCCCTTTCTTTTTGTAAATACGACACTTTTCCACAAAAAAAATTAAAAAATATTTAATTTTTTGATTTAATTTTTTTATCATCATCTATGTTACAATCTACAATTCGTGAAAGGGAAAAAAGGGAAAATGCAAGCGGGTATTATTGGTCTTGGACTTATGGGAGGATCTCTAGGTATAGCACTTAAAGAAACAAGAATATTTAAAACAATCTTAGGATATGACAATAATTCATTACATATGCAACAAGCACTATCCCTTGGACTTATTGATGAGTGCGTAAAATTTGAAGAGATTGCGCAATGTGATGCAATATTTTTAGCTATTCCGCTAGACTGCGTGATTGACACACTCAAATTACTACCACAAATTGCCAAGCACACCACAATTATTGATCTTAGTAGCGCGAAAGCAAATATCACGCGTGCAATTCCAGATAATATCAAAAAAAACTATATTGGCGCCCATCCTATGAGTGGAACAGAACAAAATGGACCAAAGGCTGCTATAAAAGATTTGTTCAAGAACAAAATTGTAATTTTAACTGATATTGAGGAAAGCGGGGAGTTTCAAGTTGCATTCTGCAAGGAAATTTTCATTACTATTGGTATGCAAATTGTCAAGATGTCCAGCAAAGATCATGATAAACATATCGCACTTATCTCACATCTACCCCATGTTATTAGCTATGCACTTGCCAATACCGTCTTAACACAAGAAAAAAAAGAGATAATTTTAACACTTATAGGTGGGGGATTTAAAGACATGAGTAGGATTTCAAAAAGCTCTCCAATTATGTGGAGGGATATTATTAAACACAATAGGAAAAATGTATTAGAATCTTTAGAGTTATTTTTATATCAAATCCATCAAGCAAAAAACATGATAGAAAACAAAGATTATGCAAATCTACAAGAGTGGATGAAGAAAGCAAACGAGTTGCAAAAATTTATGTAGTTTATATTTATTTTACCTTATAAAATATTAGACCCAAAAAAGGGTCTAAATGATTACATCATTAGCATCCCCGCAAAATTATTTGATACACCCAAAATATCCAACATAGCAGAAATTTCACCACGATGATGTGTGTTATGATTTAAAAAAGTTAGCAAAAGTTGTGCGCGGTTTTTTGTAATAGAAAAACTCCCGATCTCTAGTTTTGTATCCTTGTCAAAATCACTCATATTTTCAATAATTTCAATCATCTTAGAATCCACTTTTTGTACTACCATTTTTAATGCTGCAAGATTATTTTTATATTCTGATTTTAAAACAAAATCTGCTTCCAAAAATGACATTATTTCTTGTATGCAGATATTTTTATCTGCAAGGCCTGAAAAATTTCTTGCAAAGAAAACAATAGAACTTGTCAAATAATGTTCAATTGTTCCTAAAATGCTTTTATAATATGTCCCCATATTATGTGTTAAAATTTTAGAATCTATTTGTTCCAGTAACGCAAAAAGATTACTATTTGCATATTGATTATATTTTGCTTGTAATAAAATTATATTTTTTTCCATCATAAAACTCCTTAGTTTTTAAAACTATATCTAGAATTTTAAAATCTCAAATAAATATACTTAATATATAAATGATATACCTAAATTAAATGTCAAACTCTTTGAATTTTCAGCTTTTATCCATAGGGGAAAATAATAGCGTAATCCAAAATTCATTCCCCAAATATCCTAAAAAAATACTAAAGTCCCACATCTACATAAGAAACAAAGTCAAGGTGCTCAATTCCTATAAGCCCACCGCCTCCAATATGCAGCAAACTTCAATTGCTGCTATTCTAAAAGCTTCATTTGCAAAATCTTTACCTCGTGTTTTTTTAACGTTTTCATAAGTTACAGGTTCTTCTTTTTGTTTTTGAGATTTTAATAACTCCAAGGCTTTATCTATATCTGCTTGAGGAAAACCTGCCTCTTGAAATTGTTTTACAGCTATATGTAAATCATCACCAGCATCTGAAAATATTTCGCTTATTCTTTTAGGGCTAACATCTTTACCAGCCTCAACGAACTCTTCATATTGTGTTTTTTGTTTAACAGGCTCTTGAGGTTGAGGCGTAGGTGTAATATTTTGTTGTTGTGGCTGTTGTTTAGGTATTTTTCGTTCTAATGAAACACCCTCCCACACTCTAAAATCTGTTGGAAATCCTTTTTCTCCTGTGGAATAATTAGCTTTGTCGAAATCTTCTTGAGACGCTAAGCTATTATCGTAAGGTTTCTCTGGCTGAAGTTCCCAACTTTTTGTATATTGCCTTGCATTCTTCCCTAAATTATAAGATTGCTTCTCTTCCTTAACATCTTTAATCTGTGTAATAATCATATCCTTATCCCACACCACCTCACCTGTTTCAATACTAGTAACAGAAATTAAAAAACATATTCTTTTTTAATTTTTCCATTAGAGATCTTGGTATTTTTTTGTGTAATTTTCCCACTTAAAGAAAGATTTGGTGCTATAAGTTTTCCTTCTTTATACAATCTGCTCTTGATTATATTCTTTTTCTTTTCTCAAATCTCTTACCCAATAAAGCATATCATCTCTTTTACCACCACTTCTTGCAATAGAATTAATAAAAATTACATCAGAATTTTTTCGTATTTCTCGCACTAAAGATCTGCCAAAAAATTCAATATCAATATCTTGATCACTTACATTTGTAATATCTGATAAACTAATTACATATTTTTTACCATCAAGTTAAGAGGTTTGCACAAAATCACGAGCAAGCTACTTAGGAATCTCCTTAAGTTGTGCATTTGTTAGCTTCTCTTCAATCTTAGATATTGCATCTCCGTATAAATGCTTTTTAGCACATCCTGTCATCGCCACCATTAACAATAAAACAAGTTACAAAAATTCTCATATTTTTTTACTCATTATGCAATGCTAAAGCTTTTTTCAAATCTTCCTGTGTATCAATACCTATACTTTTTGTCTCAACCACATCCATCATGATGGTTTTTTGATGAAAAATTGCACGCAATTGCTCAAGTTTTTCAATTTCTTCAAGCTGTGTTTTTTGCAAAATACAAAACTCTTCTAAACTCCAACCAAAAAAACCATATACCCCAAGATGCCCTAAGTAACCTGTAAAATCTATATTATCTCGATTATAAGGAATAATAGATCTTGAAAAATAAATTGCTTTTTTATCATTTGATAGCACCACTTTTACTAAGTTAGAATCTCTTGCTTCTTCTTTCGTGATTTTTTTTGCAAGACTTGCCATAAAATCAGATTTTTTAAGTGTCTCTTGTAATTTTACAATCACTTCTTTTTCCAAAAATGGTTCATCGCCCTGAATATTTAAAATGATTTCATCTTTTGATAATCCCAACTTTTTGTAAGCCTCTGCACAACGATCAGTACCAGATTGATGTTCTGTGGAAGTCATAATAACTTTTACTTTGTGTTTTTGACATACTTCAAACAAAATCATGTCATCACACGCCACCACAACATCATCAACTTTTGCAGCATTTTGTGCAGTTCTAACAATCAAAGGAACACCTGCTATATCAGCAAGCATTTTTTGAGGAAAACGCGTAGATTTCAAGCGTGCAGGTATAATAATCAATGCTTATCCTTTTTTTAATAATCTCATACAAATTAAAAATAAAAATATAGCAAAAATTATGAAAGAAAACATGGAAGGAATCTTTTGTCCCAATAAAATATGAATCCCTATAAGCAAAGCAGCTACATAAGAAAGTGAAGAAATTTTGAAAAAAAACGCCTTGTTAAAAATCGAAGAAAAACTTAAGAAAAAAATCAATAAAAAAGCAATAAAACCCAATAATAAATAAATTCTCTTAAAAACTTCACTAAAAAATTCATCCCAAAAAACTTCTACAAAAATATAGATTCCTAAATGCAAACTCGCATACATCAAAACATACAAACCTAAAATAAATAAAATTTTTTGTAAAAATATTTTTTGTTTAAAAAAATGTGAGAGCGCTCCAAACACCATCAATACAACAAGAAAAATCGCAGAAACATTACCAAAAAAATGCAATAAAGGTTTAAAAAACTCTCTACTTTTATCAATACTATAAAGTGCATAGAACAATGGCAATATTCCCGTAATAATAAATAAAACGAATATTTTTTTGCCCATTGTTTGATTTTTGCCTTATTTTTTGTAGAATTTTACTCTATTTTTTAACTTCTTTGCAAAGGAAACTTTATGTATAAAATTTTTGTAATATTTGTGTTTATTTTTGGCTCCTTACTACAAGCAAATACCACTAAACTAGAAGAGAATCTCAAAAAACTTATCCAAGACAAAACACAACAAAAAATCACAATTGACGATATTAAAGATCTCAAATCAGATAGTAATTTAAAAATCGTTATTCTAAAAGATAGTATTTCAAAAAACCAAATTCCAGTGATCACAAATAAAGATGGAAACATGCTTTTTGTCCTCACTAATGTCTTTTTTGCAAAAGATGACAATGACACAAAACTTGTTGCAGAAGTTTTGCAAAAAATCCAGATGGATAATGATAAACAAATTAATTCTGCTTCGCTCAACAAACTTTTTGAATCTATTCCTGAAGACTATGTCATCAAATTACAATCTAGCAAAAAAGATAATAAAAAAATTACCTATATTGTGTCTGATCCTATGTGTCCTCACTGCCAAGATGAATTACGCCATATTGAAGATCGCTTAAAAGATAGTAATGTCTATATGGTTTTAGTAGCCTATATGGGGCAAGAATCCATTAAAAAAGCTGCAACAATACTTGAGAGAATCCAAAATGCAAAAGACACAAAGGCAAAAGTTGATATCATTCAACAAATTTATTCTACTACTTTCAAAGCTACAAAAGCCGATGAAAAAGAAGTTAAAAAAGTAGAAAACATTACAAAAAAAATTGCTGATTCTGCTTTAATTAAAGGCGTTCCCTTTATTTATGAGTACAAATAAAATATGAAAATTGGATGTTTCAATACTTTAAAAATTACAAGTTTTACAAGTTTTGGTGCTTATCTTAGTGATGAGGATCAAAACAAAGTCTTGTTGCCTAAAAAATTCCTACAAGGAAATTTCAAACTCAATGACATTGTAAAAGTTTTTGTCTATACAGATTCTGAAGATAGAATTGTAGCCACCACACAAATTCCTCTAGCACAACACAATGAAATTGCATTTTTACATATAAAAAATATTGATGATTTTGGGTGTTTTTTAGATATTGGATTAGACAAAGATATTTTCATGCCAACTAAAAACCCCAATAGATTTAAAATAGGTGATAAAGTTTGTGTCTTTATTACACTTGATAAACAAAATCGCATGATCGCAAAACTAGGAATCAAAGACCATTTAAAACCCTTCAAAAATCATAAAAAACGCTATATGAAACTCCCTGCTATTGCTTTTGAAAAAACCCCTCTAGGTATAGGATGTATTGTTGATAAAAATTATTATGGAATCCTTTATCACAATGAACTCAAAGCTCCAGTCAATTTTTTAGAATCTATCCATGTTTATATTCAAAAAATTCGCAAAGATGGCAAATTGGACTTAAAACTTGATTATCAAGAACAAAAAAATGCCCTCAAAATTGCACTACAACACCAAAAAATCCTAGATTTTAACTATGATACACCAACTGAAATTATCCAACAACATTTTAAAATGAGTAAAAAACTATTTAAAAAAACACTAACAGAACTCATTGAACAAAAATATGCCAAATTAGAAAATAATAAAATTTACAAACTGGATAATAGGAATTAATCCTATTTAGCTATAATCTCAACAGTTTATTTTACTAAGGTCTTTTATGCAAAAAATCACTATAGCACTTATCGGGCAACCCAATGTGGGTAAAACATCTCTTATTAATTATCTTAGCGGGGCACATCTTAAAGTAGGAAATTTTACAGGTGTTACCATCGAAAAAGCACAAGCAAATCTCACTTACAAGGATACCTTTTTTGAAATTATTGACCTGCCTGGAATCTACGCACTCGAAGACTTCACAATGGAAGAAAAAGTTACTAAAGAATTTTTAGAAACACAACATTATGACATTATCCTAAATGTTGTAGATTCTACAAACCTAGAACGAAATCTTGCTCTCACATCGCAAATTTTAGAACTACATAAAAAAACAGTCATTGCACTTAATATGCATGATGAAGCACAAAAAGAAAATATCCAAATTGATACCGATCTTCTTTCTCATATTCTTGGTGTGCCTTGCATCACAACTTCAGCAACACAAAAAGAAAATCAACAAAAACTTCTTGATCTTATCTTGCGCACCCACCAACAACCCTTCTGCCCTCCAAAAAAATTTTATAGCGCCACAATTCAAAATGAAATTGATGACCTAATTCTATTTTTAAACAATGCGCAATATCAAGAAATTAAGCAATTTATACAAGAGAATAATCCCGACTATACAAATAAAAATATCGCCTTTCTTCTTCTCTCTCAAGATAAAAAAATTTATCATTTTTTGCACGATAAACCCTGTTATTTTGAACTCAATAATTTTTTACAACAAAAATTACAAAATCTCAGAAAAAACACTCAAGAAACTAGTATAAAAAATATTTTTGCCCTCGAAGCTTTCGCTTTTGCAAAAGGTGCATCTCAAGAATGTATCAAACAAAAAAATACAAGTCTACTCAAGACTAAAAAAATAGATGATTTATTTTTAAATAAATATTTAGGAATCCCTATCTTTTTATTTTTTATGTTTATTTTGTTTGAATTAACCTTTTTTATCGGAGGATATTTGCAAGATAGCCTAGAAAATAGCATGAAGATTTTAGGGGAATTTAGTAAAAATTTCATCCCTAATGAAGATCTTGCCTCACTTATTGGTGATGGAATTTTTGGTGGAGTTGGTGCAGTAATTTCATTTTTACCCCTCATTGTAATTTTATATTTTGGTATCTCGCTTTTAGAAGGGACAGGATATATGGCAAGAGTAGCCTTTCTACTAGATGGAATCTTTCATAAATTTGGTCTGCATGGCAAAAGCTTTATTCCTCTTGTCACCGGTTTTGGTTGTAGTGTTCCTGCATATATGGCTACAAGAACTCTCCAAAATAAGAATGAAAAAATGATCACACTTTTTATTATTGGCTTCATGAGTTGTAGCGCAAGATTACCAATTTATGTTTTATTTATCGGGGCATTTTTTCCAGCAAAATATGCAGGACTTATACTTTTTTTTATTTATATTTTTGGTGCAATAATTGCACTATTGATGGCAAAATTTTTAAAACTTAGTATTTTTAAAGGCAGTGATGAGCCATTTGTAATGGAAATGCCAAAGTATCGTTTCCCTAGTTATAAAATCATCTGGTTTAGCATCTATACCAAATCTCTCATGTATCTCAAAAAAGCAGGGACTTTTATACTTTTTGGTTCTGTTTTAATATGGTTTGCATCACAATATCCTAAAAATGAAGTTTTACAAAACACTTATGAAAAAAAGATTAAAGAGGTTATGTCACTTCAAATTCCCCAAGAACAAAAAGAAAAAGAAATCTGGTATTTAGAAAATGAACTTCAAGAACTTTTATTAGAACAGAGTTATTCTGGAAAACTAGGAGCTTTAATCGAACCTATTTTTTCTCCAATGCATTTTGATTGGAGACTTTCTGTATCTCTACTCACAGGATTTGCCGCAAAAGAAGTAGTTGTATCTACACTTGGTGTTTTGTATGCATTAGGAGATTCTCAAGATGAAACTTCTCAAGATTTGCAAAGTGCTATAAAAAACTCCATCTCTATGCCAACTGCGATTGCATTTATTATGTTTATCATCTTCTATATTCCTTGTTTTGCAGCAACTATTACTTTTGGTCGTGAAACTAATGGATTTAAAAGCGTATTTGAGTTGTTTATTTTTACAAGTATAGTTGCTTATATTATTGCTCTTCTAAGCTTTTATGCAACAACTTATATTTTATTTTTTATCTAGTGATTTTTTTTGATAAATCTCTGGGTAAAAACTTTTCCATCTTTTATGAAACCAAAACCAGCTTGAAGGATTCTTTTTAATCATATTTTCTATAACATCAGCTTGTCTTTGTGTACATTCTAAAATATCTTTTTGCATATCTTGAGTATGCATTGCCTTAAAAGGCTCCAAAACACGCACAATATATTTAGAATAGTCCTTATTAAAATCAATCAAAATAGGAACAATAAAAATATCAAATCGTCTTGAAAGTAGTGATGCAATAGTAGTATGTGTTGTCCTTTTTCCAAAAAACTGAACCTCAACACCTTCGGTTTTGGAAATATTTTGATCTACCAAAATCCCTGTGCCTACAACCATATCCTTTGAAGAATAGATTTTAATTAGTTTTTTAAATGCCCCTTTTTTATCAATCAATTTTACACCAAAAATTTCTCGCCTTTTAATAATTAATTGATTAATAAAATTAAAATCTGTCAATCTGCCCAACGAAAAAAAACTATATTCCTCATAATTTCGAACCACTTTTTGCACCCTCAAAGGCATAGCACTACCTAGAGATTCCCAATATCCATAATGAGCAGACACTAAAACTACACTTTTTTTTTCTTGCAAAAAATCAAGCAAATTATCTTCATTTTCAAACTCAAAACGATCAAAATATTTCTTTTGATTAATATAAGGCAACCGCATACTCTCCAAAAGTACAAAAACAAAATTTTTATAACATTGCCTAATAATAGCTATTTTTTCTTGTTTGCTATAATAATCCCCATAAACAAAGTCCAAATTTGCCATCGCATCATAAAAACGCCTTTTATCTACCAAACGCATTAAAAATGCAAAAAAACACACAAAAAAATAAAATAAAATATGAGGCATCTTTGCAAAAATAAACCCTAAAAATACAATCCACCCATTTAAAAAAAAATATATTATTTTCATAATACCCTTTCCATACCCTCTAAAATCAATGATGGTTCTATATGATTAATTGAAAAATCATTTCTATCATAATTTGCTTGCTCATTCCCACTTAATGAGATATTATGTATACCAAAAAGCTCAAAACGCTTAAGAGGTGTATTACCATAAAGCGTAATAGAAGCCTTTTTCATAGCCCATGCAAGATGTGTAATTCCCGTATCTCCACCTATTACCAAATCTACACTATCCACTAAAGCCTTGATTGCATCAAGATTAATTTTTGGCATTATCTTTATTGCAACATCATTTTTGCAAGTTTCAAATATTTCTTTAGCCTTATCAAAATCCTGATAATACAATAGCAAAAATCCCCATTCTCTATTTTTTACAAGCTTTAAAAGTTCAATTATTCTTCTAGTACTATAGCTTTTAGCCTCCAAAGAGGCTTCTAAAAGCAATAAAATATTTTTTTTATCTTGAAATATCTCTTGTTGTATCAATGTTTTTGCCCCTTGTGTATAGCCAAAAATCCTGCTCCTACTCTTTGTTGCATGTTGAAAGAAATTTTCAAAATCCTTGGAAGGTTTTAAGGCTTCAAAAAGAATTTTTGCATTGCGTTTTGTAATAGATTCTTGATAATCAATCTCCACTTTTTGTTGATAAAAAAAACTTGCTAAAGGCTCTTTGATTGATTTTTTATCAAAACCTATAAATTTTTTTGTCTGAAAAAAACTACCAATAAAAGCAGATTTTAGCAACCCCTGCATATCAATTACATAATCATATTCTTTCTTTTTCAATTTACGGTACAGAGAAAATAATGCCCTAAAATTAAGAGTTTTAATATAAGTTTTAAGTGGTATAGCATAAGTTTTAATCAATGGAGAATCTTGTAAAATTCCTGCAAAACGCGAATCTACATACCAATCAATCTCGCAATTCTCAAATATCTCCACAATACAAGAAACAAAACTTGCACTAATGATAATATCACCAAGCGCAGAAAGTCGTATAATTGCAATTCTCATCACATAAACAATACAGAGAGATTTTTAGGACGCGCAATTTTACTAATTTTCTCTCTTGCCAAAAAATTGTTTTCCACACCATAAATTTTAACCTGCTCTTCAAAAACCTTGATTTCACCCTTAAAATCAATAACTCCAAGTATACGAGAAAGACTTAAAATATAACTTAGGATTTGCAAACTTCCTAAATCTGCCTTAATGCCATAGCGTGCAATATCTATATCTTTGGGGAACTTTTTTTCTGAAAACTCTGTCAAAAGGGCAATAACACAACGCTCATAATAAGAAAAACCATAACTTAAAACCTGTTTTACCATATAAGCACCATGTTTATTCATATTATAAAAATTAACTTTAGCACCCATTTCAGATGCAATTGCAGCAATACTTAACAACCGCTTAAAATCTTCCTTGATTCCAAAACTATCCTTAAATAAATCAAAAAGTCTATTTGCAATTGTTTTTATTCTTAAAGTGTAATCATCAAGCAAAAAGCTATCTTTTAAATATTGTAGAGAAGGATTAATATCGCTAGGAAAGCGATGGGAGTGCGTACGCAATAAATCTGCCAAAAAAACCCCTTCTCGTACGCCAACGCCACAAGTTGTAATCATCTTTGTCTTAAACTGCTCTAAAAGCATCAGTAAAATTAAAACGCCTCCCTGAATATTATCTTGTCGTTCCTCACTCACTCCCAAATCTATAAGTTTTTCTTCTTTTGCACACACAATTTTTGTAAAAAAATCTATATATTTTTTTACATTAATTTCAAAACCGTGTAAAACATTTAAATAGTTCTCCTCCTGTTTAGAAATCATTTTTGCAAGTGCACGAATTGTTCCTCCCACGCCAAAAATATTCTCATGCTTAAAAGATGCGGGGATTTTATCTAATTGTTTTTGAATAAAAAATCTAGCCTCCTTTAAATCTAATCTCTTATCAAAAAACAATTCTTTTAATCTAATTGTTCCAAGATCTAAAGAAATCAATTCTTTAATTCTCCCATCTTCAATCAATGCACACTCTGTGCTGCCTCCACCAATATCCACCATAATACCACTTCGATTATGCGAAAGATTTGCACATGCAATAGCACCAAAAAATGCTTCTTTACCACCATCAATCACCTTAACATTAATACCACATTCCTGTGAAGCTTTCTTAATAAAAACTTGGCGATTTGGTGCATCTCGCATAGCACTTGTAGCAATACACAAAATCTTACGACTTTTATAGGTTTTTGCAATATGCATAAAATTAGCCAAAACACTAAGCGTTCTCTGCATAGGGGCTTCTTGCAACATTCCTTTGGCCTCATAACTACCTTCTGATATACGAACTTTAGATTTTAATTCATAAATCAAAGAAAAACCAAAACGACTAGTTTTTTTAAAAACAGCCATTCTAATAGAATTAGAACCTATATCAATAACGGTAGTAATTTTTGCCATCACTCACCCTGATTGAGTTGCTCAAACTTATATTTGAGTTCTTCAATACTTTCTGCATTATCGGGATCTGGAATAATAGAATCTACCGGACACACTGCCACGCAACTTGGCTCATCATAATGCCCTACACACTCTGTGCATAAATCAGGATCAATTACATAAATTGGATCATTTTCTTCAATAGCACTATTTGGACACTCTTCACGACAAGCATCACAAGCAATACACTCTTCATTTATCATTAAAGACATATTCAAACTCCAAAAATCATTTTCTACTTCTCTTAACTTAAAAAGCTCTGCATTTTAATGAATTTTTTTAAACAAAAAATAACCTAACGATAGCACTTCTTAATTAATTCAAAATGTTTTTTAAGTTCTTTATCTTGCCCGACTTGCTCTCTAGGAATATTAGAAAAAGTATTTTGAGCTTGTGAACAATCCCCTAATTTATAATAACCCCACGCTAATGAATCAATATAAGCAATTGCATTAGGAGCAATTTCTAAAGCATTTTTAATCAATTCTATACCTCGCATAATATCTAAATTATATTCCACTAACATATATCCTAGAAAATTATAAAAATATGCATCCTCATTATTTGCATTTTCCTTATTAACTTCACGTTGTACTTTGCGATATTCAATCGCTTGATTGAGATCATTAATTACTTTTTGCAAATCTTCTTTATTAATATTTGCATGATGTTGATAATAATAAATCGCACTCCAAGCCAAAAATTTTGCTTCATTTTTTTGCTCATAAATTTTTCTAGCCTGCTCTGAAGCTTCTTTAAATTTATTTTGTGCTACAAACAAATCTAGTAATAATACATCATCAAAAGGATAAAGCCTTACAATCTCTTCTGCTTTATCAAACTTCTCCTGATTCATTAATACTTGCAAATAATATTTGGCATTTTTAATATTTGGATTTTCTTCATAATGTTTTTTAAAAATCTTATTTGCAATATCATTTTTATCAAATTGCTTAAAAATTTCTATACTCTTGCTACAAAATTCATCACTACACCAATTGTTTTCAAAAAATTTTTGTAACCTCTCAACTACTCTATGGTTTTCATTACGCGTAAAATGAATAGCAAGAATCTTTTTTAACGCTTCTTCATCATTAGAAAATTCATAATATTTTTCCAATAATACCAATGCTTTATGTAGTTGTTTTTGGTTAAGATATAATGTACCCAAAATATTATCAAGCATAGGACTTTCTTCTTGCTGTATAATAGATTCTAAAAGTATTATGGCTTTTTGTATTTCGCCCTTTTTAATATAGCTATCCGCGATAATTTTACTTGTAGGCAAATCTTTCGTATCTTTTGTGGTATTTTGATATAACAAAGCAAATTGTAATGCGCTACCTAGATCACCACTACCTGCATCAATAATCGCCAATTCTCTTGCATAATAGATATTTTTAGTTTTTTCGTAAAGATCGGCATAAATCCCTCTTGCTTTCTTAAATTCCGCATTACTCAATGCATCAGCACCAAGAAAAATCTGCAAGTCCTCATTAATTTGTGCAAACAATGGAATAATAATTAAAAAAATCCTAAGAATATTTTTTATCAACTTTTATCCCTATGCATTGTTGTAGTAATTCTTGAAAATTCTCTTCATTTTTATAGATATCCCAAAAAGGAAAGGTTTTGCACTGATTGGGTCTTACATCATAAATACCACACTTTTTAGTCTCAGTGTCAAAAAAAATACAGGCATAACCATCAAGATATCTCTTTTCAATTAAAGAAAAATTATAACCTACCTTTTTAACATATTTTTGTGTAAATTCATTAAATGAAATTTTTAAAAATTCACAAATTTTCTGCAACTCTGCAATAGAGCAAAAGATATAACCACTTTCACCTGTGCAACACTTCCCCCCACAAGATGCACAAGCACTATTATCAAATGAATATTTAAAATCACTCACCACTAACCCTTGTGTATAATTAGAAATTATACAACATAGTTAGCACTCCTCTTGTAATTTGCATATCACCAAGCATCTGTGAAACCACAAAATCTACGCTAAAGTTTTTAGTAAATTGGTAAGCAATCTTTGGAGAAATTTCAAACATATCAGCATCTCTAGTATGATTTGTTTTACCAACTACAATTCCCCCTCTGTCTGCAGTAGTACCGGCAATTTTATCACTCCCTTTTTTCATATATCCTATTCTATTATGCCCACCAATATATACAAAATCAAGCCCGATTTTAAACTTATTAATTTTATAACTATGCGTTGTATACGCAAGTATCAAATCCGTATCTTTAATTCCACCTGTGCCTGTCCAACCTACACCCATCATACCTCCAGCAAGTACAGCATTCCACAATACACCACCATACTTGAAAGCCCCTTTATTATCAAGCATCGCACCATATCCCTCTCCAAAGCTTCCTAAATACCCCACATCACCACTATAATCTTTATAATTGAATCCGAGTCTTAGATTATACACACCTCTATTTTTAGCATATTCTACATTTTTTCCAAGCCCATGAATACGAGTAGTGAAATACCCATCAAGTATTGGGCTTTTACTATAAAAATCAGGGGTTTTAAACATTTCTGTATACCCTATTTGCCCCATTACATCAAGTTTAAAATCACCGAATGAAAATGTATACCCCAAATCACCAAAAATCATTGCATCAAAAAGCTTGTTTGCATAGGCATAATAAAATGTTCCATGCAAATCTTTTACACCTACAGAACCAAAATCTCCACTCCAACCAGCAATCAAAAGATTATTTCCCACACCTTGAAATGCATAAATACTCTTTGTAGCACCACTTGGCGATACATCAGGGATTGCAGAGTTTGTTGTCTGCAACATCAAATTATCTGTCATCCAAGAATCATACAAGGAAATATAAAATTTCATTCCTTCGATACTTTTATTTTCAAGAGATGCACCAATCCCTCTATCACCATATGCAGAAGTTGCATTTAATGGGGTATTAATTTCCATAATCCCTAACTTAATTGTTGTTTTTTCTTTATCAAATTTTTTTGTGACATACATTTTAGAAACACTAAACCAATCAAGCTGATTATTAAATTTAAATCCTCTACTTCCACCAATAGAATCATCTGTTGCATTTCCATCTGGTGCTGCAGAGCCTGTAGAGAAAAATATACCTCCTGTAAAGCTAAAACCTGCTACATCTCCCGAGGTAACCTCTGGTTTAAAAAGAATTTGATATCCTCTACCATATCCATCTTCACCTTCTGTATGTGTATATTTTACTCTACCAAATCCATCAACTGTTGCATTTTCAACAAAATCTTTCAAGCTACCCGCTTCTAATCCCATAAGCCCCAAACTTATCAAAGCAGTCGCCATTCTTGATGTTTTCATCTACTCTCCTTATTTTATTTTATAATGACACATGCCTTGATTATTACTATTTTTTTATAAAAAAAAACTTAAATCACAAAAAAATAAAGATTTTGTTATGGGCTTTGTATATTTTTTTCTTATTTTAGAAAAATAATTAACTTTTTTTTAAATTTTAAAAAAAATCTATCGTAGATCTTTTATTCTGCATTACAAATTTTACCTCTAATCCCTTTTTTTGCTTTTTAATAACAAATGGTACTATTACCCTTAGATTCATCGGAGCATCTTTTGTAGCATCAAAAAAATTCTGTATAGATTGCAAATCTTTAGCAATCACTTTAATTTCAAAATCTGTTTTAAGCAATCCTGCTTCTTCATCTAGTATGCTTTGCTTTTGCACGACCTTAGCTTCCATAAAAAAATGACTTAAAAAGTTTTTAATATTCTCAACTTCAATTTGATAATGCAAAGTATCTAAAAGTTTTTTATTTTGATTAATAAATAAGGAATATGCACCTTGCACACTATTAAATCTATTATTTACAATATTTAAAACAGCACGATTTTTGTTTTCTTCACTGATAGTAATTTTATATTCCTTAATCATAGGCAAAAGCAAATAATTTATTCCCATAGCAACCAAACATACAAAAATAAAACTAAACAAAAGATTCTTAACTACAAGTTCAGAATCTAAATTTACAAACCATTGTCGCACTTCTTTTTCATTTGCCATTACTCTGCTTCACCTTTTCAATCCATTTTATTTGTAGTTAATAAATCCTGCGTATGACTCTGTGATACAAACTCATACCATCCATTTGAAAGCATATAAAATGTTACTTCGCTCCGTCCAAAAATTGCACTTAATGGATTTTGTAATAAATATCTAAAAACCTCTTTAGATGGTGTCACTCCCTTAATGATAAGAGATTTATTGTTAATTTGCATATAACTAATTGTGATTTGATCAGGAATAAGATTTAACAAATTGATAATTCCGTCTTTAACGACAGAATTATCAATGTCATCAGATTTAATAATACTTAATTCAAATTCCGCCCGCTTGTGTCGTTCACTAATCTTAGCAATCTCTTTATCAAAAAATACCTTTTTTTTCTCCTCATTAACACTTTTGTTGCCAATAGAACTAATCTGTATCTTTAACACCACAAAAAAACCAACCATAATCCCTACACTCAAAACTATATAAAATAACCATATTTTGACAATTTTTCCTAAAATATGTTTAGTCTGTGCAGAAGTAAAACTATATTTCATATCATAATCCAAATTCAACTTGAATTATTGCAAGCAACTCTTGCATCAAATCAAATTGCTCCTTTTTAATATCCATCAAAGTGGTATCGGCAATATATTTTAACCCCTCATTAGAAATCCCAACATTATCTAAAATAACAATCTCTTCAACAAATTTTTCCTCATAGAGATCATTACTATAAAATTCATTAAGCGAGTTTTGAATGATTCCTGCCACAATAGATGCCTGATTCATATCTTGAATTGTCTGCTCCACCTCTTCTTCTTCCTTATTTTCATTAAAAAAGTCAAAATCTTCAAAATCTTCAAAATCTTCCAATTCCTCCATGATATCAAAAGTATTTTCTAATAAATCATTAGCATATTTTACCTCTTCTTGAGCTTGAGAAATTTCACTTTCAATCATAAAATATCCCGCAAAATATACCTCATCACAATTAGCAATCAAAATTGCAATATTACTTTTTTCATAAAGAATATAAAGTCTTGATTTAGAATCGAGTTCTTTTTTAATCGCAAGATAAGTAATTACAAAAGGGGAAAAAATATAATCTACTCCGCCAAAGCGATCAAGCTGCTTTTGAATCTCCTCAATTTCATTTTTTTTAATATAGGCATTCCAATTATCAAATTTTAAAACTTTACACTCTCTAATATTTACACCATTGCTTTCTAAAATCTCTGGTCTTTGGGGATTATACACACCTTGATTATAGGTCTTTGCCATCACACCTATATAAGAAAAAGGATAGCGTCTTTTATAATTTTTAATAAACTTAATCAACTCAAAAGGAAGCTGTCCTTCTAAAATTTTAAATTCTTTGCTAAAATCTTCAACAATCCTCCCTTCCTTGAGGCGTAGAACTTTTACATAGCAAATATTTCCATCAATATTAATTGCTATAAAAGTATTGGAAAACAATGAGCGCAAAATCTTATTAAAACCAAACATCACTATCTTCTTTTACAAAAACTATAAAATTTTATCATAAAGCCTGCATTTTTTCATAAATTTTTATTTTCGCGTCATCAACACTCCATTCCTTTTTTAAAACAAAAGGATCCATTAGATAATAATCAATTTTGCTAAAAGGCTTTGGAATCTCAAATCTATCCCAAGTATTCAATCTCCAACACTTATGTGGTCGTACCCTAAAAACACTTAAAGGAGTTTGAGTTTTTTGTCCCATCGCAACAACACCATCTGCAATGCTGTGATAAGGTCCCTTAGGTCCATCTGGAGTAATTCCTGTATCCCATCCATTTCTTAAATATTTAAAAGATTCTTTTAAAACTTTTACTCCTCCACGATTTACTCCATCATAATTTGTGGAACCACGGATTGTTTTAAAACCAAAATAACTATAAAGACGCACCATCAACTCCCCATCAAAATGTTTGCTTGAAATTACAAAAATTTTTGGTTTTTTTCTTAATTTTAAATATGCAAAAGGAAGCATTAAAAATTCTCCATGCCAAAATGTTGCAATACAGTTTGTCTCTTCAAGTTTTTTAGAAATATAAAACCTATTCCGACATGTTAAATAAAGTATCCACAACAATACCCATACCAGTCTTGGTAAAAAAAATAAAAGAATATTACGCTTTAACTGCTTTGCTTTTTCCAATCAGACTGCCTCCATCTGTCGCCACAATTTCCACTTCTGCAAAGCTTCCTATATCTAAAAATTCCCCTTGAATTTTTATTAATCTGCCATTATCACTACGCCCCTCAGAAAACACCTCTACAGGAGATTGCTTATTATTTTCCACTAAAATTGTATAAGTTTTTCCTAGTTCTTTTTTTGCATCTTCTTTTAAAATTTCTTTATGGCGATTTTGTAATATCGCCAATCTTTTTGAGGCTACTTCTTTATCCACTTCTTTTTCTCGTCCCCAACTTGCAGATTCTGTATATGGACGAGGGGAATATACAAAACTGTACATTGTATCAAATCGTACCGCCTCAAGAACATCCATAGTATCCTGAAAATCTGCATCACTCTCAGTGGGAAAACCCACAATAATATCTGTACTAATCCCCACATCAGGCACTAAAGATCTTAATTTTTTAATACGATTTAAATACCACTCCTTAGTATATCCGCGACGCATCGCACGAAGAATTTGCGTAGACCCACTCTGTAAGGGAATATGGATTGATTTGCATACTTTTTTGTTGCGTGCAAACTCCTCTAAAAATGTATCATCCATATGTAAAGGATGAGGTGAAGTGAAACGGATTCTATGTAAGCCTTCAATTTTTTCTAACTCTCTTAATAATCCAGCAAAATCAATTTTTTCATGAGGGATAGAAAATCGTGACCCATAATTATTGACATTTTGTCCTAAAAGCATAATCTCTTTAACTCCACTTGCAACAAGCTTATTTGCTTCCTTTAAAAGCAAATCAAGAGGAATAGAAATTTCCTTGCCTCTAGTGTGTGGCACGATACAATAAGCACATTTTTTATCACAACCAATTGAAATATTTAATAAGGCTTTAATTCCAGTATTTTTTATAACATCAAATACATAAGTGCTATCATCATAATCAATACTAACTTCTACAGCTTTAGGCTTATGTAATACTTCAGTAATTTTTGAGACATTTCTTGCCCCTAATACAAAATCTACACTCGGGGCTCTTTTTATAATCTGCTCTCCCATATGACTAGCTGTACAGCCACATACGCCAATTTTAGCACCCACTTTTTTAATCTTTGCAAATTGTCCAATTTCAGAAAATAATTTTCTCTCAGGCTTTTCTCTTACACTGCAAGTGTTAATCAAAATTAAATCTGCATCTTTTGCATCATTTGTTAATTCATAACCCTCTTTTTTCTGCAATTCAGAAATCATATGTTCACTATCACGCGTATTCATCGCGCAACCCAAAGTTTCAATATAAAGCTTCATTTACTTTTTTATCTCAAATCGCAATCAAATAATGTGTAACTCATAAACGAAATCTTTTTCATCCAACCCATAAGACACCTTGCTAAGTTTTGCAAAACGATTTTTATCAATAAAGTTCTGCATCACTTTTTGCAAATCTTTTTCCTTGTTTTCTTGCGCAAAATAAAAAAATTTTTCACTTTGTGCTGCTTTTATAATCTCTTCCAAAGTAATCGTATTTGATTCTACATTATGATCAATTTTTGCTAACTTTAACTCCATAAAAACTCCTACTTCTTGACTAAATTTTATAATTATACCATCGTGATTCTAAAAAAGTAAATTTTCTTTTAAAAATCACTTGTCCTTGAAAACTTTATAATACCCTTTTGCAATATTTTTTTGTTCCACTCTACTTAATACCAAGTCCCCTATATTACAATCCTTATTAACCGTGCTTCCCGCGCCAATTAATACTTCAGAATCAATTTTCACCGGTGCAATAATTTGGCTATCACTCCCCACAAATACATTTTCACCAATCCAAGTTTTATGCTTATTTTTTCCATCATAATTGCAAGTAATCACCCCTGCGCCAATATTACTTCCCTTTTTAATTTCACAATCTCCCAAATAACTCAAATGTCCTGCTTTTACTCCTTCTAAATCCCCTGCCTTTACCTCCACAAAATTACCAATATGGCTATCCCTAATTACACTTTTTGGGCGGATGTGTGCCAATGGCCCTATATCACTATTTTTAATTATACTTTCTTCAATTACACTATGAGATTTAATCACACTTTCTTCAATTACACTTTTACCAATAATCCTCACTCCCTCTTGCAATTCACACTCCCCAACAAATTCTACATCCTCTTCCAAGTAAATTGTATGAGGCAAATGCATAATTACACCATTTAACATTGCCTTTTTCCTTAATCTTTGCAACATAATTTCTTGTGCATTACAAAGATCTAGCTTAGAATTTACCCCCATAAAACTCTCTACATCACCCATAAAAACCTTAATCTCTACACCTTTTTGCACACCTTTTTGTACAATATCAGTAAGATAGTATTCTTGTTGCGCATTTTGATTTTCCAAAGCTGGAATAAATTCTTGTAGTAATTTTTTATCTACCACATAAATTCCTGCATTAACTTTTTTGATTTTTTTTTCGACCTGCGTACAATCTTTTTCTTCAACAATCCCCTTCACACAATCCCCATCCATTAAAATCCTACCATATCCGCTAGGATCTTGCAATTCTAATATTCCTAAGACCATCGGCGCATTTACTCTCAAAAGATTTTCCAAAATATCTACATAAATTAAAGGCATATCCCCATTTAAAATTAAAATACGATTATATTTTGTATCCAAAAGCTTCTTACTTCCTTGTTGCATTAAAGCTCCACCAGTGCCCGCAAAATTCTGTAAATCCTGCAAGTGAAAATGTAAATTATCAAAATCTTGTTTCAATCTTTCCTCAATCATTGCAGCTTGATGCGACAATACAACATGCACATCATCACTAACCTTCAATGCTTCTCTAATAATATAAAAAAGCATAGGCTTTCCACAAATTTTATGTAAAACTTTTGGCAAAGCAGAATGCATTCTTGTACCTTTTCCTGCAGCCATAATCACAATTGAAGTTCGCATACCAATCCTTAAAAAGAAATATTTCCTTGCTGATATAAATAATAAAGTTTATTAACATATTCTTCATATAAACTTTGTGTATCAATCATCTCACAAAGCTCTTTTGGTAAATAACTACCATCACTTTGTAATTCATAAGCATTTATATCATCTCTTAGCTGGATAAGCAAGATATCTAAAATTTTTTGATACAAATTTTTTTGCGTAATTGGAATTAAAATCTCCACACGCCTTTCAAGATTTCGTGGCATCAAATCTGCACTTGAAAAATAAATATATTCTTGATGCGCACAATAATAGATTCTTGCATGTTCAAGATATTTTCCCACCAAAGAAATCACTTTAATATTTTCACTCATTCCTTTAATATTTGGCACTAAGCAACAAATCCCGCGTATAATTAGCCAAATTTTTACACCAGCATTTGATGCTTCATAAAGCTTTTTAATTATATCACTATCTACAAGAGCATTGGCTTTAAAAATAATCTTTCCCTCACTTCCATAAACCATCTCCTCATCAATCATTGATAAAATTTTATTTTTAATTTGTGTCGGAGCAATATTTAAATATTCCAACGTTGTTCTATAAGAAGTGCCTGTAGATAATGCATGAAAAAGTCTTATTGCATCATTTGCAATTTTTGGATTCGCAGTAAAATAGCTCAAATCTGTATAAATTTTTGCAGAAACAGGATTATAATTTCCACTACTTAAATGCACATAACCTTTAAGCTGATTATCTTCTTGACGCACCACTAAGGTAATTTTTGCATGAACCTTTAATCTAGGTACTCCATAAATTACATGTACTCCTGCCTTTTCTAAAGCCATTGCCCAATGCAAATTATTCTCTTCATCAAAGCGAGCTTTTAATTCCACTAAAACGGTTACTTGCTTACTTTCTGCCGCACGAATAAGAGCCTCTATAATCGGAGAATCCTTACCCACACGATAAAGTGTCATTCTAATAGATATGACCTCAGGATCTAAGCTTGCTTGATGAATAAAATTTACCACTCCCTCAAAACTTTCGTAAGGATGGAACAAAACAACATCTTGTTTAGAAATAGTTTTAAAAATACAATCTTTAAAATTCAATGGAGGTAAAACCTTGGGAGTAAAAGGTTTTTTGGAAAGATGAGCAAACTCTTTTTTATTAGCAATCTCCCACAAGCTACCTACATGCAACAATATTGTATATAAAAATATATCCTCTTTATGTACACCTACTTGATACTGGATAAAATCTTGCAATTCTTGAGATTGTATTTTTTTTTCAAACTCTAACCTTACAACTCTTCCTTTTTCTCTAGCCTTTAAACCTTCGCTCAAAAGCTCTATAAAGTCATCTGCTTCTTCTTCTTCAATTTCAATATCTGCGTTTCTAGTAATGCGAAAAAGTAGAGTATCTAACACCTCAAACCCATTAAACAAACTAGGCAAAAATGCATCAACAATACTCTCAATATTAACATACACTCCTTTTTTTAGCATTACAAAACGCTCAATTGCTCTAGGAATCCGCACAATTCCATACATTCTCTCACCATTTTCTTTATCTTTTAATAAAGTCACAATACTTACACTAAGATTATATAAATGTGGTAATGGATTTTTAAAATCCATTACCACAGGCACAACAATTACATACAAATGCTTGTAAAAATATTCCTTGGCATATTCTTTCAATGTATCATCTAATTCTTGATATGAATAAATCCCAAGTCCCTCTGCTTTTAATTGTGCACAAATTTTAAAATACAATGCCTCAAATTCTTTCTTCTCTTTCCGCAAATACATATCAATGAAATCTAGCTGTTTTTTTACACTTAAACCGTCTACCCCCGCCTTAACAATACCATTAGCATAAAGATTTTTTAGTCCCGCAACCCGAATCATATAAAACTCATCAAGATTTGTTCCATAGATTGCTAAAAATTTCAATCTCTCTAAAAGTGGTTTTTTTTCATCTCTTGCCTGATCAAGCACTCTAGAATTAAATTGCAACCACGATAATTCACGATTAAAAAAAACTGCCTTATCTTTCATTTAAAACTCTCAACAAGATTCCCAATCAAAAGATTAAATCCGTCTACCAAAATAAAAATAAGAATCTTAAAAGGCAAAGAAATCATAACAGGTGGCAACATCATCATCCCCATCGCCATAAGAATTGAACTTACAACCATATCTATAACCAAAAATGGCAAGTATAGTAAAAAACCAATTTGAAATGCAGTTTTTAGCTCACTGATCATAAAAGCTGGAATAAGAGCTATCAGGGAAACTTGTTGTGGAGTTTCTGGATTGGGTAAATTTCTAATTCTATAAAATAATGCAATATCTTTTTCTCTAGTATTCTTTAACATAAATTCCTTAAAAGGCTCTACTCCTTTTTCAAAGGCTACTTCATAAGAAATTTTATTATCCAAATATGGCACGACTGCTTCATTATAAGATTTTTTAACTACAGGCTCCATAATAAAAAAAGTCAATACCATTGCCAAAGAAACAAGAATTTGTGTAGGAGGAGATTGCTGTGTTCCTAATGCAGTTCTCAAAAAAGAAAAAACAATTACAAGACGAGTAAAACTTGTCATTACAAGCACTAAAGAAGGTGCCAAAACCAGTAAAGTTAAAACAACTACTACATTTAAGGTAGTCACAAGTTGTTTTGGCGTATCAGGTGCACTCAAAGAAAGATTAATTGTAGGGATTGTAGGATTTGCGGCAAACACAAAAGAACAAGTCAAACATAAAAACACCCAAAATAACTTATTTGTTTTCAAAAACTCACCCTTTGTCTATTAAGTAAATACATTGTTTTAGCATCTCTTATTCTAAAAATATTTGGTAATTTATTTTTCTTCTTTACTACCTCATTTTATATTTAAGACACTCCAAAATTCCGAAATAATAACACATTTTTGTAAAATACAAAAAAATTCATATATTGCTATAATTTATAAAAAAATCTTGATAAAAAAATGAAATATTTTTATACAAAAAAAGGAAAAAAATGCAGAAACTACTCTCCTTGCTACCAAAAATAGACAATATTTTAAAACATAAGGATTTCGCACATTATAATCCCGTGCTTCTTAAACAAATAGCAAAAGAAATCTTACAAGATATTCGCAAAAAAATCTTACAAAAAACTATCGCGACTACCCCTAGACAAGAAGAAATCTTTTCTTGTATCCAAAAAAAATATCATCAAATTACTACTCCATCTTTTCAGCCTCTCATCAATGCCACAGGAATTGTCTTGCAAACAAATTTGGGAAGAAGTATTTTTTCTCCTTCTATTATTCACAAATCTCTACCTTTGCTTAGCGAGTATAATAACTTAGAATATGATCTCATGAAAGGTGAAAGAGGTGAACGATATACACATGTAAAAGAAATTATTTGTGCACTTTTTGAATGTGAAGATGCGCTTGTTGTTAATAATAATGCGGCCGCTGTAATGCTCATTATCAATACGTTTGCTAAAGAAAAAGAGGTGGTAATTTCTCGTGGAGAACTCGTAGAAATTGGAGGAAGTTTTAGAATCCCTGAGGTTATCAAACAATCAGGAGCTAAATTAATTGAGGTAGGCGCTACCAATAAAACGCATCTAAAAGACTATCAAAATGCCATCAATGAAGAAACCACTATGCTTTTAAAAGTACACCAAAGCAATTTTTCTCAGACTGGCTTTGTGCAGCATGTAGACTTCAAAGAGATTAAGGAACTAGCACAAAAACATAATATTATTGACTATTATGATGTAGGAAGTGGATATATCAAAGGAATTTCTTGCAATGAACCTTCCTTAATTGAAATTGCAAAACTTTCCCCATCTCTTGTGAGCTTTAGTGGTGATAAACTTCTAGGTGGACCTCAAGCAGGAATTATTTTTGGTAAAACACACTTAATTGAAAAACTCAAAAAAAATCATTTATTGCGCGCATTGCGTATTGATAAAATTAGTCTAATTTTCTTACAAGAAACACTTCTTGCATATCTTCATAACTCCCTACAAGAAATCCCTACAATAGCATTGCTAAATCAAGATACAAAAGAAATTTTACAAAAAGCTAAAGATCTCTTAGAGCTTCTTAAAAATCTTAAAAATTTCTCCACACAAATTATACCTACCACCTCAAAAGCTGGGGGTGGTAGCCTTCCAGATATGATTTTTGATTCTTATGCAATAGCACTACAACACAATCACAAAAATGTACAAAACCTTAGTGTCAAACTACGATTGCAAGGTCTTATAGCAAGAATCAAAAATAACCAAATTTTGCTTGATTTACGATGTATTAATCAAGAACATTTTGCAAAAATACAAAATATTTTAAAAGATCTTGATTAAATTAATAAATCTCTGTCCCAATCCCACCGCTTGTAAAAAGCTCTAAAAGCAAAGAATGTTTGATTCTGCCATCAATAATATGAGCTTTTTGTACATTATTTTTTGTGCATTCAAAGCAAGATTGCAATTTAGGTATCATTCCACCCGTGATAACATTTTCTTTTTTTAAAGTTTCAAAAAGTTCCTTATCAAGTGTTGGAATTAGTTTACTATTTTGATCGAGCACTCCTTTAATATCTGTCAAGAAAATAATCTTTGATGCATTTATTGCTTTAGCTATTTCACAAGCCACATAATCTGCATTAATATTAAATCCTTCATGTTTTAAACTCTCTCCATATGCAATTGGTGCAATCACTGGCACAAAACCACCATCTAAAAGCAAATATATAAGGCTAGGGTCCACTTTTGTAATTTTGCCTGTATAATTTCCACTTTCACTTACCGCACCAAACAAGTGCCCATCTTTGCCACTAATCCCCACAGCCCTCGCTCCATTTGTATTAAGAAAATCGCAAAGCTCTTTATTAATATTTCCACTCAAAACCATTTCAACAACAGGCATTGCCTCTTGACTTGTTACACGTACACCATCAACAAACTCACTAGCAATCTCTAAACGATCTAGCATTTCATTGATACTTCTACCACCTCCATGCACAATCACCACTTTAATTCCCAATAAATGCAACAAAGCAATATCTTTCGCAAAACTAAGCTTTAAATCGGGATTAATTTGTGCAGCACCACCATATTTAATCACCATAACTTGATTTTGAAACTGCCGTATAAAAGGAAGAGAATCTAATAAAATATTAATAATATTGCTAGAATTCACAAACCATCTCCAAGGAATAAAATATTTTTAAATTATACAAAAATTACATTGTAAAATACAAAACTAGTCTATCAACCCAAACTTACAAAATAATCTTCTCGTATTTTTAAATTAAACCTTAATTACAAAAATTCAATATTTTTTTACCTTAGGTAACTTTTTTACCTTTTTTATTAAAAATTGCAAAAATTATTTTATATATTTTCAAGGAAAATAATACAATAGAGGAACTTATTCTTGGAGGAGCAATAATGAAAATTATATGTTTGGATGCAAAAACCCTAGGTGATGTAAATCTAGATTCTTTAAAAGAATATGGAGAGTTTATCTCCTACCCCACAACCTCTACACAAGAGATTTATGAAAGAATCCAAGATGCTACGATAGTTCTCACAAATAAAGTTCCTTTAAAAAAAGAAATTTTACAACAATGCCCGCATTTAAAACTTATCGCGATCATGGCAACAGGAATGGATATTGTTGATGTTGCCTATGCACAAGAACAAGGAATCGTAGTAAAAAATGTTGCGGGATATTCTACAAAAAGTGTTGCACAACATACGCTAGTTTTAGCCTTAAATCTTTTATCAAATCTTTCATACTATGATACTTATTGCAAAAGTGGAGACTGGACAAAAAGTGATATTTTTACCCATGTTCAAGATGGATTAGCACAACTTGATTCTAAACAATGGGGGATTATAGGGCTAGGAAGCATTGGCAAAGAGGTAGCAAAATTAGCAGAAGCTTTTGGTGCACAAATCTCTTATGCCTCTATTAGTCAAAATAAACAAGATACCCATTATACTTATAAAGATCTTGACACATTACTTAAAACCTCAGATATTATTTCTATCCATTCTCCTCTAACAACTCAAACAAAAGATTTGCTTAATGCCAAAAAACTTGCTCTACTCAAAGATAAGGCTGTGCTTATCAATGTAGGACGCGGAGGAATTGTCAATGAAGAAGATATAGCAAAAGAACTTCTAATGCGTGAAATTTATTTTGGTACAGATGTCTTAGAAAAAGAACCTATGCAAAAAAATCACCCTTTTTTAAACCCCTTATTGCATAAAAAAATCATTATTACTCCTCACATTGCTTGGGCTTATGAAAATTCAAAGAATATTTTAGTGCAAAAGACTTTACAAAATGTTAAAGACTTTCTACAGGAATAACAAATTCCTTTTTTTGTTATAATGTGACGTAATTTTGTAATTTTGAGGAATTTAATGAAACTGAAAAAGGCGTTTTTTTCTGAAACAAAGCGTTATGTCACCGGTGTTATTTTAATTGCAATTTTGGCATCATGCATCTTAATAGATATTATTTTAGATAATGTTATTTTTACATGGATTATACTTGGTGTTTCTTTTTTACTCGGTTTTAAAGAAGCTCTAAGACTTTTTGAATGTAAAGAATCTTATGTCCCCTATCTTTGCCTTGCAATTGTTTTATGGTGCTATACGTTCTTTTTCGAAACTTCTATAGAATCTGCATTGTTTTTTACAATGATTTTGGCTGGAATTCTTGCCTATAAACAGAAAATTACCCCCAAAGCTATTTTAGCTTTCATTTACCCCACCATACCTTTTATCATCCTTTTTACTCTTTATAGAGATTTTGGAGTTTTCATTATTGTATGGCTTATTCTTATTATTGCAATATGTGATAGTGCTGCATATTTTGGAGGAAGAATATTTGGCAAAACACCACTAAGTCCCACAAGTCCCAAAAAAACAATAGAAGGCGTAATTATAGGAACTCTTTTTTCTGTTGTTACGGGGGGAATTTTTGGCACATATTTCCTTAACTATAATTTATTTTTTGCATTTTTTATCAGTCTTATCATAGCAATTTCTGGCATACTAGGTGACTTATTTGAAAGTTATCTCAAACGTAAAGCCAATCTCAAGGATAGTGGCAATATTCTTCCAGGACACGGCGGAATCCTTGATCGTTTTGATGCTATTTTATTTGGTGCGGTTACCATGCACTACATTCTACCTTCTTTTTTACCTAACAAATCTAATAGTTTATTTTTACTTGGGAATCTTTAATGATTTTATTAGGCAGCACAGGATCTATTGGTACACAAACTCTAAAAATTGCAAAAGCCTTTAATTTGCAAGTTGAGGTGCTTTGTGCAGGAAAAAATATATCCCTACTCAATCAACAAATCCAAACCTTTGATCCAAAAATTGTTGTAATTGCCGATAAAAATGATCTCCCCAAACTTCAAGCAAAAAATTGTAAAGTTTTATTTGGTATGGATGGAATCTTAGAAGCAATTAGAAACTCTCAATCTTCACTTGTAGTCAATGCTCTTGTTGGTTTATCAGGATTACGCCCTAGTCTTTATGCAAAAACATATCAAAAAACCCTCGCACTTGCCAATAAGGAAAGCTTAGTTAGTGGAGGATGGCTCTTTGATGATTATCCCATCATTCCAATAGATAGCGAACATTTTGGAATCTGGTATCTTTTAAATAATCGCCCCATAAAAGAACTTGTTATCACTGCAAGTGGTGGGGCTTTTAGAGATATGACTCTAGATTTAATCTATCAACAAACAAAAGAAAATGCACTTAAGCATCCCAACTGGAAAATGGGACATAAAATCACGATTGATTCTGCTACCATGGTCAACAAACTTTTTGAACTTCTTGAAACAAAATGGCTTTTTAACACCTCTAGAGTTTCTGCCATTATTGAAAAAAGCTCAAGTGTCCATGCATTAATACATTTTATAGATGGTTCAATGACTGCACACTTTTCTCTGCCTGATATGGCACTACCTATTGCCTATGCCCTAGACCCCAAAAAAGCTACACAAGAAAACATTATTCCCTCATTTCCACTAGAAAAACTAAAAAATTTACATTTTGAATCTATTGATATCCAAAGATATCCTATTTGGCAAATCAAGCAAGAATTACTCAACAATCCAAAACTCGGAGCAATCCTTAATAGCGCAAATGATATTTTAGTACATGCATTTTTGGAGAATAAAATTCTCTTTGGACAAATCGCAGAGAATCTTCTTAAAATTATCGAGAAATTCTACAATCACACTCAAAATCTCAATGATATTGATTCTATTTTTTCTCTACATCAAGAAATTAAACAACAAATTACTAAAACATTGGATCTATAATGAAACTAAAAACTATCTTTCTCTACTTATGCACTTTTATTTTTGCAAAAGATTTTAGTATAGAATTTACAGAATATAGCAAGTTTGGTTTCAATCATAGTCCAATCGACTATGCCAAAGGCACTTATCCTACAGAAAGTTTTGGAACAATTTATAGTGCAATCAATTACAACAAAATACTTGATAACGGCTTTAGTTTTGGTGCAAGTTTTGCATTTGGAGGATTGATTTTTGATGACACAAAAAACAATCCTGACACAAAAGGTGGATTAGCTTATAAATATGTAGGCTACAATAGTGGATTTTTAGGTAATATCAAGGCTACCCCAAGCAATACTCAAAATTATTTTATAAAAGATCTTTATTTTGGATATAAAAACGATTCCTTTAGTATCCAGGTGGGGCGTTTCCTCCTAAAAAGTACGGAATGGCTCACTGGAAGACATGCAGCTATAGAAATGCATTATAAAAAAGGAATTACTGATAATTACATCACAGTTAGTGAAAAAAAATCAAGTTATGGGGGTAAGTGGCTAAAAACATATCGCTTTATCAATGGCACCAAAATGCCAGCCGTGATCCTAGGTAGCAAAATCACACCAAAAAATTTTCTCATTCATACTTATTTACAATTCCAACTCACTCGCTATATCGCTCCAGGAATCCACCTAGGATATAAAAAAAATATTTCTCAAAAACTTAGTAGCCATACAGATTTTTATATATTAGCACCTTTTCATTTCCAAGAAGGAAGAGACAAACTCTCTAGCTATGATACAGGAGATGCTCCCATTATAGGAATGATTGACCCTAAAAGCCCTTATTTATACGGCTATCAAGGTAGAAAAGTAGGAAAAGGGGGCGTGGTTCTTACCCTCAAACAAAGCTTTGATATTTCTTCAGAAACTATGGGGAAACACAATCTTGGTTTCCAACTATATGGCACAATAAATAATCCCAATGCCTTTGTAGGAAACAATGGAAACCCCATTGGAATTGATGCTAAAGATAATACAATCTATGATCGTGGTACAGCAAATAATGGACTTTTTGACCCTGATTCTTTCAGTGCAATTTTTTTCTGGGCTAAAAAAGGAGAAAAATATACTATTAAAATTCTCAATCGCACAACTACATCAAGAAGAGTTTTTGAAGAAAGTCTTTCTATTGGTACTACTTATAATATTGCCAAAAACCTCAATATTGGTATCAATTTAACTATTTTTGAAGTCTATACCCATAAAAATTATAAAATCTATAAAACATATTTGCAACATTCACGCTGGGATGATCGTAGTTTTATTTCCACCTACATCACACATAGTTTTTAATAATGTATAAGATTTTTTTACTATTTTTTTTCATTACTATAACCCTTGCAAAACCTCTGCAATACGATGGTTCTATCAATCTTTTTAGTAAAATTGGTTTCTTTAACAAAACCTATAATCCTATGCAAAATCTCTATCCTACAGATTCTTATGGTACTCTTTTAGCGCAAGGAAATATCACTTACTCCCCTTTTTCTTTCTTGCAATTCAAATTAGGTATAAGTGCCAATGGCATTATTTTAGATAGTACAAAGTTTCAAAATAAAAATACTCCCATAGCGCCAAATATTACCAGCTATATTGGATTTTACCAAGGACATAGCGGGATAAACACAGATACATTTCCACGATTTTTTATCCTACATAATGCCTTTTTATCCTTTCAAAATAAAAACTTAATGATAAAACTAGGGCGATATGAATTAGAAGATTATGATTTTTTTAGCGATTATAATCAAGGGATTGAATTACGCTATAGTTTACAAGATTTTTTATTTTATGGACTTTTTTCCGATGCAAGAGCTTCGGTTTACTCTGATTGGTTTTATGACTTTGGAAGATTTTATACACAAAATCATGAACTTTTTATTCTAGGAGCAAATTATCAAAGCCATTTTGGACTTTTATTAAAAACCCTTATTTATTTAAGCCCAAACTATTATACTGCTCCACAAATTAACCTTTGCTACACCTATCAAAATAAAAATTTTTCCTCAAAAACTACAATAATTTCGCTTTTTGCTTTTCATCACCACCTATCTGCACAACAAAATGATAGTATTGCTTTTGGAAGCCTTTTAGATTCTCAAGCACAAACTTTTATGTTTGAGCAAAATTTCACATATAAAAATTTTAACTTTGGTGGTAGTATCTACAAAAACTTTGGCAATGCAAATGGAAGAATCGGAATCTATGGGAACCCTGTTTCTGTAGATATTTGGGATGGTAGTCTCTATGATACGGGTGCACTAAGTGATATTGTAGGTAGAAATGCTTTAAGTGAAATTATTTATCTAGGATATAACCATAATTATTTCAACCTCAAAATCCAAGGACGCCACACCACGAGCCCTCGAAGCACGGAAAATGCAATAACACTTTATCTAGAATCACAAATCACACCAAAATTAAAATGGAATCTTAAATTACAATATCTTGATGATATTACACACAAAGGCTATACGCTAGGAGCAGTAGATATACACAATAATCCTATTGTTTTACACAAAGATATTCATAGTGATAGAAGCAAGTTTATTTTACAAATTATCTATAAAATATAATTACCCTACAAATATTTAAATAGAAACTATAGAATTGTCTTATTTCAATTATAAGGCTTTATCATGGACAAAATTTATCCGTTTTTTCTCATTATTCATCTTTTTTGTGCAATTATTTTTGTAGGCTATTTATTTTTTGATGTAGTAATACTTGCAAAAATAAAAACTAAAACAGATTCTCAAAAAACCCTTGATGCCATTTCACAAAAAATCACGCGTTTTATGCCCTTTGTGGTTTTGATGCTTTTTATCACAGGCGGTGCTATGGCAGGAAAATACTTTGCTCAACCATTAGAAAGCATGTTGCAAAAACTCCTTCTTATCAAAATATGTCTTGCAGCACTAATTTTTATTTTTGTAGTCTTCTCTCTTAGTTGCCATTTTATTTTTAAATGCAAAAATCCTTTGGGAAAATTCATTCATCCCATTATCTTTGTTTTATGTATTTTAATTATTACTCTAGCAAAATTTATGTTTTATCTCTAAAACCTTAGATTGTTCTAGGTTGTGTGGTGACAATCCATAATGCAGGCAACACAAACAAAGCAGCAAAAAAAGGATTGTATCCCACACCAAATATCTCTACAATCAAACCGCCAAAAAAAGATGCTAATGCGATCCCTACATTAAAAGATGCCTCATTAACACTTACCGCACTATCTTTAAAATCTTGTGCATATTTTTGTGCTGCAATCATTGCAAAAGATTTTAGTGGAGAAATCCCTGCAAAAGCAAAAAACCCCATGATAAACAAATTAATACTCACAAGTATTTGAGAATGTGCACTAATTCCCATGAGTGAAAAAAATATCACTTGACATACCAAAATTATACGCAATGCCATCACACTCCCTCTCAAATCTGTAAGCTTACCACCAAAAAGATTCCCTAATATTGCACCAAAACCATACACGAGCAACAAAATCCCAATAGCATGCTCATTAAAACCACTCAAAGTGGATAAAAAACTTGCAATATAAGTATAAAGAACAAAAGCACCCCCACAAGTTGCTGCAGTCAAACAATATACTTTTAGCAAAAAAGGAATCTTTAAAGCCTTATATAAAGAAGAAAAGTTTGCTTGTTTGCTCTCTAAATTTTTTGGCATCAAAAAGAATACTCCGATAAATGCACAGCTACTTAAAAATACAATGAAAAAAAATACACTTTGAAAGCCAAAAACCTGTCCTACAAAAGTCCCTAATGGAACACCACTTACCAATGCAATTGTTAGCCCTGATACCATAAGTGACAAAGAAGAGTTTTCTTTTCCTTTTGGCGCCACCATTAAAACACTCAAAGTTGCATTAACAAAAAATACACCATGCATACACCCTGCGATAAATCGAGCTAAAGCTGTTAAATAAAAATTTGTACTCAAACCAATCATTAAATTTGCAACAATAAAAATTGCCAAATTAATCAATAATTGTTTACGCCTATCTACATAACTCAATGGCACACTTAATAAAGGTGCGCCAATCACCACGCCAATTGCATAAATTGTCACCAAAAATCCTGCTTTTGATTCTGTAACTTCAAAAAACACTACTAATTTCGGTAAAATTCCCGCTACAACAAACTCTGTAACCCCCATACAAAAGGCACTTAATGCTAAAACTAAAATTGCTTGATAGCTTCTCATTTTTTTATCCTATTTATTAGTTCTAAGATTTTTAAACCCAAACTACTCATTGGCAAATCCTCAAAATCTCTAATTAATTCTGTATCTTTTGGCATAGTTGTAATTTTATACACCTCTGCTTGAATTCTATACTTTGTCCTTGTGTGTCGCACACTTCCAAGATATTCCTCCGTAGAAACTAAAATTTCAGGAAAACTATACAAATTATTCCATTTTTTATCCCTAAACATCGCAACTCCACCCCTCTCCTGATAAATTCCAAACCTTAGTACTAAATTTTCATATTCTATTTTCTTATGTAAAACAAAAGATAAGGGATCTTCCCTACCTTTACAGGTGCTATTAAGGGGGCAATTATAGCATTTTGGACTTTTTGCTGTGCAAACCAATGCCCCTAAATCCAACAAAGCCTGATTATGATCAAAGGGGTTTTGAAAATTTAAAAATTTTTCTGCATATTCTTTTAAAACTTTATGGCTAAAAGTTTGTAATCCAAAATATCGCACTAAAAATCTTTTGATATTTGTATCATAAAATCCTACTGCTTGATGATACCCAAAACACAAAATCGCTCCTGCTGTATAATCACCAATACCAGACAATGCCTTAAGTTCTGCAAAAGTATTTGGCAAGTTTCCTTGTGTATTTTGTGCACTTTTTAAAAGATTTTTGGCTCTAGAGTAATACCCCAGTCCTCTCCATAAAACCAATACCTCATCTTCTTTTGCTAATGAAAGGTCTTTAAAAGTAGGAAATTTTTGCATAAATCGATAAAAATAATCTAATACTACATTTACTTGCGTCTGCTGCAACATAATCTCACTGACATAAACCCCATAGGCCGCATTTTCCCCCACAAGATTCCGCCAAGGCAAATCCTTACGCCCATACAAACCATACCAACGCAATAAAGAATCATGAGCTTTTTGAAACAATCACAACCCCATTTTATGCGGATTTAAAATATTATTTGGATCAAAAGCTTTTTTAATCGCTCTAAAAAGCTCCATTTCATCTTCATTGAATGCTAGAGACATAAAAGGTGCTTTAGAAATACCTATACCATGTTCGCCACTTAATGTCCCTTCAAGCTCCACCACTAACATAAAAAGCTCTTTCACCGCCTCATAACCCTTTTTTAAATGTTCTTCATCTGGATTTTCTACCATAATATTTACATGCACATTACCATCACCTGCATGACCAAAACAAGGAATCTTAAAACCATATTTTCTACCTATGTCCTCAATCCCCTCCAAAAGTTTAGGCAAATTACTTCTTGGAACAGTAACATCTTCATTGAGTTTTTTTCCATAAATACTAAGGCTTTGAGAAGCATTACGCCGAAAAGACCAAATAAAATCTGCTTCCTCCTTGCTTTGTGATACTTTGAAATCTTGACATTGATTTTTTATAAAAATTTCTTGAATCTTATTTTTTTGATATTGCAAATATTCAACTATCTCCCCATCAATTTGCATTAAAAGCATTACTTGAGCATCAGAGGAAAAACTAGCGGGAAATCTTTTTTCTAACGCCCTTAAAGTCAAAGAATCTAAAAACTCCAACGCCACAGGCACAACACCACTTGTCATAATTTCATAAACCGCTTGCATTGCCTTTTGCATTTCTTGAAAAACACCCATTAAAACCTGCTGATATTTGGGCTTAACAAGCAATTTTAATGTAATTTCTGTAATTACTCCCAAAGTCCCCTCACTTGCACTAATAATACCCGCGAGATTATATCCTGCTACATCCTTGATAGTTTTTTTTCCGGCACGGATAATTTTCCCATTTGGTAAAACTATTCGCAAGGCCATAACATAATCTTTAGTGATTCCATATTTTACAGCACGCATTCCTCCAGCATTTTCACTTACATTACCTCCCAAAGTGCTAAAATCCTGTGATGCAGGATCGGGAGGATAAAACAACCCCTCTTTTTCCACAACTTTTTGAAAATCCTTATTAATCACAGCAGGTTGCACTCTAGCAATAAGATTTTTTTTATCAATTTCTAAAATTTGATTAAAATATTTCTCCATTGCAAGTACAACACCACCCTCTATACTTAAAGCACCTCCACTCATTCCACTTCCTGCACCTCTTGGAACTACCGGAATATGATGAGTATTGCAATATGTTAGAATCTGAGAAATTTGATCTTCATTTTGCGGGTAAAGCACACAATCTGGTTGGTAAATCTCACGAGTTGCATCATAAGCATATGCTCTTAAATACGCTTCTTCTTGCCGACACTCCAACTCTCCTACAATATTTTGAAAAAATAAAAAATGTTCGCGCGCTAACATAAAATTATTTTTCTTTATTTTTTTTTCTTTTCAAGCTTTAAGCGTTTTTTTTCTTCTTCTTTTTGTGCTTGCAATTTTGCATCAATTTCTCTTTTTTCTTTTACCATCATTGTTTGATAATCTCGTTCAGGATGTGCAAGATTTGTAAAATATGGAAAATAATATTTTGCTTTTTTTGACTGCATAAAACTAAAAAGCGTACCTGTTTTAATCTCATCAATACGAGAATAAAAAGGGGTTTTTGGTTCTTTAATTCCTGAAGTATCAAAATCCTCTGTTTTCAAAGAAATTGTGCTTTGGCAATCAAGAATATCTAGTGCATTTTCATTTACCACATACAAAAGTCCTACTGCATAGCTCCCGCAAGCTTTTTTAAAAAACTCTTTAGTAGGATCATATCCCCCATAAGCTAGCAAGAACCCCATCAATAAATCTGGACTTAAAAATTCCACTTCTTTATGTGTATTTTTTACTTTTTCATAAGATTCTAAATCCGGTGCAACCAAAAACGCTTTAGTGTTTAATGTTCTGAAATAAACCTTATCTCCAACCTTAACTTTATTAGTAGGTCTAGGAAGATATTTTTGCTTCAAAGTATCAAAATCCATCATCTTACCTATTGCATTTTTTTTGTCAATTGCAATAACAACTACCTGCTTAATAATTCCTGTATAATTATGGAAATCAACTTTAATCCACCCACTCTCACCAATCTGCAAATCCCCCGCTGCAAATTCCACTTGATTTTTACCTAAATCTACTTTTGTAATTTCTACACTTACTTCTTTTTGTAAATTTGCAAAAAGAAATGTCAAAGCAACAATTCCTAAAAATAAAAATCTCATTCTCCATCCTTAAAACTATAAAAATACCATTGTATTCCTAAAAATAGTGATGTTGTTTTTGGTATCTCTTGATCAAAAATAAAATTCAAAGCTATGTTTTTTGGTAGATACAATACCTCCAAACACTCATCATCAACACCTCCACCCTGATTAACTTTATTTTTATCACTCACTTGTGCAAAATACAAATGCTGCACATTTCCATTTGCTCCTGTTGCATTTAAAAACTCTCCAATTTTTTGCAATTCCTGTAGGGAAATATCATATCCACACTCCTCCAAAACTTCCTCTCTTGCAATTTCTTCTAAACTTTTCCCCTCTTTATCAACAAGCCCTGCACAAAGCTCATAAGTATAACCATCTTTTTGAGAATTATAAAACACAGCAGGACGAAATTGTCGCACCAAAACAAATGCTTCTTTAGAAGTATCAAAAAGCAAAATGCAAACACTATCCATAGATTTTATAATGTCCCATTGTTTAGGGATTCCATTTTCTGTATATTTTAACCTTAAGGGCTTAATATATTTAGAATCTTGCATAGGAGTACAACTAATATTAGTAAAATCAACTCTTTTTTTAGGAGGTGAAAAATATTTCAATCTAATGCCTTTGTTTCTAAATATGCTTTTTGCACTTCAAAATCATACACTTCACGCAATCTATCAAGTTCAGATTGCAGAGATTTTGCTAGATTTATAAATTCACGCTTTTTATTGCCTTTTAACTCATTTTTAGCAGTTCTTACAATCCCCATGGGATCAATAGGGCGAGAGTTTTTATACACGCCAAAATGCAAATGTGGACCTGTACTCATTCCCGTACTACCTACCCTACCTATAATCTGTCCTTTTTTAATCATAGCACCAACTCTAGCTTTTGCATCTCTTTTACTCATATGTGCATACAAAGTCCTAATTCCATCACCATGTGCAATCTCTACAACATTTCCATACCCCCCTCTATATCCCGAATAAATAATCTTTCCAGATGCTGCGGCTTTAATCACCGTCCCATGAGGTGCAGCCAAATCCACACCATAATGGGGTCTTGTTTTCTTTAAGACTGGATGAAATCTTCCGTAAGAAAATCTTGATGATATCCTTGTATATTTTACGGGCATATCTAGTAAAAATCCCATGACCTCTCTTCCTGAGAGGTCATAAAAACTTTCATTATAACCAAATAAGTAATTAGATTTTTTATGTGTTTCTACAACAGCAGCCTTAATTTCTGGCACCCAAAAAGTCCTGCCCAGACGATACTTTCTTGTATAAATCATAGCAATTTTATCATTTTTTAACATAAACTTTTTAAAATCAATACTTTTACGATAAATATTTACAAACTCATTTGCTAAAACTACATCACCTGTATACTCTAGAATATCCTGATAAGGAGATTTTTGCACTGCCAATACTAGAGTTTTTTTATGCGTAGTATAGATAATAGGGATAAAATCCAAAAAATATTCTCTGTTTTTTAAATAAATATGTATTTGCACATCTTCACTAATGGGAATTAAAGCTTGTAAAACCATGCCATCCGCATTTTTAAGTAGATAATATACAGAACCTACACGCACCTCACTTGCAAGTTCCTTATCAGTATTAGAGAGATTGTAATAAAGCTTTAAGGGTAATTTATTTTGCTCTAAAAATGCAAGTAAAGAAAGTCCACTATTCCATACTAAACGCTCGCCGACTGCCCCAAAGCAAAAGGTTAATACGAACAAAAAAACAAAAAAAAATTTTTTCATCTCTTTCCTTTAACTTCAAAAATTATATAAAAACATGATTAATATCATTTTTTTGCATCACTTAAAACAACACCAAATAACACATTTCCTCCACCTTTTTCTATAGCCTTTTTTGCCTCAAGCATACTCAAACCCGTTGTTACAATATCATCAAAAATTACAAGATTTTTATTCCCGCTTTTATAAACCAATCCTCTAGGATTTTTTTGTCGAAATTCCAAACTTTTTCCCGCATATTTCACTTTATTTTTTGCCTGTAATTCCCCATAAATTGGGGTAATCATATTTCTAAAGGCATGCAAAATTACTCCTGTATGCGAATATCCTTTTTTTGGATCATCATCAATTCCTACACCATGAGCAATATATTGTTTAAAAAATTCCTGATGTGTTGTTAAAAAATGTGCATTTGCTTTTTTAGCAAGCAAAGAAAACACTCTACTGCCAATAGCATAATATTTGGTATTTAACAACAAACTTATATCTTGATAATTATAAAAACTATAAATTTTTAAATCCTCTACAATACGAATTTTTGGTTTAACTTTTAAAAACTGATCCCTACAATTTTTACAAAGCAAGGAAAAACAAAAAGCACTACAAGTTAAACAAAGCATAAGATCTAAATAATAAATTTTAAAATTTGCTGATGAATAAAATCTCTAGGTTTTGTCGCATCCACTAAAAGTTTTTTACAATCTAATTTTTCTACAACTTCCAAAAGATTATCTTGAATTTTCATTAAATAATCTATCCCTCTTTGCTCAATTACATCATGATCTTTTTGCAAAATTCTTTCTTTAAGATTCTCTCTATCAATATAAAATAAAACAACTCTATCTGGTAAAATATCGCGCATTACAAAAAGATTATACTCCCACGATTCTTTCATTTTATCTTTGGCATATGCAATCCCTGATATAAAGCTCCTATCTGCAAAAATTTTTTTATCCTTATTTGGCAAAAGCACTTCTTTATAATGTTGTGCCCTATCTGCCAAAAATAAAAAAAATTCTGTATAAAAATCAAGATTTTTTGTCATCAAAATTATTTCTCGAATTTTTGCGCCAATCTTACTCCCTCCTGGTTCTTTTGTGAAAATTGCATCTGGAAAAATTGGCTTTAAAAGCTCAATTTGCGTACTCTTTCCACAAGTATCAATCCCCTCAAATACTACATACATAACATACCCTTTTTTTTAATATACGTAAATACCTCTTCTGGCACAATGTGTGAAATCTTTCCCTTATGTGTCAAAATATTACGCACTACAGAAGAGCTAATAAAGGCATTCTCTAAACTTGGCATGAAATAAATTGTATCTAACTCTGCATTTAAAGAAGTATTAGCATACCCCATTTGTATTTCATATTCAAAATCACTCACTACTCTAAGCCCACGCACCAAAAACCGTACTCCATTTTGTTTTGCAAAATCTGCCAAAAGGTTATCAAACCCCACACATTTTACATTGGCTAGATTTTTTGTCGCTAATTTCACCATCTCTACCCTATCTTCAAGACTAAACATAGGTTTTTTGGCACTAGATTGAGCCACAGCTACCAAAATTTCATCAAAAAGATCCGCGCTCCGTGTAATCACATCTAAATGCCCATTACTCAAAGGATCAAAAGTACCAGGATAAATTGCCATTTTTCTCATTATTGCCACCTTTTATACAAGGAATGAGAAATATTTAAAGAATCAAACCATTTACCAATTAAAAATTTTTCCATATCTTCTAGAGTTTTAGCACCAGAATAATACCCCAAAACAGGCGGTGCTATGATTGCTCCATGTAAAAAAAGTTTATGCATATTTTCTAATGCAATTGCTGAAAAAGGCATTTCTCTTGGTGCCAACAATAAAGTCTTGCGCTCTTTTAGCATGACACTAGCACTCCGCGTAATCAAATCATCACAAATCCCATAAGCAATTTTTGCGAGTTTATTCATTGAGGTAGGAATAATTGCCATTTTATCAACCCCAAAACTTCCTGAGGCAATACAAGCACCAATATCTCTAGAATCCAAAATTTGTACATTTTCTCCAGGATTAAAATTTAACCCCTCTTTTTTAATCACCTCTTTTGCCCCTTGACTTAATACCAAAAAAATCTCAAAATCACTAGGTAGATAATTTAAAAACTTAATTCCAAGTTCTATACTACTAGCCCCACTAATTCCAAGTACAAATTTCACAACACTTCTCCCATATTGTTTGTAAGAATCCTCACACGCAAAACTTTTTTTGTCTCAGGATTTAATGCCTCTATAATGGCATTTTTTGCACCATCTTCCTTTGCAATAAGCGTTAATTGTATTTGCATATTCCCTTCTTTATAAACTGCCAAAAAAGTATCATTTTTACGAATAAGAATTTTAGATTCTATAAGATTTTGAGTAATAAGTGTTTCTTTGGGGATAAAAATTTTTGCACCAACATGATTGACATCTTTTGGATTAATTATAGGAGAAAGAATCCTAGAAAGCTCTATAGGTTTTAATCGGATATTTTCCGTGCTAATATCTTGAGATTTTTTAATTTCATTTTTGGCAAAAATAGCCTTTAGTGTTGCATCTATATAATATTCTACAAAATGTGCATATTCTTTATTTTTATAAAGAAAAATAATCTTTATTTTTCCTTGTGCAAGAAAATCCTTAGAATCTAAAACAACTTTTTTAATCTGCACCTCATTAATCTGACTAGATTGACTAAGTCCTAAAGTAATAGCATGAATTTCTATTTTATGATTTTTATAAAAAACTTCATATTCTTTTTTAATTTTATTTTTAAGCATCTCTATATTGTCTGCTACTAAAAAAGCAATACTAAAAAAAAAGCAATAAAAAATCTTTTGCACTCTCACGCCTTTTCTACAAAACCTGATTTAATACGCCGTATCAAGCCACCAAAACTAATTGTCAAAAACATGTCTTGACCTATTTTCTCTACCTTTTGCACAATCCCCAAACCAAAAACCCTATGTATAACTGCATCATTTTTTACAAACCCACCTGTTTGTATGTCAAGATTTTTACCCTGTAAAATCTGAGCTTCTTGCAAAAATCTTGAACTTTTCAAAGGACCTGTATGGTGCAACCTAGAATTTGCATGACTTGTATATAGCTTCTTTTTAGCACGCGTAAAAGCCACATAAGCCAACCTTCTTTCTTCTTCTAAATCTGTATCTTTTTTTTCATGAGGAAAAATTTTTTCCTCCATACCAATCACAAAAACATAATCAAACTCAAGGCCCTTAGAAGTATGAATGCTCATACATTTTACACTACCTTCTTGTGTATCATCTAGGCTTGAAGACAAAGCAATATTATTAAAAAAATCAATTATCGTAGAATCTATATTTTCTTCAAAATATTCCTTAATTGTTTGCAAAAGTTCTTTTATGTTTGCCATACGATCTATATGATCATATTCTGCCTCATAAGCTTGTAAAATATTAATATGATTTAATAATGCTTCTGCCATCTTATAAGGCCTATCTCTATCTTCACGCAATACTTCTAAAAGTGCGAAAAACTCACGCAATGTCGCAAGAACCTTTGAAGATAAGACATTATCATATTCTCCTTGCAAAAAACACTCCACCACGCTTATTTTTTTTTCTCTAGCTAAAGAAAATATTTTTTCTTGCGTCTTTTCACCGATTCCACGTTTTGGTTGATTAATAATGCGCTCAAGCGAGAAATCATCATGCTTATTGCTTAAGTATCGTAGATATGCCAATATATCTTTAATTTCTGCTCTTTCATAAAAACGCATTGTTCCCACCAACATATGCGGCACTTTCAATCTGTTTAAATTTTCCTCCAACCCTTTTGACATTGCATTCAACCTAAACAATACCGCAATATCATCTGCCCTAACACCCTTATGCAATAAATTTTGTATTTCTTGTGCTATACCAAAAGCCTCTGCCTTAGAATCTTCAAAACTTAAATTTTTTATTGCCTCTCCACTTCCCTTTATGCTTCTTAATGTCTTTCCAATTCTCTGAGTATTATACGCAATCATTAAATTTGCTGCATTTAAAATTTCTTCCGTAGAGCGATAGTTTTCTTCCAATTTTATAGTTTTAACATCCTTAAAATGCTTATTAAATTGCAAAATATTCTGAATATCTGCACCACGCCAACCATAAATACTTTGATCATCATCTCCCACAACACAAAGGTTTTCATGAGAAAAACAAAGCTTTCGCAACAGTTGAAATTGTAGATAATTTGTATCCTGATATTCATCTACCATAATATAAGAATAAGTTTGCGAGATTCTTGCAGCAAGTGCATCATTTGTACTTAAAATATTAAAAGGCAAAAGCAATAAATCATCAAAATCTACTAAATTGTGATCTAGTAATTCTTGTTGGTATGCGTAAAAAAACTCCTCTAAATATTCTTTTTCTTCACCTAGAGATCCAAGTAAACTATTTTTTATATAAGAAATTTCCGAACTAATTTCTCTTGTAGTCAAGTCTATATTTTTTACTTTTTTTTCAATCTTGCTAAGAATCTTATTTTTGTCCTTATCATCAATTACAGAAAAATCATTTTTGCGCCCTAAGTATGTAATATAAAACTTCAAAAACATTAGTCCAAAACGATGAAAAGTAGCCAAAATAGGAATGCTACTTTGAGAACCAATAAGACTTAATGCTCTTTGGCGCATCTCCATACTTGCTTTATTTGTAAAAGTTAATGTCAAGGTATTTTGCGCAGGTATCCCAATCTCATCGATCAAATATGCCAATCGCGTTGTTAAAGTTTTTGTCTTTCCACTTCCTGCACCAGCTAACACCAGCAAAGGCCCATCAACATGCATAGCTGCAGATTTTTGTGCAGCATTTAGACCCCTTAGGATATCACTCATTTCTTATACCTTTTAGAATCTAAAATTTTTTGTGTATCAATTTCAAAATCAAAAAATTGAGGTTCAAAAAATTTTCCAGAAAGCATATTATAATACCCTGTTGCTGTGCGAAAATTTCCTCTTTGCTGATATAGCATTCCCAAAGCCATTCTTGCTTCAAATTCTGATTCTGCTTCCATTTTTGAAAGTTGTAATAAAAGTGTTGCGTTATCTTTATCTTGAAGTCCCATTGCAGCAACAGCAGCCAAAAACTGTGTATGAGAATCATCTTCTTTTAATTTTTCTATCAAAACCTTATAGATATCATAAGCCTGTTCAAATTTATGTTGGTAAATATTTACCAATGCCAAAGCCTGCAAAATCCCATTTGTATCCTCAAGGGTCTCAGTAAGTTTTTTACGTAGCGTTTCTTCTTGATTCTGCAAAGATCCTGTAATAAAACCAATATGTGCATAAAGCTCTCTTGCCAAAGCTGGACCGTAAAAAATACTATCAAAATTATTTACTTTTTGCACAAGAAGGTTATGCAAGCCCAAAGCAATTTGCTTAAAACTTGTCTTTAAATCCCTAGCGACCATATAAAAAATATCTGCAATAAAGTCATTAGGATTCATATCTTTTAACGCCATAAAAGAATCTTCTAAGGCTTTTTGGTTTTTAGAACGCATTGCGTATGCAGCCTTTAAGGCATAATAAATTGATTTTTTATTTTTTACTTGATCAATCCACAACATTTCATCTGCGACATTATTATTCAAATAACCTAAAAATGCAAGCAAAAACTTCCTATGCTCTGGATTTTGAATTACCAAATCTTCAAAATTTTTAGTGATATCATTTTGAATTCTCTTAGTATTTTTATCCAAAAAATATGATGCAATAATTGCATACATTGCAGAATCTATTTCTTGTGTATTAAGATAGTATGCTTTTATAAAATGTTTATAAGCCTGTGTATAATTTTCCATCTGTGCATAAAGCAACCCTGCGTTATAGTGTAAAATAGAGTGATTTGGATTTTGATCTAGCATTGTTTTTAAAATTTCCAATGCCTTACGCACTTTTTTCTGATTGACATAAACCAATGCCTCTGCAATATTTTTATCAATTTTTGCAATCGTCTGACCTTCTATCACTTTTTCTTCAGAAGCCAAAATATTTCCTGATAATAACATTCCACCTTGATGTAACGCCCCCAAAGCATCTTGAATATTAAACACCTTAAAAGGGGCATAATAAAATAAAATTTTATACGCCATTACATCTTGTGTATCCAAAATATGCTTAACAAAAAGTTCTTGTGCAAGATTAATATCAAAAATTTTTGGATGCAGTACTACTTTGATAGGATAGGACTTCAACACCTTTTCTTGTTCATTTTTATCTGCAAATTGCTCCAAAATTTTAGCGGCATTAAAAAAATCTTTCATTTTAAGATATACGATTTGTAACGCCAATTTTGCATCACGATCCTCAGGATACTTATAAATATACTGTGAGAGATATTGTTTTGCTCTATCATAATCCCCAATTTTTGCATAAAGCAACCCCAGGGTTTTGTAATCTTTTTGAGACTTCTTCTCCAAAATATCAATAGCATTTTCATAATTATTAAAAATCAAATAAGTTTTTACTAATAAGGTATCGCTAAATTGTACATATGCATCAGAGCTTGGATTTTTAAGTGCCGAAAAAGTGGCAAAATAATTTTGATTATAAAATTGTATAAGAGCATAAAGATAGCTATAAAATGCTTCACTATTTTCCTGCGACAATTCTTTGGCTGCTAAATTTAAATAATATTTATAAGAATCTTGATCGCCAAGATATTTTGCACTCATTGCTGCATTAAAGGCATTTAAGCTTATATCATCACCTGAACTAATAGCTTGCTTAAATGATTCTAATGCCATTGCATATTCTTTTTGCCTAAGTCTTACAACTCCCAAATTATAACTTGCTAAGGATTGTGAAAAATTTGCAATTTTATTATAAACATTTAATGCTTCTAAAACATTACCATTACTATAAAGCATATGTGCCTTTTGGATAAGGCCATTTAATTCTTTATTATTAATAGGATTCGCGAGTGCATTAAGTTTTGGCAAAGATTGTAGCACCTCACTAGGAATCTCTTCATCTAAATCTTGTTTTTTTTCCAATACAGCAATTCTTTCACTTGACTCTTGAATTTCTTTTCCATGTGTTTTTTTATGAGAAATTGCCCATAAAACTATCAAGGCCAATAAGGACAAAAAAACCCCACTAATAATTCCTAAAAATATTGCCTTTTGTTTTGTGCCAAAGCCTCGGAATTTTTTGATTAATGCTTTAATATCAATCTTAAAAATTCTAGAAAACTTACTTTCTTCACTCTCCTCAAGGGAATTTACTTCTAATTTTTTTTTCGCCATTCTCTAAATCACAAATAAGATTTCAAAGCTTCAGGTATCTCAATACTTCCATCTTCTTTTTGATAATTTTCCATAATTGCAATCAGTGTTCTGCCTACCGCCAAAGAAGAACCATTTAAAGTATGCACTAAAGCATTTTTCTTATCTTCTTTATAGCGAATTTTTGCTCTTCTTGCTTGAAAATCTCTTGTATTAGAAACAGAACTAATTTCACGATAACAATTTTGTCCTGGTAACCACACTTCAATATCCACGGTATTGCTCGCACTAAAACCTAAATCACCCCCACAAAGCTGTACCATACGATGAGGAAGCCCCAAAGCCTCCAAAATCCCACTAGCCGTATCAATCATCTTTTGATGAATCTCATCACTTTGCTCTGGCTTAGTAATCGCTACAAGCTCTACTTTATCAAACTGATGCTGTCTAATCATTCCTCTTGTATCCCTTCCTGCACTTCCTGCTTCTTTTCTAAAACAAGGGGTTTGCGCGGTAAGTAAAATTGGCAAATCTTGCGCAGGGATAATTTCATCATGATAAAGATTTGTTAATGTAATCTCAGAAGTCGAAATCAAATAAAAATCTTGCTTTTTTACTTCTTCGCCAATAATCAAAGGGTCTGTGTTACCATCAATTTTAAACATATCTTCTTCAAATTTTGGAAGTTGTCCTGTTCCAAAAAGCATTTTTTCGTTAACAATAACTGGAGTTACCACCATTTCAAACCCTGCTTTTTGATTATAATCAAGCATAAAATTTATCAAAGCCCTGTTTAATCTTGCACCCATACCCCTTAACACGGAAAATCGACTTTTTGCAAGTTTTACTCCTCGCTCAAAATCAATCCAACCATTTTCTTGTGCCAACTCCCAATGCTCCTTGGGCTTAAAGGCAAATTCTTTTGGTTTTAAAACTTTTTTTAACTCAATATTATCATTTTCATCATCACCCTTTGGAGTTTTTTCATCAGGAATATTAGGAATTCCAAAAAGTAAATTTTCTAAAATTTCTTCTTTTGCTTTAAGTTCTTGATTCAAAGTAGCAATTTCCTTTTTTAAACCATCAAGCTGAGATTTTAAAACCTCCAAAGCCTCCTTCCCCTCTTTTGCTTTTTCACCAAATAATTTAGATTGTTTATTTTGTTCTGCTTGCAAGGATTCTAAATTCTGTTTAGTTTTTTTATAATTTTGTGCCGCATCTTTTAATGTCAACAAAATATCGCCATCTACTTTTTTTATTTGTAATTTTTCACTCACACTATCAAAATTATTTAGCAAATTCTTTACATCAATCATACTTTCAAACCCCTAAAGCTTTATTTATACCAAAAATCTTAAATAATTCTAGCATAAAACATTAGATATTCCTATTCTTTCATTTTGCTATAATTAAACAAAATTATCACAAGATAAAGGCATTGTCATGAAACCTACTTTTTCAAATCTTCTTTTAAAATTACAAGAATTTTGGAAAGAACAAGGATGTATTATTGTGCAACCTTATGATATCCCTGCTGGTGCAGGTACTTTTCATCCTGCGACGCTATTGCGTAGCCTAGATAGCAAGCCTTGGTCAGTTGCCTATGTAGCACCATCACGACGCCCAACAGATGGAAGATATGGAGAAAATCCAAATCGCCTAGGAAGCTACTATCAATTTCAAGTTTTAATCAAACCTAGTCCTGATAATATTCAAGAGCTTTATTTAAAAAGTTTAGAACATCTTGGATTAAATCTCAAAAAACATGATATTCGTTTTGTAGAAGACAACTGGGAATCCCCAACTCTTGGTGCATGGGGACTTGGTTGGGAGGTATGGCTTGATGGTATGGAAGTTACACAATTTACCTATTTTCAGCAAGTAGGTGGAATTGCTTGCGATCCTGTAGCAATTGAAATCACCTATGGCGTAGAACGCCTAGCTACTTATATCCAACAAGTAGAATCTATTTTAGATATTGAATGGGGGGAAAATACTTGTAAAGAAAGTGTAAATTATGCAGATGTGCACTTAGAGAGTGAGTATCAATTTAGCAAATATCATTTTGAAGTTGCTGATACAAAAAGAATTTTAGAACTTTTTACACTTGTGCAAGATGAAGCAAAATCCTGTTTGGAAAAACACCTTCCCCTACCTGCATATGACTTCACTATGCTAAGCTCACATTTTTTCAATATTCTTGATGCAAGGAAAGCAATTTCTGTTTCACAAAGACAGGAGTTTATCTTAAAAATTCGTGAACTTTCTAAAAATTGCGCCCTACTATACAAAGAGCAAGAAAAACAAAGAGAGCAAAGACTGCAAAATATTAAACAAAGCTAAATAAAAATCATGAAACAAATTATTTTTCTACTCATAAGTTTATCCTTTGTCTTTGGAGGGGATCTAAATAGCGATATTAAAAAAGCTCGTGATTTTTACGAAAAAGGAGAATTTAAACAAGCAAAAAAATATTATTCTAGAGCTTGTAATAAAGGTATCATGTTGGGATGCAGTGGTCTTGGGACGCTTTATGAAAGAGGGCTTGATGTAGAACAAGATCTCAAAAAAGCTAAACAATATTATGATTTTGCTTGCAAAAGAGGAGATTCTTTTGGTTGTTTTCATGCAAGACTTTTTGAAATTGGTCCAAAAGCAGAAGAGTATTATGAGGTTATGTGCGATAATTTGGATGCAACTTCTTGTTTTAGACTAGCAGATTTATATTATAAAGGACTTGGTGTTCCAAAAAATTTTCAAGATGCCGCATTTTATTATCAAAAGGCCTGTAGCCTTTATGATGCATCTGCTTGTTTTAATTTGGGTGTACTTTATGAAATTGGTGGTGATAAAGTTAAACAAAGCGCAGAAATTGCATTGGCTTATTTCTTTTTGGCAAAAAACTATTTTGAAAAGGAGTGCTATCAGGGCAATAAAAACTCTTGCAAAATCCTAAATCTTATAAAATCATTTTATGAATAAAACTTTTTCTAAGCAAAAGTTTTATTTTTTAATAATCCTAATATTGTGTCGTCCGATCCTTATCTTTCTACTACTCTTGTTATACCATTTATTTTTATAATCCCTATTATTAAACTTTTATAATATCTTGTTGCTACATTTAGCCATGTCACCATGTGCTTTATCTTTGCCACAATGCTACAATCTTCAAATTTAACAAAAATGCTAAGTTTAGAATCTAAAAAACACAATGACTAAATATATAAAAATAAATATAAAACTAAAGAGAAATAAAGTGGTAAGTCGATGTGTGCCAAAAGTTCAAGTCTTTTGGCCAAAAATTAAATTTTAAAAGGATTTTCTACAACGTGTTTTCTATCCACAATATAAGGAATAAGTGCCATATGTCTTGCTCTCTTAATAGCAATTTCAACACGCTCCTGCCATTTTTTAGTATTTCCTGTCAATCTTCTTGGCATAATTTTATAACGCTCTGATAAAGAATGCTTTAACATTTCCACATCTTTATAATCAATAAACTCAATTTTTGCTTCTGTATATTTACAATATCTTTTTGAATATTTTTTTCTTTCCATTTCCTACTCCTTAAAAAGGTAATTCATCTTCATCAATATCTATTTCCGGTACACTATGTACATAATCTTTTTGTGATTGCTGCTTTGCATACCCATTATTATCATTTGCACTAGAATATGTTGCAGAAACATTAGTGTCATTATAATTATTACTGGTCATCGGGGCAGAGGCACTATAACCTTCTGTTGCACCACCATTCTTAGAATCCAGCATACTTAAACCTTCTGCTGCAATAGTGTGTCTGCTTCTTTTGTTTCCCATTTGATCTGTCCAGGTTTCATAAGTCAACCTACCTTCTATCAAAACCCTGCTTCCTTTGCGCAAATACTGATTTGCTACTTCAGCGGTTCTGCCAAAAAGTTTCACATCAATAAAACAAGTATCATCTGCTAAACTTCCATCTTGTTTTTTATATCTACGATTGCTTGCCAGACCAATTGTGGCAACTGCCGCACCACTGGGTGTATAACGTAATTCTACATCACGTGTCAAATTTCCAATCATCACTACTCTATTAAACATATTCCAACCTATCCTGCTTATTGTACAGTCTCTTCAGCCTTTGTTTCTATTTTTTGTACTTTAACTTCAGGTTTTTTATTTGCCCGATCTACAAGAGTTTGCCAAGCTTTTTGCTCTTTTTTACTCTCATATTTAATCACGATAAAACGCAAAATATCTTCATTAATTCTATAAAGTCTCTCAAGCTCCAATACCAAACTCGGCTCTGCTTGAAAATAAATTACAAAATAATAACCACGCTTACTTTTTTTAATCTCATAAGCAAGGTTTCTCATCCCCATATCCAAACAAGTTACGATGTTACCACCATTTTTTGTGATAATATCTTTAAAAAAATCAATTTTTGCTTTGATTTCTTCTTCTACTAAAGTAGGTTTTACAATAAACATTGTTTCATAATGTCGCATTTTTTCTCCTTATGGTCTATAGCCCTTATATCCTAAGAGCAAGGATTCTTTCTTTAACTTTCAGAAAAGAACTTTGCATTCTATCATAAATTTGCTTGTAAATTTATTAAAAAACGCATGCCCGCTTCTTTCTCTCCACTTAAATATGTATTCCGCCAAGTGCGCAACCCCTCAAAAATTTTTTGAAATTGCTTTTCTTTAATTTTAATTGCACGATTAATATATTTATCCACAATAAATTTCGGGGGTTGATAACCCAAAATTTCCTTAGCATCACATCTCCCATTAATTTTGATAAAAACACAAAACATAAACAAAATATAAAAATAACGCTCTATTTCCCTAATCATATCCATCTCATCCTCTCCTTCCTCAAGTATCTTTTCATAAACTACCAATATATCTTTGTTTTCAAAAATACTATCTAAAAGATTCTCAAGCCCCACACTCCCCAATCCAAAAGAAAGTTTTTGCAAAATTTCCATTGTAATTTCTTCATCAAAAACTTGATATTTTTCCAACTCCCCCATTGCAATTCCCAAATCATTATTTTGCAATTGCAATAAACTTTGTAATAAATAATCCGCAATTCTTATCCCCAATTCCTCTGCTTTTTGTCTTAAAAGAATTATACTCTCCATCATCGTTGGTGCAAAAAACTGCACATCAACAAAACCTTCTTTCCTAAACATTGCTCCAAAACTTCTAAAGTCCTGTGCGTATTGCACAGGACTCTTATTTTCAGAACGAAAAAAATTAATAATTAACATATTGTCAGGATTATTTTTTAAACATTTATATAAAGCCTCTACTTCTTTTTTAGGAATTTTGCTATCAAGTTTCAAAACCACAATACTCTTATCTCCAAATAAACTCCCCTGTCCCAAAATATCCAAGACTTGAGAAATATTATAATCTGAAAAATAAAAAGTATTAATACTTGCACCAGGCATTCTATCAAGAATTTTTTTTGTATAAAAATTTATATAAAACTCACTATCCCCATAAAATAACATCCCTTGAGGCAATTCTTTTTGCAACAAAATATCAAAATCTCTTTTATACATTATTTTTGTTGAATCCCCTTAAAAACTGCAAAGATTCTAGCATTATTTAAATCCACATCTGTTATTTCTACCAAAATTTTATCAAATTTCTCCACCTCAAAACACCCCTCCACCACAATCCTAGCCCCTAATATTTCACCCAAACCTTTAGCCAAAACTGGATACTGAACATCTATCACCATAACTTCAACTTCTCTTCCTTGATTTCGCAATGCCCAATGCATATATTTCCGATCCTTAAAACCGATTTCCATTTTTGCAATTTTGCGTTCTTGTTCATTTAAAAATGCACAAAGAGAATCTGTATGTGTAAGCAAAAAATCTATTTTTTTATTTCCGCGTAAAATTTCTTTTAACAAGCGATGTAAAAACAAATCGCTATATCTACGAATCGGGGAAGTAAAATGTGTATAAGCCTCAAAACCTAAGGCAAAGTGCTCTTCTTTTTTACTTGCATATTGTGCCTTATTTTGCATTTTAATAATCATCTGGTCAATCTCTTTTATCATTCCATTTTGCACAGCTTGTCTTTGAATATCTTTAATTTGTGTGTGAAAATCTGCCCTTAAAATTAAAAATCCTAAATTCTTTAAATCAAAAAATAATATTTGTTTTTTTTCCTCTTTTATTGGGGAATGCACCCTAAAGATCCCTTTTGTATAACCCTCTAGCATTTTTGCAGATTCTTTATTTGCTAAAAGCATCGCCTCTTCTACAATTTGATGACTTTTCGTCTCTTCATACACAAAAACACTTTCTAAGGAATTGTTTGCATTAAGTTTCATTGCAACTTCTGATGAACTAAAAGCATAGCCTTTTTCTATTCTTTTTTTATAAAGTTTTTGAGCAACTTCATAAAAACTCTTAATACTTTTAGCAATATCTTGCTTTATTGCATGATTCTTTCCCTCCAAAAAATTATCTACTTCCTCATAAGTAATATTTTGGTGATTACAAATAATAGATTCAAACAAATGGCTTTTTTTAATTTCATAATTTTTATCAAAAAATATCATCCAGGTAAACGCTAATCGTATAGCACCTTCTTTAAGAGAACAAATATTTTCACTCAAATTTCTTGGCAACATAGGATAGCTTTTATGCGGAAAATATAGACTAAACCCCCGCTGTCTTGCTTCTATATCAATTACACTATCTTGTGTTACATACTCACTTACATCTGCAATTGCCACATACAAAATCTTTTTTTTACTATCAAAAAAAATCGCATCATCATGATCTTTAGCACTACTGGGATCAATCGTATAAAAAGGCAAATGACTAAGATCTATACGATCTAAATATAACGACTTATCCACCTCCACTCCAAAACTTTGCGCATAATTATTACTTTCTTCAGAGAATTCCATAGGATGCATATAATGTAATAAAATAATTTTTTCATCAATTGCTTCATCTTCTAAAACCCCCAAAATCTCTAGAATCTTTTGCCCTTTCATATCCATTAAAATAACACATCCTCTAGGTAGCTGACGCAATGCTTTTTGTGCAATTGGCAAAGAAATAGGACGAGGTTTTTCCTCATACATTTTATAACCAACAATTTTACCTTTATGCAAATCTAAATAGCACAAAAATCGGTTACAGGATTGCAAAATATCTATAATAACAACACTGATTTTTCCTCTTTTTTTAACCATCTTAGCCACTACGATATCACCCTTATGACCAGAACAATAAGAAGAGACAAAATATTCTTGCTTTTTAGCCAAGTCACTTACAAACATAGAATTATTTCGATAAAAATCAATAACCCCAAATACAAAACTTTCATGAAGTTGAAAAATTTTTCCATTAGTTTTAATACAACCAAGTTTTTGCAATCGCAAATACAATGGGTGATACTTTTTAGTAATCTCCTTGCATCCAAAAGCAATTTGTAACAAAAACTCTATCATAATAAAGCTTCTTGCATAATAGAAAACACCTCAGGAATTTCTTGTCCGCAAAATAGCTCAAATGCCAATACTCCTTGCATAATTAGCATATTTTTTCCATCCATATTTTCTATTTTTAATTCCCTAGCAAGTCTTAAAAAAGGTGTATCACCATACATCAAATCATAAGCAAATTTTGCATGCACTAAAATTTTTTTTAACCATTTCTCCTCAAAAGGCAACATATTTTGCAAACCTGCTGCTGTGGCATTTACTACTAAATCATATTGATAATCCTTCAAATCACTCGCCACAGAGCAAGAAAAATCATTCTCTAACGCCCTAAGTCTAGAAGAGGTTTTATTAACAATATATACTTCTTTATGATTTTCTTGCAAAATATAAGCAACAGCCTTTGCAGACCCTCCCGCCCCCAGAATCAAAATTTTTTTGCACTCCAAATCCTTAATAGTTTCATAAAATCCAGGTGCATCAGTGTTATAACCATAAATCTTACCAGAACGCAAAACCCAAGTATTTACCGCTTTAATTTTTTTAGCAATCCCTAGCACCTCATCACTTTGCAAATATGCCTCTTCTTTAAATGGAACTGTGATATTTGCACCACATAACCCTAAATCCAAGAAAGTTTGATAAAGCCTTGTTGGATCTTTTAAAAGATATCTTCCATAACTCCCCAAAAAACCAATCTTAGTGCGCAAAACTTCAAAAGCATGGTTATGCATTAAAGGGGAAAGAGAGTGGGCAATAGGATTGCCAAAAACACAATATTGTTTATTCATCAATATTTAACAATAAATCCATAAAAATATATCCACCACGCTCAAGTTTTGCCCAACCATTCTTGACAGATTCTATAAGCACAACTTCATTTTTATATGCACGATCAACAATTTTTGCACGGAATAATGGTTGCTGTCTAATATTTGCAATATCTACTTTTACGCGATATTCTTGAAGTTTCTTTTCTTCTTCTTTAATAATATTTTTGGGATCCAAAAATACAAATCCTCTTGAAGTTTCTCCCCAACTATTTTGTTCTGAAAAAACTTCCAACACATCATTTTTATATGCCCTTGCTATAATTGCAGCTCTAATAGATGGATTGGCTCTAATATTTAAAATATCTGTTTTTACACGATATTTTTGCACAAATGATAGTTTTTCAACATCTTTTGTTATTTTTTTTATCTCTGATTCTTCCTCTGCACTAAAAGATTTTTCTACTTTTTTTGCTTTAGAAAAAATAGAAAAAAATGTCTCTTGTGTCTTATCTTTTTTACCAAAAAAAACCACAATTCCAACATAAATAAAAACACAAAAAATCAAAAAAATAAGAGGAGTGATAAAAATTTTTAAAAATCTAAAAATATTATTCATCATCTAAGATTAATGCCCTCGTATGCATCTTGTACTTCTCCAATCACATATCCATCTGTATGATTTAATACAAAATCCAATTCTTTTTTCTCTACAACAAGCACCATTCCAATCCCCATATTTAACACACGATACGCCTCTTGCATCTCAAGATGTTCTACTAAAACATTAAAAATCTCTGGTGTTTGAATTAAATTCCTATCCACTTCTCCTCCAAGTCCCTGTGGAAAAATTCTTGGAATATTTTCTAATATACCACCACCTGTAATATGTGCCAACCCCTTAATATGTGTAGAAATTTTTTTGTAAGTTTTTACATAAATTCTTGTAGGTTCTAATAACACATCAATAAGCGTTCTCCCATAAAAATCATCATTAAAATCTTTTTTTAATACATCAAACAAAATTTTTCTCACCAAAGAATAACCATTACTATGCAAGCCACTACTAGGCAATGCTACTAAAATATCGCCTTTTTGTATATTCTGATTTTTATTGAGATCTTTTTTTTCTGCAATACCAATAGCAAAACCTGCTAAATCAAAATCTTTTCCATGATACATTCCTGGCATTTCTGCAGTCTCACCACCAATTAGTGCACATTCTGCTTCTTGACACCCCCTAACAATACCACTAACCACTCGTGCAGCATCTTGCTTTTCCAACTTCCCTGTTGCATAATAATCCAAAAAAAATGCGGGGGTACCAAAATTACAAATCAAATCATTTACACACATAGCAACTAAATCAATCCCCACATTATCTAATTTACCACTTTCAATTGCAAGTTTAAGTTTTGTTCCCACACCATCTGTAGCTGCTAACATCACAGGTTCTTTAAATCCACTAGGCAATGCATACGCCCCCGAAAAAGACCCAATATTCCCCAAAACATTAGAATCAAAAGTTTTTTTTACTTCTTGCTTAATCAAATCTACAAAAGCATTACCTTCATCAATATTTACACCCGAATCTTTATAACTTATAGCCATTATGCACCCCTTTATGTCTCTACTAGATTCTACTATATTTTATGAACTTTCTAACATCATGCTCACTAAAATCAAAGTGTCTGCATATCAATCACATAGCGAAAAGAAGCTTTCCCACTTGTAAGTTTTTCGTACACTAAATCAATTTCTTCAGCTCTTGCGCCAATAATTTCTACTTCAGGATAGATTTTATGTTTCAAAGAAAAGTCAAGCATTTCTTGTGTTTCCTTAATCCCACCAATCAAAGAACCATAAACCCTTCTTCCTCCATGAAGCACAAGATTCATACTATCAATTTGTGGAGAATTTTCAGATGGAGGCAAGCCAACAATAGCCATTTCACCACCAAATTTTAAAAGATTAACATACGCATTAACATCATAAGATGTAGGGATAGTAGAAATAATCATATCAAAGCGCTCATGCACTCCATCTGTTGTTGTATAAAATCTTTCAACACCCATTCTTTTTGCAATTTCTTTTTTCCCCTCATTACGCGCAAAAACACTAACCTCTGCACCCATTTTTATCGCATATTTAACCGCCATACTCCCTAAGCCTCCAAAACCTGCCACTGCCACTTTATCTCCCGCCTTTACTTTTGAAAACTTCAAAGGAGAATAAGTAGTAATCCCTGCACAAAGTAAAGGTGCTACAACTTCTAAAGGTGCATCATTTGGTACATTAATCGCAAATTTTTCACTCACAACAATATTGTTACTATAACCCCCATAGGTAGGTTCATTATCGTGAAAACAATCTTTACAATTATAGGTAAAAATTGTTTTTCCATTTTGACAAAATTGCTCTTTAGATTCTTTACATGCTTCACATTCTCCGCAACTATTTACCATGCAACCTACACCCGCATAATCTCCGACCTTAAATTTTTTAACATTTTTTCCTATAGCTATTACACGTCCAACGATCTCATGACCAGGAACCATCGGATAAATCCCTTCACTCCACTCACTTCTTGCACTATGAATATCACTATGGCAAATCCCTGCATATAAAATCTCAATCAAAATATCCCCATCACCCACAGGATGCCTTGTAAAATCAAAAGCCTCAAATTTACTATCTTTTGAAAAAACTGCATACCCTTTAGCCAAAATTCTTTTTTCTTTATCTAGTTTTTGCATCACTTTCCCTTTAATTTTATATCAGATTCTAGCTATTGATTTATTTTACCAAAATCAAGAAAATACCATTTTCTGTGCTTCTTCCAAAATTTCAAGTGCACCTTTTTGTATAAAATTTTGTGCCAAATTTTCTGCAAGATTAAGTGCAAAATCTTTTCTTCCAATAACTAAATCTTTCATAATCTTTTCACCATTTGGCAACCCCAATATTGCCTCAATCTTAATTGTATCTTCCAACAAACTTGCATGCACACCAATAGGCACTTGACACCCCCCATTTAAAGTCTTAATAAATTGTCTTTCTGCCTGTGTACATAATGCGGTATTTTCGTCATTTAAAGTACAAATAAGAGAAAGTAGGTCATCATCAAGACGCATTTCAATCCCCAATGCCCCCTGCCCCATAGCCGGCAAAATCTCCTCAAGCTCAAAAGCCCGTATAAAAGGTACATCACTATGCGTAATCTTTAGGCGATTAAGTCCTGCCTTTGCTAAAATAATAGCATCAAACTCGCCATCAAACAAGCGTTTCAACCTTGTTTGCACATTTCCACGCAAACTTTGTGTGTCCAAATCACTTCTTTTAGCTTTAATTTGCATACAACGACGCAAAGAAGTTGTGCCTACCCTAGCACCAAGTGGCAAAGAATCTAAATTTTCATATTTAACACTCAAAAAACAATCTCTAGCATCCTCTCTAGTTGTAATACATGCAAGGCCAAGTCCATCAACAAATTCTACAGGTACATCTTTTAAAGAATGCACTGCTAAATCAATTTTTTTTTGTAACAAAAGTTCCTCTAGTTCTTTTGTAAATAATCCCTTACCGCCAATTTTTGCCAAAGGGACATCTAAAATTTTATCCCCCTTAGTTTTTACAACCTCAAGTCTTGCTGGAATCTTTAATTCATTTTCCAAACGACTTTTAATGTGTTCTGCTTGCCAAAGCGCTAACATACTTCCCCTAGTCCCAATCACCACTTCTCTCATTTTTTCCCTTTTATCTGTTTTATTTCCTCAATTTCAACATCTATGATTTCATTTTGATGTCCAAAAACACCACTATGTCTATCACCAGAATCGATTTTTTTCGACTTTCCCGTCATAAAAAAATAAGCATTTATCAAAATAACCAATCCGATTATATCGCCTAATACCCCTGGCAATATCAATAAAATTGCACCAAAGATTTTAGAAAGATTGCCCTTAATAAATTCCATCGGATCTGTTCTATTTAAGGTAAATTCTCCCAAAGTTTCTAAAAAACTAAGTTTTGTATAAAGTAAAATTGCCCCTCCAATCAAGGCAGAAATAATAATTTCTACAAATATCACCCAAAACCCTAATTTATCACTAAGATAGATAGTGCTGATTAACTCCAAAACAAAGTATAGAAAAATAAATTTTAAAATTTTCATTTATGATTCTCTAAAAATTGTACAATTTCTTGAATCTCTGCATTAAGATAAGTTTTTTGCATTCCATCTCTATGTATAATTTCAACTTTGTTATTTTCTAATTCCTTGCCAATCACAATACCCTTATAGCTCCCAATTAATTCAAAATCCTTAATCTTAAAGCCAAATCGCTCAAGTCTATCATCAAGCAAAACTTCAATATTTTTTTGTTTTAATGCCTTGTATAACTCCTCACCAAATTCTCTTTCTATTTCATTTTTACTATTAGAAATAATAATACTCACAGCAAAAGGTGCACTAGCTTTTGTCCACACACAACCTTTTTCATCACTTTTTTGTTCTAAAATTGCAGATAAAAGTCTCGAAATACCAATTCCATAAGACCCCATAACAAAAGGTTGCATTTTCCCATTTTGATCAAGATACATAGCTTGCATTGCCCCAGAATACTTTGTCCCAAGCTTAAAAATATGCCCAACTTCAATACCTTTTTTATACTCCATCACACTGCCACAGCAAGTACATATATCTCCTTCTCTCACTTTAGCCAAATCTGCATACTCAAGCCCCTCAAAAGTACTCAAATCTACACCAACAAAATGATAATTCTCCTCATTTGCCCCACAAATTAAATCTCGCTCCTCTCTTAAATCTTCATCAAAAAATATAAATTCTGATTGGGTAATATTACGCAAAGAATAAGGTCCAATAAATCCCTCACAAAGCCGAGCAGACTTTATATCCTCACTACTTGCATCTACAAGTTCCAAAACATTAGAATTTTTCGCACTCAAAGCATTTAATGCTTTAATTTCCTCCAACTCATCATCTCCACGCACAAAGAAAAAAGCAAGTTTTGGTTTCATATTTTTTTCTGGTAAAAAAATCACTTTTTTTACTACTACTTTCAAAATATAAAAACCACTGATTCTAAAAAATGCACTAAGCTCTTCAACACTCTTAACATTTGGGGTGCTAAATTTTGCAAACTCCGCTTTTGGTGCATCAAAATCTACTACTCTTTTTTGTCTTTTGGCAGCTTCGATATTAGAAGCATACTCACAATTTTTACACACAACAATTGTATCTTCCCCGCAATCTGCCAAAACCATAAATTCCTTGCTACCACTACCTCCAATTGCTCCACTATCTGCATCCACAACCCTAAAATCAAGCCCCAATCGCGTAAAAATTCTTTTATAAGCTTGATGCATATTCTCAAACTCTCTATCTAAATCTTCATAACTAGTGTGAAAACTATACGCATCTTTCATAACAAATTCTCGCCCTCGCATTAAGCCAAAACGCGGTCGCACTTCATCGCGAAACTTGAGATTAATTTGATAAAAACTTACGGGTAAATTTTTATAACTTTTAATAAAGTTTCTTGCAATATCAGTGATTGCCTCCTCATAAGTTGGTCCTAAAACAAAATCATTATTCTTACGATCCAAAAATCTCAAAAGCTCCTTGCCATATTTTTCATAACGCCCTGATTGCCTCCACAATTCTGCAGGTGTTACAAATCCCATTGCAATCTCTATGCAACCAGCACCATCCATTTCTTCTTTGACAATCTGAGAAATTTTATCTAACACCCTTTTTCCTAAAGGTAAAAAATTATAAATCCCACTACCAATTTGATGAATATACCCTCCTCGTATCAAATACTCATGACTCTTTAAAACTACATCTTTTGGGGTTTCTTTAATAGTGGGAATAAAAAATTGAGAAAAACGCATTACTATCCTTTTATTTTACTGGAGTTTCATATTCACATTTATAAGCATTTAACAAAACTCCTTCTCCCTTAATATCAAAAAAGCTTTTGATAGACTCTAAAATAATATCAGATTCTTGTTTATTTACACAATCTCTTAACTTTTGTGTGGGAGCGTGTAAGAAAGTATTAAAAGCTTGATGCAAAATTTTTTCCACACTATATTGCTGATCCGGTGCAATATAGCCTTTTTTTAATGCTCTTTTTATTTCTTTCATAGAAGCTTGTTTAGCCAATTCTCTAATCTCTTTTATTAAGGGTTCAACATCTAAATTTTGTAACCATTGATTAAACTCCATTGTCGCAATTCCAACAATTTGATATGCTTTATGCATATTCTCTCTTTTTGTTGCAAGATTATTTTGCACTACCTGATTTAAATCATCTACAACAAAAATCTCAATCTTCTCATCTCTAAAATGCTCAATATCCCTAGGAACTGCCAAGTCAAACCAAAATCTTTTAAATTCTACTTCTTGCACCATTTCTTTTGAAATTACACAAGAATCTGCTGCTGTCGCACTAAACACAAAAGGATAAAAATTGAGCATTTTTTGCAAATCTTCAAAAACACATGAGGAAATTTTATATCCCTCTTTGGGATTCTCTAAAATAAATTTTTTAATTTTTTCTTGATCGCGATTACAAATCATAATCTCATAACCCTGTGTTAAAAGATGTTTAGCATTCAACCTTCCCATCTCTCCAAAACCAATAACAAGAGCCTTTTTTGGCAAATTATGCTGAACTTGGAACCTTGTAGCTTGTTGTGTGGCAACAGAGGCAATAGATACAGAGTTTTTAGAAATTTCTGTTTGATTGCGCACTTTTGCTGCACATTTAAAAGCAAAATGTATTAATCGCGTCAATGCTTTATTACACAATCCTGCATCAAAAAATATTTTATAAGCACTCTTAAATTGTCCAGTAATTTGAGTTTCGCCAACCACAACACTATCTAAGCTACTCACTACACAAAAAATATGGTGAATAGCCTCAACTTCTTGATATACTTCTGCATTTGCGGATAAAACTTCTTCACCAATTTTTTTTATTTCTGCAAGCTCTTTAAGTGTCTTTGCAATCATTTCTTCTATATTTTCTACATAAAAATAAAATTCTGTCCGATTGCATGTAGAAACTAAAAGCACCTCTTGCGCACCATAGTCTTTTAATTTTTTTGCAAAAGCAAATGAATCTTCTTGATTAAAAGCAATTTTTTCTCTCAATTCTATAGGGGTTTTTCTATGTGAAAAACTCAAAGCACAATATCGCATTTTTCTTCCTTAAAACTCTCTAAAAATCATTTCTCTTACAATTTTTTCCAAACCTTCATCTCCCTTAATTGCTTCCAATGCCTGCATACCACAATCCAAAGCAACTTTTTGTGTATCTTTAAAAATTTCAAATTCTTGCATTTTATTTAAAATCCATTCTTTTGCCTCAGAATCTTGACTTTTAAAAAAACTTTGTAGTATCTCTTGATCACCTTTGGATAATTTTGCATAAAGTAAAATATAAGGAAGCGTTGTTTTTCCTTCTGCAAAATCATTCATTGCTGGTTTTCCAAGCTGTCTTTCATTACCAAAAACATCCAACAAATCATCTACAATTTGAAATGCAATACCCAAATTTAAACCATATGTATAATATTGCTTAGCATCTAATCCTGCCAAAATCGCTGCACTTTTTGCACTACTTGCAATTAATGATGCAGTCTTATCCTCTATCATTGCAAAATACCTTGCTTTATCTGGACAAAAAGCTTGTGCCATTACCACATCATTAATCTCCCCCCTAGAAAGGCGTACTACACAATCTGATAAAGTTTTTGCGATTTCTCTATCAAAAAAGAGAAGTTCATAAAATGCCTTAGAATAAAGCACATCACCAAGCATAATAGCATTTTTATTACCAAACAAAGCATTTATAGAAGGCTCTCCTCTACGCAGCAAAGAATCATCAATAACATCATCATGAAGCAAAGATGCATTTTGTATCATCTCAACAATTGCACATAATTTTACAATATCTGGATGATCAAAACAAATCGATAACATCAATTTAGAACGCAACATTTTTCCACTTTGAAATTGAGAAAAAAAATTCTCAATACTTTGATCTTTTAATTCTTGTATAAATGAAAATATTTGCGTATGAATTTGTTTTAGTTTTTCTTCTTTCATTGTCTTCCTTATCTATTTAATACAAAATCTGCTTGCCCTTGTACTCCCAACCAAAATTTTGCACTCCTACTTGAAAAATCAAAATCCTTATACAAAATGACCAGTTTTGAATTATCACTACCATCAAGCAAAAGATTATATTGATTACGCTGATAATCAAGATACAAAATAAACTGATAAGGAAAATCATCATATTTTAGCAAAATTACAATTCCATCCTTTTTTAACAAAGTCCAGCGCATTGTAAAATTTTTTACACTTCTATTAGTATAGACTTTTGCACTAGCCACCTCATCTTTTTTCAAAATAATTTCTTGCTCACTTCCCCAATCAATAGGAACAGCATATAAACAATAAAAAAAAGCAAATGATAAAAAAATAAATTTTTTATTCATTTTCACTTAAAATTTTAGCCATAGATTCTATAGCCAAATCTGCCTTTTTATTTCCAATATCTTGTTGTAAATCTTCATCAAAATGTAAAAGTCTTGCCTTCTCCAAAAGTTTATCTTCTAGCCCCTCTTCATGTATGAGAGTTTCACACAATGCCAATCTCTCTAACAAGTTTTCTAACTGCTTTTGAACCAAGCTTCTATTTGCATGAAAAACAATATCTTGCCATTTTTGCACAGGATTTCCTTGCAACACCTCCAAGTCTTCCCACATTATTTTCTCCTTACACTAATAGAATTCTTATGAGCACCAAGCCCTTCAATTTCTGCCAATCTTTCACAAGAAGATGCCAAATCTTCAAACCCCTCTTTTGAAAGATAAATAATGGAACTTTTTTTCATAAAATGCTCCACACTAAGTGGTGAAAAAAATCTTGCACTACCACCTGTTGGCAAAGTATGATTAGGTCCTGCAATATAATCCCCCATTGCCTCTGGCGCATAAGGACCTATAAAAATTGCTCCGCTATGTTTAATGCGTGCAAGCATCTCCAAGGGATTTGCTATTAATAATTCTAAATGTTCAGGTGCAAGTGTATTGCTAAGATTTAAACACTCTTTAATATCTCTACAAAGAATAATTACTCCGCGATCTTTTAAGCTAGTAGCAGCAATACTCTCTCTTTGTAAAGTAGGTAGCGTTTGCATAAGAATCTCTTGTACCTCCTGACTTAATTCCTTGCTATCTGTCAATAAAATTGCACTTGCCATTTCATCATGTTCTGCTTGTGCCAACAAATCATTTGCCACAGACCTTGCATCAGCACTCTTATCAGCAATCACTACGATTTCACTAGGACCTGCCACCATATCAATCATTACATCGCCAAAAACCATTTTTTTTGCCGTTGCTACAAAAATATTACCCGGACCAGTGATTACATCAACTTTTTTTATATTTTCTGTTCCATAGGCCATCATTCCTATTGCGCCCGCACCACCAATTTTATATGCTTCTTTAATTCCACAGAGATAAAGTGCTGCTAAATATAAAGAGTTAGGTGCATTATTTGGAGTAGGGCTACATACTACAATTTCATCAACGCCTGCTACAATAGCAGGTATAGCATTCATTAGAAGCGAACTTGGATAAAATGCCTTACCTCCAGGAATATATAGCCCCGCTCTCTCTACAGGTGTAATTTTTTGTCCTAAAATATTCCCATTATCCTCAAAATCCAACCAACTTTTTGCCTTTTGTTTGGAATGAAATGCATAAATACGATCGTATGCTTGATGCAATGCCTTTTTATCAATAGAATCTAATTTTTCATAAGCATTCTTACAAGAATCAAAAGAAATCCGCAAATCCTCTACATCACTAGGTTGCCAATTATCAAACATCGCTACTTGTTGCAATACTGCTTGATTACCACCTTGTTGGATAGAATCTAAAATCTCCATCACCTTAACAACCACTTTTTTACCATCAACTCTCCCGCGATTACAAATGCTTTGAAATACTTGTGAAAAATCATCTTGTGTAGTTTTAATAATCTTCATCTTTATTCACTCGCCCCTCAAAAGAGGGGAAAAATTAAGCTTGTGCAGCTTTAAGCATCCAAAGAGATTTTTGCAAACTACTGATTTTTTCATCTGCGTAATTTGCTACAGGCTTATCATTATTTTCATCTGCAAATTGTGAAAGCTTTTTGAAATTCTCAAGAAGATAAGTATAATCTTGAGCGATTGCCGCAAATACTTCTCTAGAAGTAAAACTTTTTTTACTCTCTTCTTTAATTTTTGCAACCTGCAAAGCTTCAGATAATGTAATTACAGGAACTTCACCCATTTGTGCAACCAACTCTGCTAAATCATCAAACATTGTTGCAAATTCTCCATAAATTGCTTCAGTAGCACTATGTACTTGATAAAAATCACTCCCCTTTACATTCCAATGAAAATTATGAATTTTCATGAAAAGCACTAAGCTATCTGCTTGTAATTGTCGTAATAATTCAATAGTCTTATTCATAATATAACTCCTTCATAATAAAACTCATGTACTCTGAAGTGTATAAAAAAAATGTAAATTATTAAACTCATGATTACAACAACCTGCTCTTATCAATTTTATGTAACCAAAATTCATATTTGTCCATTAAATTGAAGCACTAATTATATTAAAATGTTTATGATAAAATAAGAGAATCTAAAAAATAAAGGGAAGCTCATGTTTCGCTCTACACTGCTTTTTTGTAGTTTTATCTTTTCCCTGCTTTATGCTGAAGAAAAGCTCATCGCAGGGATTGCTATCACAGTTAATGGCGATCCTATCACGCTTTATGAAATTGCAGAAATACAAAAAATGCAAAAAATTACCAAAGAAAAAGCTATTGACATTCTTATTTCTGAAAAACTTAAATCCCAAGAAATTAAACGTTTAAAAGTAAATATTAGCGAAGAAAAGCTTGATGAAGAAATTCAAAATATGGCATATAGAAATGGCACAGATCTTGAAGGTTTTTATAAAGCACTCAAATCCCAAGGTATCAAAATAAAAGACTACAAAAAAGATCTCAAAAACCAAATTGAAACCCAGGAGCTTATGCGAAATGTCTTATTATCCAATGCAAATAACTCTGGTGAAGCAGAGATGAAAGAATATTACGATAAACATCCCGATGAATTCAATATGCCAAAAGAAGTAGTAGTTATGCGATATAGCTCTAGTGATTCTGATCTTTTGAAAAAAGCTATCAAGACTCCTGATATTGCTGTTAGAGGTGTGGAACGCGCACAAGAAAAAATGTCATTAGAAATGATGGCACCACAGATTGCACAAGTCTTTACAAGCACAAAAATAGGTGAATTTACCACTATTTTAAATGCAGGCAATAATACTTATGTAACATTTTTGATTAAAGAAAAAAAAGGTGCGGAAAAAACTTCGTTTCAGCAAGCAAAAAATTTTATCGCACAAAAACTTATTGAAAAACGTCAGGATAAAATCCTTGAAGATTATTTTGAAAAAATCAAGCAAAAAGCAAATATTATCACAATTAGAAACTAATCCTCATGGATAGCATCTTATATTTTTATCGCGACCCACTTTTTGATATTATTATCCTGTTTTCTATTATTGCTACGATTGCATTATTAGATTATTCTCGTAATAAATATCGCACACATAAAAAACAACAATCCCTACAAGCCTTGGCACAATCCTACGAACATACAACACTTAATGAAGATATGTCTCATTTTATCACCCTCTATCCCAAAGCTACACCATTTCTTATCAATCTTGCACAAACTTATGCACAAAGTGGTGATAATGAAATGGCAATTAAAATTTTTTTGAGCCTCCTAGAATCTAATAAAAACACAAAAACAAAAATTATTATTCTAGAATCTCTAGGCAAAACCTATCTAAATGCAGGTTTCATGCAAAAAAGCAAAGATATTTTCACTCAGATTCTAAAAACTTATCCACGAAATGCTACTGCCATGAAACTTCTTATCAAATCCTATGAAAACATGGGTGAATACCAAAAAGCGCTAGAAGCCCTAGAATGTTTAGATGAAATTGATAGTCAAACACAAGATTTTTATACGAATAATCAACAGTATTTTTATCTACTTATCCTTCTTAACGCACACAACATCCCTCTTTACAAAAAAATCCAAAACGCCACTATTATTGGCAAAAACAACCCATTATTTGACAGAATTATTTTACGATACCTAAAAAATTATGATTTAAAAGCTTTTTGGAATTATGTTTTTTGCTTGAATAGCGTAACAAATATTATCGATATTTTATGGGAATTTTCTCAAGAAAATCTACATGATGAAATCATAAACCACCCACAAATTTTTGAAATTTTTGTCGCAAAAGGTTATTTTGAAAGCAAAAAAGAATGTTCAGTTTTTGAATTAGAAATTTTACGCACTATGCATACATATTCCACAAAAAAAATCCATCTTGCCTTTGAATATCGCTGCCATCACTGCAAAGCCATTTTCCCTTTTGATTCTCCACGATGCCCTCAATGTGAAGAATTAACACAGCTTGATTTAATCTTAAAACCTCTACAAAAGATAGAATTATGAAAAAAATTCAAATTTATTGCGACGGATCTTGCCTTAACAATCCAGGATTTGGTGGATATTGCGCAATATTGCGCTATAAACAAACAGAAAAAATCATCCATGGGAGTATGCCAAATACTACAAATAATCGTATGGAACTTCTCGCGGTAATAGAAGCCCTAAAAGCCCTAAAAGAGCCTTGTGAAATCGAACTTTATAGCGATTCAAAATATGTTTGTGAAGGCATACAAAAATGGATTTTTAGCTGGATAAAAAAAAATTTTCGTGATGTTAAAAACCCTGATTTATGGAAAGAATTTTTAAATTATTCTAAAAACCACAAAATCAAAACTTTTTGGATAAAGGGTCATAACAACCACCCAGAAAATGAAAAATGTGATACAATCGCAAGGGAACAAGCACAACTACTAAAGGAGCAATATGTGCAACCTTGAAGAACTTGAAAATTCTATTGGCTACCACTTTAAGGACAAGAATTTATTACTAACTGCACTCACTCATAAAAGCTATAAAAATCATCAAAATAATGAAAGATTGGAATTTTTGGGTGATGCTGTTTTGGATTTATTGGTAGGAGAATTTCTCTACCATAAATTTCCCAAAAATCAAGAAGGAGATCTCTCTAAAATGCGTGCAGCACTAGTCAATGAACAAAGTTTTACAAGTTTTGCACAAGCCATTAATCTACAAAATTTTATCCGCATCTCTCACAACGAAGAAAGTAATTTGGGTAGAGAAAAATCTTCTATTCTCTCTAGCGCATTTGAAGCATTAATTGGTGCTATCTATCTTGAATCTGGTATTAAAATAGCCAAAAAAACTACCTACAAGATCCTAGAAGAACTCTATCCAAAAATTGATACACAAAGCCTTTTTATTGACTACAAAACCGCTTTACAAGAAATCACACAGGCTCGCTTTAATGAAATCCCTCGCTATGAGCTTTTGGAAGAAATTGGTCCTGACCACTGCAAAAAATTTAAAATCTCCTTACTAATACAAGGGCAAGAATATGCACGTGCTATCGGAACAAGCAAGAAAAATGCCCAGCAAAATTGTGCAAAAATTGCATACCAAAAAATTATTGAACAAGAAAAAATATGAATACCTTTGGTCAGCGTCTTAAAATAAGTACTTTTGGAGAATCTCATGGAAAGGCCATTGGTTGCATAATTGATGGATTGCCCGCAGGATTATTTATTGATGAAGTGCGTATCGCACAAGAACTGGATAGGAGAAAAGGTGGAAAAAATCTTTTTAGTACACAAAGAAAAGAAGCAGATTCTTTTGAAATTTTAAGCGGGGTTTTTAATTCTTACACCACAGGCACCCCTCTTGCAATTCTTATCTACAACACAGATAGTAAAAGCAAAGATTATGAAGAAATTCGCAATCTTTTTCGACCTTCGCACGCAGATTTCACCTATTTTCACAAATATGGCTTTAGAGATTATCGTGGTGGCGGAAGGAGTTCAGCAAGAGAAACTGTTGCTAGAGTATGTGCCGGAAGTGTCGCAAAGATGCTCTTGGAGCATTTTGGTATTTTTACGCAAAGTGGAATTTATGCAATCGGGGAAATAGAAGCATCAGAAATTGATTTTGATTTTGCCAAAAATAGTGAAATTTTTAGCCTAGATAAAGATAAAGAATCTGCACAAAAAAATTTAATTTTAGATACAAAAAAAGCTCATGATAGTATTGGTGGGGTAGCTCTCATAAAGGCTTCTGGAACAATTCCTATTGGTCTTGGTGAAGGGCTTTATCATAAATTAGATTCTCAAATTGGAAGTTTAATGATGGGATTAAATGGTGTAAAAGCCGTAGAAATTGGTGCAGGGATTTTAGCAGCAAAAAACACTGGGAGCAAAAATAATGATTCTATGGACTCTCAAGGATTTTTAAGCAATCGCCACGGAGGGGTTCTTGGAGGAATGAGTAGTGGAGAAGAGATAATTTTAAAAGTTCATTTCAAACCTACGCCTAGTATTTTTATCACGCAAAATACACAAGATATTTATAAAAATCAAATATCTTTTAATCTCAAAGGAAGACATGATCCTTGCATTGCTATTCGAGGAAGTGTTGTATGCGAACATTTATTAGCATTAATTTTAGCAGATTTATTACTTCTAAATACAAGTGCCAAACTAAGCCATCTTGAAAAAATTTATTTTTCATCACATTAAACCCAAATTTTTTTGTAGAATCTAAAAAACAAATAATCAAAATAGGACAATGAAGAAAAAACTTATACTTTTATTTTTATTGTTAAATTTTATGCATGCAGAATTTAAAGAGCCGCCTGCTTTTTTTGAACCTGACAAAAAATACCGCTATCTTCTTATGAGTAATGGTGTGCTTTTTGCAACAGCAGTTGCAGCGTTTGGAACACTATTGTTATTACCAGAAAGTATCACAAACTGGAGTGATGAAGATATTGCAAATCTTGGCACAAATTATGTTAAAAAAGTAAATTTAGGTCCTGTTATTGATAAAGATAAGCTTTATTTAAATTATCTTGCACATCCTTATGTTGGAGCGATTTATTATATGCAGCCTCGCACTGCGGGATTTAGCTGGACTGCATCTGCGTTCTATTCTTTTTTGTTTTCAACATTTTTTTGGGAATATGGACTTGAGGCTTTTGCAGAAATTCCAAGTTGGCAAGACCTAATTCTAACTCCTGCATTAGGCTCACTAATTGGTGAAGGGTTTTATCAAGCCTCCCGCTATATTCAAAATCATCATGGCAGACTATGGAATTCAAAATTTTTGGGCACTATAGCCTTAATGATTATGGATCCCATAGGATTTATTATGCGTGATATGGGTCTTGCAAAGGCTGTTGGAATCAAAAATAAAAATATCATCACTGCAACAATGCCTCAAAAAGAAGGATTTGTAGCAAGTATCAAAATTATTTGGTAATCTCACTTAAAAAGGAAAAATATGAAAAAAATTTTCTTGTTTTTATCTTTTTGTACATTTTTTTATGCACAAGAAATATCAAGCACCCTAGATAAACAAAGCACAACAGAGCAAACAGCTCCCCAAAATCTCAAAGAAGACAAACAAGAAAGTGGGCAAAATAAAAAAGGAAATATAATTATTGGCATCTTTAGTGGTATCAATACACTTACAACAAAAAATAAATATTTCAATCAGCTTACTGAACTCAAAGGAGATAGCCGCTCTACAAATAGTATTGCTCTTAGCTATGGTTTAAAAATCGGTTATGACTTCATCATTAAACCTAAACATATTTTGCGTTTTTATTTTGATTATAGTGGCAATAATTTTTTTGATCAAGCAAGCAGCAAAGTTTATCTCAATGCCCTATTTTTAAACCTAGATTATCGATATGGTCTTATAGATTTACTAGATCTTTTTGTCGGTGTTCATGCCAATACTGCGTTTTTAAACACGCAAAACTATGCGCAACAAGTAAGTTTTGGTGGCGGAATTAATATTGGCTTTATTTTCAATATCCTCCCTTATCTAGAATTTGAAACACGTATGCGTTTTATTAGTGATAGCCTAAGCCCAATACAAGCATCTCTTGATCGAGAAATAACAGCGACAAATAGAAAGGTAGAATTTGGAGATTTATTAAATTTTAGCGTAGGGATAAATTTTAGATTCTAAAAACAATATCTAGCAATCTAGAAAAAAAGGGGTTTTATCAATCAAAAACTTACCCCTAACTCTACCCCTCCTTTTTATTTATATTTTTGTCCTTAGAGTTTTTATTGATTTTATATCAATTACTTGCCGCCTCTTTAACTAAAAAATGGCTTAATTTCTGCAACCCATTTTTCAATACGCTCTTGTGTGAGCTCAGGTTGATTATCTTCATCAAGCACCAAACCTAAAAATTTCCCATCTTCTAAAGACTTGGTAGAATCAAAACTATAACCCTCAATACTGGTTTTACCAACCACATTACCAAGCCTAACTTTTTCGTAAAGATAATACAAACAATCACAAAAAGTATCACTATAAGTATCTTGATCCCCTAATCCAACTAATGCAATAGTTTTTCCCTCAAAATCCTTAGCATCAAAAGCATCAATCATATCCTCCCAATCTGATTGCAAATCCCCATAACCATAGGTAGAACTTGCTAAAATCAAATAATCATACTCTAAAATCTGCTGTTTATTTACCTTGGAAACATCCATTGGTTTTGTATCAACTTCTAATTTTTTTGCAATTAAATCAGCAATAGTGTGCGTATTTCCACTATCAGTTCCATAAAATATACCTATTTTTTTCATATAAATTCCTTTGTCTAAAACTGCATAAAATTATGCTCTCTCCTTATAGTCCAATAAAACTAATAAAAAATTAACTTTTTTTCGTACTATAAATTTTCAAAACCCCTAGAATAATAAGTATAAATATAACAAATAAAACAGGAGCAGTATATGCGGGTAAAAAAGAAAGCTTATCTAAAATATTTTGGAAAAAATTTGCAGCAAAAAAACTCACAAGTCCAACAGAAATAGCCCATACTAGACATGCAAGCGTATTAAAAAAATAAAATTTTTTCAACTTATATCTACTTACTCCAATAGCAATCGGCACGATAGTTTTAATTCCATATAAATACTTGCTAAATAAAATTAATCCTACACCATACTTTTTAAGCCACAAAAATGCTAATGCTACTTTTCTTTTGTGCTTTTTAAGATATTTTTCAAAATCTTTTTTCTGCATTCGCACCATAAGAGCAAAAAAATTTGTTCCAATTGCATTGCCCAAAAATGCCAATAAAATACTCAAGCTAATATCCATTTTCCCCATGCTACACAAAAATCCTGCTGCAACAATTGCTACATATCCCCCACCCAAAGAATAAACAAATACAAGCAAATATCCCCAAGTTTGTAAATTTTCCTGAAATATTTGAATAGCTTCCACTTCAGTCTCCAAAATTAATATTGATTATCATTATAGTAAAATAACCTTAATAATTTTTAATTTTTACCCCCTAAAATCGGTAACCATATTCCAAAGTTGCATAATCCTCCAAAGTTCCTCTAAGATAAAAAGTAGCATTTGCCCCATACAGAGTTGCCTGATTTTTGGCACTTTTCTGTGATAATATTCCACCAAATCGATAACTCAAAGCTATTTGATGATTATGAATATAAAAATGCACACCAATTTCTGGATAAATCTGATGAATATGAAAATTATTTTTTAGCGAATATGCTCCTTCATGCAATAAAAAATACTGCCTAAACCGATATCCTGCTCCAAAATTCAATCCAAATACAAAATTTTCCCGATTTACCACATCATACAAAAAAGCAAAATCCACCCCCATACTAAAAGGAAGAATACTTTGACTAATTGCAAAATCTTTATATGCAAAATCACTAAATATAATCTTATTTCCCAAGCCACAATATACAGATAATTTAGCACCAAAATTTTCTGTGTAATAAAGCTGATCACCAAGCTTTAAACCAATTTCTGCAAAAATCTTTTTTTGCAAAGATAAGGGGGTAAAATTTTCAAAAACCTCCATTTGCAAACTATTTACCCCAAGCTCCAAACCAAAAAATAACCCATTTTTAACATTTTCCTCATCTGCATGCAAAAAAACCGCACAAAACAACATCAATACTTTTTTTTTCAATATCCACCCCATTTACTTTATTTTCATTTTAAATAACAAAGTATTTTTTGATAAAATGCAAACCACAATTCTACCAGAAAGAGGTTTTTATGTTAAATTTTGTCGGAACAAGAGATAGCTCTCAAAATTGTGACTTTAAAAATGCGGTTTTAAACCCTAATGCAAACTTTGGAGGACTATGGACACTCAAGAAAATACCTCAGATTGATTTTTCCACTTATCAAAACCTTGATTACAAAAACCTTTGTGAGAAAATCTTTCAAGCACTAGACCTTAATCTAAACTCAAAAATTTTAGATTCTGTTTTAAACGCATACGAAAACTTTGATGACAAAACAAATCCCGCACCTTTAAATTTTATACAAAAAAATCTTGCAATCCAAGAGCTCTATCATGGAAAAACAAGAGCCTTTAAAGATATGGCACTGGCACCATTTGGAAAACTTTTCTCCTTACTGGCCAAAGAAAAAAAAGAAAAATATCTCATCTTAACTGCTACAAGTGGCGACACCGGTCCTGCAACTTTAGAAAGCTTCAAGAATCTTGAAAACATAGAAGTTGTCTGCCTTTATCCCAAAGGTGGCACTAGTGATGTACAAGCTTTACAAATGACTACGCAAGATGCATCAAATCTTCATGTTTTTGGCATAGAAGGTAACTTTGATGATGCACAAGGTATTTTAAAATCACTCATTCAAGATTTAGATTTTAAAAACGCCTTACAGGAAAAAAATTTTTTACTTTCTGCTGCAAATTCTGTAAATTTTGGGCGCATTGCATTTCAGATTATCTATCATATTTGGGGTTATCTTTGCTATATTAAAACCTCCAAAATCCCATTTGGCACACCAATAAAAACCATCATTCCTAGTGGAAATTTTGGAAATGCATTGGGAGCATTTTTTGCCAAAAAAATGGGACTACCTTTAGAAAAAATCATTATTGCTTCAAACCCCAATAATATTCTTAGTGATTTTATTAATACAGGAATCTATGATATTTCATACAGAAGCCTAAAACACACCTACTCTCCTGCAATGGATATCTTAAAAAGCTCCAACATAGAACGTATACTTTTTACGCTTTTTGGCGATCAAGAAACCAAAAAATTTATGCATTCTCTAGAAACCAAACAATGTTATTCCCTCAATCAAACTCAACTAAAAACTCTACAAGAATATTTTGAGGCAACTTATTGTGAAGATGAAAAATGTTTGGATATCATTAAAAATTTTTATGATAAAAACCTTCTAATTGATCCACACACTGCAAATGCAATTTTTGCACATCAACAATTAAATCCAAAAGAAAGTATTATTTGTTCTACTGCAGAATGGAGCAAGTTCGCTCCTATTGTTATAAAAGCAGTTACAAAAAAACAATCAAGCGATAAAGAGGCAATTGAAAAGATTCTTAAAGATCAAAATCTAAACTTATCCCCACATATCGAGCAACTTTTTGCAAAACCTATTTATCATCAAGAAGTTTTAAAAATCTCTGAAGTAAAAGATAAAATTTTACAATCCCTCAACTCAACCCCTAACACAAGGAGATAGATATGATAAAAATATTATTTTTCTTTTTAAGTATAAATTTTATATTTGCAGATACAATTCAAGTATTAGCTGCGGCAAATCTCTCTAAGGTATTAGAAAAAATCAAAGAAGATTTTTTACTTACAAATCCTCAGCATAAAATTCACATCTCCTATATTTCCTCAGGAAAAGCCTATGCACAAATAAAAAATCAAGCCCCTGTAGATCTTTTTGTCTCCGCAGACACTTTTTACCCACAAAAGCTTTTTGAAGAAAAACTTGCGACAAAACCAAGAATCTATGCCAAAGGAACGCTAATTCTTTGGAGCAAAAACATAAAAATAAAAAATCTTGAAACACTTCTAGATTCTAAAATTAAAAATATTGCACTCCCTAATCCTGATCTAGCACCTTATGGAAGAGCAGCAAAACAAGCCTTAGAAAACACGCAACTCTACCCCAAAATTGCCCATAAAATCTCACAAGCAAGCTCTATCTCACAAGCTCATCAATGGATTGATAGTAATAATTGTGAAATAGGATTTGATGCACTCTCACTCATTGATATAAAAGATAACAACATTAGTTTCATCAAAGTCCCTACCACGCTTTATGAACCAATTCTCCAAGCTCTAACTCTTACAAAATTTGGAGAACAAAACCTCTTGGCTCAAAAATTTGCAAATTTTATTTTGGATTCCAAAATTATTTTTGAGCAGCATGGCTACCTACTACCCTAAGGCATTGCTTGATTTTTGATATAGACTTTTTACAGACTATTTTTTTAAGCATCAAGCTTGCCACATATACTACATTATTATTATTACCCATTGGCATTGCTCTGGGATATTTTTTAGCATATAGTAAACACAAAGCAAAAATTATCATAGAAACGCTAATTTGGATGCCCCTTATTCTACCCCCTACTGTGCTTGGGTTTTATCTTTTAATTTGCTTTTCTCCCAATCATTTTTTAGGAGCTTTTTTACAAAAACATTTTCAAATTAAACTTGCTTTTAGTTTTTGGGGCATCGTGCTTGGCAGTGTGATTTTTTCTCTACCTTTTATGGTAAATCCCATCAAAAATGCCCTCTCTACGCTCCCTGAAAACCTTAAAGAAGCAAGCTATACTCTAGGAAAAAATAAAACCTCCACACTCTTTTTTGTTTTGCTTCCTAATATCTCGCCTAGCATTTTGCTTGCTATCATCACAACTTTTGCACATACCATCGGAGAATTTGGTGTTGTAATCATGCTAGGTGGCGATATACCCAATGTCAGCAGAGTGGCAAGTATTGCAATTTATACACAAACTGAAATGCTTAATTATCAAATAGCTCATTCTTATGCTCTTATCTTAAGTATTACAAGTTTTAGTCTACTTTTTATTGTTATTTATATTAATCACAAAATCCAAAAAGGTATTTTATGATACAAATTTCTTTACAAAAACAACTATCAGGAGCAAAAGGTCCTTTTAGTCTTGACTTACAAGCAAATTTTCAAACCAACAAAACCTATGCAATTTTTGGAGAATCTGGAAGTGGAAAAACTACTTTTTTTAAAATGCTCTGCGGAATCACTCCTCCTGATTCTGGATATATATCACATAACAACCAAGTCCTCTATGACAAAAAAGCACAAATCAATACCCCTATTTGGAAGAGAAATATTGGTTTTGTATTTCAAAATTGTGCACTATTTCCACATCTTAATGTTTATAAAAATATTACTTTCGGGTTAAACAACTCCCTAAAATCTGAAGTAGATTCCTTAATTTCTTTGCTAAATCTCAATCAACTTTGTGATAAAAAACCCAAACACCTCTCTGGCGGACAAGCTCAAAAAGTAGCTCTTGCGAGATCTATTTTGCAAAATCCAAAAATTTTATTGCTTGATGAACCTTTCAGCGCACTTGATCAAGATACAAAAACTTTTTTATATCAAGAATTTAAAAACACTCTCAAACATTTTAACCTTACAACTTTTTTGATTTCACACGATATTACAGAAGTATTGTTTTTAACCGATCATGTTTTTGTGCTTGAAGATGGTAAATTTTGTAAAAATGGGACTCCACAAGAAATATTTTTGGAGCAAAAAAATCATAAAATCTTTGGAAAAATTTTATCCATCAAGAAACAAGGCAACAAAAGTGTTTTGCAAGTTTTAGTGCAAAACATGATTTTTAATTTCATTTTAGAAAATGTGGATAACTCCCTAAAAATTGGCGATATGATTGCTGTAGATAATCATTTTTCCATCAATAGGTTCCAAAAAATTTAAAATTGGAATGCATTTTGCTTTGACTTTAGCACATATACTTTTTTAAAGGATTTTTATGAAAAATATGACAAGAAGGTTTTTAAGAGTTTCATTAATTCTAAGTGGAGCAATTGCTCTTTCAGGATGTAATAATATGTTTGGCCCTAATGCAGATGACACAAGCCTTGTACCACCATCTGCGGTTTATCAGCCAGGTTCTGTACAATCTCCTATGTATCCACCTGTAGGCTTTAGTAATCCTAACCTTGTAGCAGGAAATTCTCTACCGCAAGGTCCAATAGATTCTCCATTGCCAGATACAAGATTTGATGCACCATTACCTGAAGCACCACAAACAGGAGATATTATTCCCAACAGCCCAATGCTAACACCAAATAATATCATTGAACTTAGTGCTGTTGGCATGGGTGTAGCACCAGAATCTACCATTTCTCCTTCGCAAGCACTTGCACTTGCTAAAAGAGCCGCAATTGTTGATGCTTACAGACAACTTGGTGAAAAAATGTATGGTATCAGAGTAAATGCTCAAGATACAGTAAGAGATATGATTTTGCAAAACTCTACTGTAAAAACAAAAGTACAAGCACTCATTAGAAATGCAGAAATCACAGAAACTGTATACAAAGACGGTTTATGTCAAGTAAGCATGGAATTAAAACTTGATGGTCGAATCTGGTATCGTGCTTTGAGTGGTGATAGAGGCTAATGTTTTTTACTAACCTTCTTAACAATAAGAGTGCTATTTTAAGTAGCATTCTTATTGCTTTTTTTTTAGTTTCTTGTGCTGGAACTAAAAAATTTTTTACCAACCAACCTGTACGAGCACACAAACAAGCCCCACAAATTGACATAAGTACTCCTCCTGATTTTAAGATCATCTATATCAAAAGTCCAACTTTTAACTATTATGACTATGCCTTAATACGTACAGAAGAAAATGTTGATTACACAAATATTATGGTAGAGCTCTTTAAGCTTGGAAAAAATATTGGAAATATCACAATCACAAAAAATCAAATTTGTTTTATGAATGACTGTGCAAAAAAATGGCCGGCATCCAAAAATTTTTTTGGAAAGGTAGCTTATGCAAATTTATTTGATGATATTATTTTAGGCAAAGATATTTTTAATGGCAAAGGAAAAATGATTAATGCAGATGGTGCATTAGTGCAAAGGTTTCAGCAAAGTGGACAAATAATCTATTATCTTCGCAAACAAGATCATATTTTATTTCAAAACCTCAACACGGGAGTAGTTATCTCTATTGACAAATACATAGACCCCGCCAAACAATATGATATAGAAGATGAATAATGCTTTTTAACCCTAGTGATTTTTTTAAAAATAAAAATATTTTGGTTGGAATAAGTGGTTCAATAGCCATTTATAAAATCTTAGACCTCTTAAGTACTTTAAAAAAAGCACAAGCAAATCTTAGAATTATAATGTCTGAAGAAAGCTTAAAATTTATCACTCCATTATGTTTTGAGGCTATTACACACACTCGTGTTCTTTGCACACAAACAGAAGACTGGAGTAGTGAATGCAATCACATTGGCTATGCACAATGGGCAGATATTTTTCTAATCGCCCCTGCCACTGCCAATACAATTGCTAAAATTGCAAATGGTATCGCAGATAATATTCTACTCTCTGCTATTCTTGCATCATCTGCACCAAAAATCCTTGCCCCCGCGATGAATACCCAAATGCTTCTTGCTCAAAGCACAAAAAACAATATCAAAAAACTTCAAGACTTAAACTTTACTCTAATCCCCACACGCCAAAGTCTCCTTGCATGCGATACCTTTGGAGATGGTGCATTAGCAGAAACTTCAGATATTCTCCTTGCACTTGCTAAAAACCTTTCACAAAATCCTTTTTGGAAAGATAAAAATGTCATTATCACCGGCGGAGGTAGTAAAGAAAATATTGATTCTGTACGCTGTCTTAGCAATCACTCCAGCGGACTACAAGCTAGTGCACTAGCAGAAGCACTTGATATTTTGGGTGCAAAAGTAACTTTTATTAGCTCAATTTTTCCCACAACACTGAGCAATTCTATTATCAAAATTCCTGTAAAAAGTGCAGAAGATTATCATCAAAAAATTTTAGAATCTGCCAAAGATATCCCCACCTATCTATTTATGGCAGCAGCAATTGCAGATTTCAAACCAAAAACTATCTATCAAGGAAAAATTAAAAAAAATGACCATACAAATCTTATTGTAGAATGTATTCCTAATATAGATATCTTAAAAAATATTACACAAAAAAATATTATCAAAATTGGTTTTAAAGCAGAAAGTGATGAAAAAAATGCCAAAAATTATGCTACCTTGATGCTAAAAAATAAAAAATGTCTTTGCGTATGTCTAAATATTCTTACAAAAGATAATACCTTTGGATCGCAAAATAATCAAATGACTCTAATGTCTCAAAATAAGACAAAAACTCTCTCTTTAGATACCAAAAGTCACATTGCCTTTAAAATCGCAGAATTTATAGCCACGCTTTCATAATGATCCAAAAAATTGCTTCCCTCTCACAAAGTATTTCTAAACTCTCTCACCAAAAAGATTTTAATAATACTCTCCCTGTATTACTTAATGTCCTAGAAAAACAGGGCAAAGATCTATATAAAATAAAAATTGGCAACCTTATCACCCAAACAAAAAGCCAAAAAGATCTTATTGTAGGTGCACAATATTTTGCCAACTTGCAAAAAAGTTCTATAGGAACTCTGCTTTTAAATCAACTCACCCCCTACCCAAAAAATCTAGAAATATTACAAGATTCTCCCTTAAAACTTAGCTTTCAAAATCTTAAAGAAATTTTTAGCAAAGGAGAAGGTTTTATAGGGGAATGGAAAGAATTCTTACTCAATCAATTCAGCGATGCACCAGATAAAAATAGTTTTTTATTTTTCGGGAATCTCCTTTTGAGTTTACAAAAAAATGTTATTTCTTTCAATATCTATGAAGATAAAAAAAATTATTTTTTACAGCTTGAAAAAAGACAGGAAGAAAGTCTAGGATTTTATGCACTCTATCCCAATCTTGGACCTTTGAGTGGAGTAGTTTATAAAACTTTAGAAAAAGATATTGGTTTAAATTTGCAAGCTAGTTTTGAAAGCACAAAAAATCTTTTAAAAAATCATGCTAAAGATCTCAAATTATTCCATAGAGTAGAAATTTCTTTACAAAAACATATAGAACCCCTCTATCAATTTACACAAAACTTATTAGATCTTAGAGGTTGAAATTTTTTCCAATGCTTCAATAATACGCATAACATGCTTTTGATCAAGAATATTTTGTACATGTGTTAAATTTTTAATCTTAAATGCAAAAGCATCTAAAGACTGATTAAGTGCCATTTTTCCCTGTAAAGTAGGATTGCTAATTGCACCTGTTTTATACTCCACCATTTTTTGATATAAGTTTGCAGGACTAAAATAATCCCTTACCACTACACCAGAATCAAATAATATAATCTTATCTTTTTTTGTCTCATCATAAATTACACTTTTTTTTTCACCCCCAATAATCATCTCTCTAATTTTTATTGGGCTAAGCCATGAAACACTAATTGTTACAATCACGCCATTTTGCAATTCAAGATTGATATTTGCCAATGCATTATTAGGATAATCTTGATATTTTCTTGCAAAAACTTCTACATTTTTGATTTCAAGCCCAATTAAATAATCAATAATGCTTAAATCATGAATCGCTAAATCCCAAATCACATCAACACTATTTTGAAACAACCCCAAATTAATTCTTCTTGCATTAATATAAACAATATTGCCCAAAATATCTATATTTTGTTTAAGCCATATAACAGGAGGTGCATACAAAAATATATGATCACAATGCAAAGCACGTTTTTTTTCTTGTGCAAGATGATAGAGTTTTTGTGCATGTAAGGAATTTGTACATAAAGGCTTTTCTACAAAAACATGTTTAGAAGATTCTAAAGCTTTTTTACTTAAATCAAAATGTGTGTGTGGTGGCGTAACAATAAAAACTGCTTCTATTTCATCATCTTGCAAAATATCATTATAGCTTTGATAAATAGTAAAATCATAAATCTTTTGTGCCTCTAAAACTTGTTTAAAATTACAATCAAAAATTGTTCTTAAGCAAAAAAAATCAGAATCTACAATAGCCCTTGCAACATTCCTCCCCCAATATCCATAACCAATCACTGCAACCTGCACGCCATTCCCTCAAACCACCTTAAAATATAAAAAAAATAATTTTAGCAATTTTAAAGAGATAAATACTTTATTTTTTTATAAAATTACACAAAAATCCGATCCTCATTGAAGGGAAAAAATGATCAACATTGTCTTAGTAGAACCAAGAATTCCACAAAACACAGGCAACATAGGAAGGTTATGCGTCGCTGGAAATGCAAGATTACACCTAATCCACCCACTAGGATTTTGTATTGATGAAAAAGCACTAAAACGTGCAGGCATGGATTATTGGAAAAATCTAGAAGTTTATGAATGGCAAAATCTCCAAGATTTTTGGTCACACCACCCCATAAACCACCAACATTTTTTTCTTAGCACTAAAGCAAACAAAAATTACTACGATGCGCCATTTCAAAATGAATGTTTTTTATATTTTGGACGAGAAGATGCTGGGCTAAACACAGAAATTCTACAAAAATATTCCAAGCAAGTTTACAAAATCCCTATGCAAAAAAATATCCGCAGTATCAATCTTGCAACTTCAGTAGGCGCAGTACTCTATGAAGCAATCCGACAAACAGAGCTGTATAAAAATTTTTAAAAATTACTTTTCAAGATACTTTTTCAATACATCGATTTCTTGATTTTTCAACTCTTCCTCTTCGTGTTCATTTTTACACCCCATAGGCTGCAAACTTTGCAAAAATCCTCCCTTGATTTCCTCGGTTGGATATTTTTCACACTCTTCTTCCGCATCTTGCGCAAAAACCATACTAAAAACCATTAAAAATAAAATCTTTTTCATAAATTTCCAAACTTATCAAGAGCTCCAAAATAAATCCCAATACCCAAAAGAACCAATAATATTCCCGAAATTTTTTCCGTAAAATTTACATATTTTTTTGCACGATCTAAAAGACTTGAAACCTGTTGTATCAATAAAGCAGCTGCCAAAAAAGGAATTGCTAATCCCAAGGTATATCCAAACATTAAAAACAACCCATATTGTTCTTGTACTCCACCTAAAATCACAATACTTGTAAAAATTGGACCAATACAGGGTGTCCACCCCAAAGAAAAACTCAAACCTAAAATAAAGGGAGTAAGAAGTTTGGAAAACCTTTTTTGCTGCCATTCAAATTTTTTGCACTTATATAAAATCTTAAAACGCAAACCTAGAAAATGCAAACCAAATAAAACAACAACAATTCCTGCAAATTGCTTAAGCCATAGCGGTGCAAACACCTCAATAATTTTTGCCATACTTGCACCAAGAAGCATAAAAACCAAACCAAATCCCAATACAAAGCTCAATGCTTGAAAAAAAATTCCTATACTACCTTTTGTATTTTTTAATTCCCGCAAGCTTTGTCCTGAAATATAAGATAAATATGCAGGTGCTAATGGCAAAACACAAGGACTTAAAAATGTCAACAATCCTGCCAAAAATGCGGCAAAAAATGGTGTGCTATGAAAAATACCTTCCAAAAACTGATCCAAATATCACTCTCCAACTCTTATTTTTTCATAATTAAAACATAAACAAATTAAAAATTAGTTATAATATTTACTACATTGCTTTTGCAAATCGTCGTTATTAGCAATTCCTTGATTCCTTCATATAAAATTACTCTGTAGGGTATCACAGGACCATTAAAACATTCTTATCGTTTTGGGTTTTTAAAAAATTTGAAGTTGTCGCTACCTAGAAGTTTCAAGATCCAGAATGATTGATAGTGTAATGATTTAGCATCTTAAAGATGCATAACCAAAACTTTAGGACAATCCAATGAAAGACAATAAAATAACCTTTGAAAGCCTGGGACTAAGTAAAGCACTCTTACGCGGAATTAAAGAAGCAGGATTTCAATCACCAAGCCCCATTCAAGAACAAGCAATCCCCGCGGTTTTAAAAGGTCGAGATATTATTGCGCAAGCACAAACAGGCACAGGAAAAACCGCTGCTTTTGCTCTACCTATTATAGAATTGCTCTCAGGAAATATTTCAGAAGCCCTTATTATCACACCAACAAGAGAACTTGCAATGCAAATTAGTGATGAATTTTCTAAACTAGGAAAATACAAAAATATTAAAACTCTTAGTATTGTTGGTGGACAAAGTATGCAAAAACAACTTGAGATCTTTCGTAAAAATCCTCAAATTATAGTTGCCACACCAGGAAGACTGCTTGATTATCTTCAAAATGGTAGATTGGAAGATTTTACACCTCGCTTTGTAGTACTTGATGAGAGTGATGAGATGTTAGACATGGGATTTTTACCTGATATTGAGCAGATTTTTCAATATCTACCAAATAATATTCAAACCTTACTATTTTCTGCAACAATGCCTGATGCCATCAATAAACTTGCACAAAAAAACCTACACAATCCCGTACAAATCAAAATTACTCCGGCTAATATCACAAACCTCAATATTATGCAACACTTTTGTCTTGTCAATGACGATCAAAAATATGATGCTCTATCTAGACTCCTTGAAAATAAAGAGCTTTACAAGGGAATTATTTTTACACGCACTAAAAAAGAAGCAGATAATCTACACATTGCACTTTCGCGCAAAGGTTATAGCACAGGTGTTTTGCATGGAGATATGCATCAATTCCAAAGACGAGAAACAATTACTAATTTTAAAAACAAAAGATTTAAAGTGCTTGTGGCTACAGATGTAGCTAGTCGTGGGCTTGATATTAGTGATATTAGTCATGTTTTTAACTATCATCTTCCTCATAGCTCTGAAGTCTATGTTCATCGTATTGGAAGAACAGGAAGAGCAGGAAAAAAAGGCATAGCCTTTACTATAGCTACTCCATCAGAGTTCAGCACTCTCAAACAAATCCAAAAAGATGTAGGAAGTGATCTGAAGTTTTATGAGATTCCTCAAGAGCAAGGAGAAGTAAAAAAAACTATTCAAAAACTCAAAGAGATAAAAATTAATCCCGAAGCACAAGAATCTCTTGAAGCATTATTAAATCATTTTGACCTCTCTGAAATTGCTCTTAAACTCCTTAGTATCCAGATGCAAAACAAAAATATTGGTTTAAGCAAAAATGATTTTTTTGCCCTAGAAAAAGAATTTCACAAAGAAAAAAACACAAAAAAATCACAAAAAAATTCTACAATAAACTCTAGACATAAAAATACAGGCCATAAAAATCAACGCGGAAGTAATAAAGTGCGTCATGCAAAAAAAGGCCGCCACTAAATACCAAGGAGATAAAATGAAAGAAGCGCAATTTATTTGGAAAGATGGCAAACTTGTTAATTGGGCAGATGCAACTACTCATGTTCTCACACATACCTTACATTATGGCAATGCCGCATTTGAAGGAATAAGAGCCTATCAAACCAAAAAGGGCTTAGCAATCTTTCGCTTACAAGAACACACAAAAAGACTTTTAAATTCTTGCAAAATCACTGCAATTTCCTGTCCCTACACGCAAGCAGAATTACAAAATGCACAAATCGAACTTCTTAAGGCAAATACATACAAGGGCGATATATACATTAGACCTCTTGTTTATTTAGGCTATGGAGTTATGGGGATTGATTTTAGAAAGGCTCCGGTAAATGTTGCGATTGCGGCATGGGAATGGGGGGCGTATCTAGGAGAAGATGCTTTAAAAACAGGTATCAAAGTCAAAACAAGTTCTTTTGTCCGTAACAGCATAAAATCCATCATGGGAAAAGCAAAAATTAGTGCAAATTATCTCAATTCCCAACTTGCGAAATATGAGGCAATAGAATGCGGATTCCATGAAGCACTATTGCTTGATGATAACGGCTTTGTAGCAGAAGGTAGCGGAGAGTGTATTTTTATCATACGAGACAACAAACTCATCACGCCTCCTAGTGATAATGCACTAGAATCAATCACACAAGCTACAGTTATGGAAATTGCCAAAGATCTTAATATTGATGTAGTGCAAAGGCGAATCACAAGAGATGAAGTCTATATTGCTGATGAAGCATTTTTCACAGGCACGGCCGCAGAAATCACCCCGATAAATTCTCTAGATTTTCGAGTGATTGGCACGGGAAAAAGGGGGAAAATTACACAATCTCTCCAAGAATATTTCTTCAAAATCGTGCGAGGAGAATGCGAAAAATACGAGCACTATCTTACATATTTACATTAATTTCAATTAAGAGGAGTAAAAATGCCAATTGATTTAAATGAACACCTTAAGAAAAAAAGCCAAAATAATAATAACAATGATATAAAAGATATGTTGCCCCCAAGAAAAGAAAAACCTAGCAATAATGATATTTTTCTAAATAAAAATATCATTTTACTTGCCATTTCTGGTTTGATAATTGCAACAATTATTATCTTCAAGCCTTTTGTAGTAATCAATTCTGGTGAAGTAGGAATCAAAGTCACAGCTGGAGAATATGACAGCGTTCCCTTGCAACCAGGAATTAGATTTTTTATCCCCATAATTCAAAGAATTATTGTTGTAGATACAAAAGTAAGAGTAATTAACTTCTCTAGTACAGAAAATATGGGGGTTTTAGGAAAAAATCATAATATCTACCAAAATGAAGCAATCAATGTAATGGATTCTAGAGGTCTTACCGTATCTATAGAACTTACAGTGCAATATAAACTTAATGCACAAAACGCATCTCTAACCTTTGCTACATATGGGCAAAGCTGGGAGCAAATCATTATCAATCCTATTGTAAGAGATGTTGTACGAAATGTAATTGGTCGGTATCCAGCAGAAGAGTTACCAACCAAGCGTAATGAAATTGCAAAGCTCATTGAAGAGGGCATTAGAGATGATATTTTAAAACGCGAAAATCATCCTGTAATGCTTAGCTCTGTGCAGTTACGAGAAATTGTATTACCTCTAAAGATCAAAGAACAAATCGAAAAAGTCCAAATTGCCAGACAAGAGGCAGAAAGAGTGCGCTATGAAGTAGATCGCTCTAAACAAGAGGCTGAAAAAGTTGCTGCGCTTGCCAAAGGTGAAGCTGAAGCAAACCGTATTAAAGCACAAGGAAGTGCGGATGCTATTATGATACAAGCAAAAGCAAATGCTAATGCCAATAAAGCTATTGCAGAAAGCCTTAATGATAGATTGCTCAAACTAAGAGAAATTGAAGTACAGGGCAAATTCAATGAAGCACTCAAAGAAAACAAAGATGCCCAAATTTTCCTAATGCCAGGAGGTGCTGTACCAAATCTATGGGTAGATTCTAAGAAAAAAGCTGCAAGTGCCAACTAATGTTAGAAAATCTCTTAAAACAACTAGATTGGGGTAAGTCAGAACTTATCCCTGCCATTATCCAAGACTACCAAAATAAAGAAGTTCTAATGTTGGGATTTCTTAATCAAGAAGCTCTAAGACTAAGCTTAGAGACTGGCCTCATGCATTATTTTTCCCGCACTAAAAATAGAATCTGGCAGAAAGGGGAAAGTAGTGGAAATTATCAAAAAATCATTACGATAAATTTTGACTGCGATCGTGATAGTCTGCTTGTCACAGTGGATCAAAAAGGAAGTGCTTGTCACAGTGGATCAAGAAGTTGTTTTTTTAGAACATTGGAAAACAATCCTGCTACAACACTCCAGTCTCAAAATAAACCAGAAGAAAATATTTTTGACACGCTCTATCACACATTATTAGAACGAAAGTTTACCTCTAGCGACACCTCATACACTGCTTCTCTTTATAAAAAAGGAATCAACACAATTTGCAAAAAAATCTCTGAGGAAACTGGGGAACTTATTTGCGAAATCAAAGATAAAAACAAGGAGCAAATCATCTATGAAAGTGCGGATGTTTTTTATCATATTTTCGTAGCTCTTGCTTCTTTTAATATCCATCCTGATGCAATTTTGCAAGAATTAAAACGTCGCTTTGCATTTAGTGGAATAGAAGAAAAAAATAGCAGGAAATCCTAATGCGCGATATTATGCTAGAATTTATCTACAATTTAGACCTTTTAATGTTTGCAACGCTTGGCGTCTGCTTTTTGATTTTTCTTCTTTTTTTACTCCTTGGTTTTCTTTTTAAAAAAAGTTTTTTATCAAAATTTTGCTTTTTCTGCGCATTTATTGGACTATTTTCCACACCATTTGTCATCGCCCTATCTTCGCAAAATTTTCTTTTTAAATTAGAAATTCTAGAAAATCACTCACGCCCACTCGTTTTTAGCCAATCTTTTTTAATTGATATCACCATTAAAAATATGGGTAAATTAAAAATCAAAAAATGTCAATTTGATATAATGCCCACAAGAGCACAAAACTCATTAAAAAACAAACTCTTAGATCTTCTTAATCCTCTTCCTAGAATATCTTATACTTTTTATGAGAAAATCAAAAAAAAATCTATTAAACACTTAGAAAAAATTCTTCCCTATAACGCTTCTAAAAAAGATTTTAAATTTTCACTAAATTGCCGCTAAACTTCCAACAAGTATCGCAGCACACTCACTTTTTAAAACAATGCCCCCAGAAATACTAAAAACTTCTCTATCAAAAAACATTTCCTCTTCTTCTTTATCAAAACCACCTTCTGGCCCAATCATAATCCCATGCGCAAAGCTACGTTCCCCTGCATAAATATCATAACCACCAAAATTTAAAACTTGACAGAGTGGATATTTTTCCAACACTTCTTTTGTATTTTTTAATAATTCAATTTCCATTAAATGTGAACGCCCACACTGCTCACATGAAGCAATCAAAATTTTATGCAAACGCTCTAAAGAGAGTTTTTCATTCCTTTGACTTCTATTGGCAAAAAACAAGGTAAGTTTTTTAACGCCCAATTGATTAAGATACGGGAGAGTTTTTTCAATATTTTTACTTTCTGTAATTGCCCATACAATATGGGCTTGCTTAGAATTTATTTGAGATTTTTCAAATTTTACAAGTCTTAAAATTGCACTTTTTTTTCCAATTTCTTTGTGTTTATAGAAATATAGATTCTCATCTCTTAGATTTCGAAAACAAATCACAGAATCTATTTTTGTGCGCCTTGCTTTATAAAGATGTAAAAATAAATTATCAGAAACTACAATTTCTACATCTCCAGATCTATCGTGATAGCAAAATCTCATAATAAAAATACCCCAATACTTACTAGATAAACCGCTAGGGCAAGTATGTAAAAAATTTTACATCCTGCAATATATCGCTCCATTCCCTCTTGTGACAAACGCATTATTTTTAGTTTTTTACTACGAATAATCTCCCCTACCAAAAATATAGTCCACACAAAAAGCATCAATAAAATTTTACCTTGATAAGTAAATCCAAGCATAGCCCAAATTACAATTCCCAATACAAATCCCACTGCATATAAAGAAAATAGCAAAGGCATACTAAACCAAATTTTTTTATTAAGAGATGCATAATTTTTTTGTGTGTAAAGATACAATAAATTTAACACAAATACCACGGGAACAATAAAAAGAAAAAATACATGATAACTTTTTAAAATTTCTAATGTTCTCAAAGTCAAATCACTCTCCATCAAAACTCCTTAAAACTCATAACAAGGGCTTATTCTAGCATATAAATTTTACTTTACTATGGTAGAATCATGCAAAAAAATCAAAAAGGATAGACAATTCAAGAAGGTGTATTGCTTTTAAATATGGGTGGTCCGAGCCATCTTAGCGAGGTGAAAGTTTTTTTAAAAAATATGTTTAATGATCCTTATATCCTACCCATAAAAAATGCACTTATACGCAAATTTGTAGGCTATAATATTATCAGAAAACGCCTAGAATATGCCAAAAATAATTATCGCGCTATTGGGGGAAAATCTCCCATGGTAGAACTCACTTTTTTATTATGCCAAAAACTACAAAAAAAAGATCCTGAAAGATTTTATTCCTATGCAATGCGTTATGCACCCCCCTACACAGAAAATGCCTTACAAGAAATGCAGCAAAAAGGTATAACATCTATCCATCTTTTTAGTATGTATCCCCAATATTCCACTACCACCACACTCTCTTCTTTTGATGCAGTACAAAAAGCATTAAAAAAGCTAAATTACAAACCTAAAATTACTTTCACTGAACGCTATTTTGACAATGTGTTTTATCTACAAACCATAACACAACAAATCATACAAGCCATTGCAAATAAAAATCCCTCCGAATATACCTTAATTCTCTCTGCTCATTCATTGCCACAAAGCACAATTGACAAAGGTGACCCTTATCAAAAAGAATGTGAAGAAAGTTTGTTAGGAATTAAAAAAATCCTTGAAGAAAAAAATATTATTTTTCAAAATATTATCTTAGCTTACCAATCAAAAATTGGTAAAATGCAGTGGATTGGCCCAAGCACAGAAAGCATAATCAAACAAAGCAGAGATAAAAAACTGCTTATTTATCCGCTAAGCTTCACAATTGACAACTCTGAAACAAGCTATGAAATTCATATAGAATATAAAGAACTTGCACAAAAAGTCGGGGTACTTGATTTTATAGCATGCCCTTGTCTTAATGACAGCGAATTGTTTGTAGAACTCATATTAAATCTTACAAAAAGGCAAAATTATGAAAGTTTTTCTTAGTTTTCTAATACTACTTTTTTTTCTGTTTGGATGTAAAAATGATGGGAAAATTGATTCTGAAACTTTTTCCATGGGGACAGCACTACAACAGGAAACAAAAGATGCCATACAAAATCTAGATAAAAAAAGCTATGCGGGTTTGGAGCATGTTTTTCAAGATACTAGCACAATAAGAACTAATGGAAAATACCTTATGTTAGTTTTTGGAAAAAATAATTGCACTTATTGTGAAAAATTCAAAGAAGATATCAAAAATTCGCAAGCATTACAAAATCAAATCACAAAAGACTTTAGCCCTTATTACATCAATATTAGTTACAATAAAGATCATTTGTTTGATCTTGGAGAAATACATCAAGCAGATATCAAAACTTCCCAACTCTCAAATAGTATTTATAAAATCCAAGTAACCCCCACTATAATTTTTGGAGACAATAATGGTAAAACAATTTTTGAAATTCCTGGATATATCGAACAACACAATTTCTCCAAAATTCTAAAGTTTATCACATCTAGACAATGGGAAAATAGCACAAATAGCAAAGAACGAATGAAGCTTTTACAAAATTATCTTAACAAGGAATAAAAATGCAAAGCATAAAAAATCTATTTTGCTCATTTAAGATCATCTTGCCAATAATGGCGATATATGCCACTGCATGCGCAATTGCAACCTTCATAGAAAATGATTATGGCACCAGAGTAGCACAACTAAAAATTTACTCAACTTGGTGGTTCAATACTCTACACCTCTACCTTTTAATTGCCCTAACTTGCACACTCTTTTCTTTACAATACTGGCAACAAAAAAAATATGCTAGTTTGCTTTTACATGCCTCTTTTATTTTTATTATCCTTGGAGCGGGAATTACAAGATTCTTTAGTTTTGAAGGAGTTATGCATATCCGCGAAGGGGAAAAATCTAACTTTATTACAGCATCAAACCTAACACTTAATATTATTGCAATAAAAGACAATCAACATGAGAGTTATTTTTTAACCCCTCCCTTAGAAGAAGGATACAACAAATCCATCAAAATAAAAATTTTTAACAAAACCTTGGAGTTAAGTCATTTTATCATTACAAAAATTTCCCCAAGTAAAAAAGATGATTCTTTAAGTATTAAACTCTCTGCTCATTATGAAGGCATAACACAAGATTTTCTTTTTCTAGGAGGTGAAAGACAGGATCTTAAATTTGCTAAAGCAGATTTTCATGATACAAGAATCTTAATCTCTTGGGGCAAAAGACAGATTCCTCTTCCTTTTACATTAGAACTTAAAAAATTTGAACTTACACGCTACCCAGGATCCATGAGCCCATCCTCCTATGCTTCAGAAATCAATGTCTTAGATAGAGAAGGCAAACATGTTATGCCTTATCGCATTTTTATGAACAATGTTTTAGATTACAAAGGCTATCGTTTTTACCAATCTTCATACGACCAAGATGAGAGAGGCACTATTCTCTCTGTCAATAAGGATCCAGGAAAAAATATGACTTACTTTGGTTACACACTCTTGATTTTAGGCGCAATATGGGTACTTTTTAGCAAAAATGGACGCTTTAGAAAGCTTGCAAATTTTTTACAAGAACAAAAAATTGTTCTTTTTCTTGTAGGGCTTTTTGCATTATCATCCCCACCTATCCTACATGCACAAGATATTCAAAACCTCACTCCCGAACAAATGGCACAATTTATCAATAATTTTAAAAACACTACAAAACATCATACAAAAAAATTTGCAAAAATCCAATTGCAAAACTATTCAGGTAGAATAGAGCCTATTGACACAATTGCCACAAACATCGTACATAAAATCACTAAAAAAGACGGTTTTTTAGGTATGGATAACATGCAAATATTTTTAGGTATGATGCTCTATCCAAATATTTGGAAAAATCTCAAGATTATAGCAGTCAATGATCAAGAAATCAAAAAAATCTTAGGACTAAAACCTGTAGATACTCACGCATCTTTTTCGGATTTTTTTGAAGATTCTTTAGGATACAAACTACATAATCATATCGAAGAAGCCAATCAAACAAACCCTTCAAAACGCAATACTTTTGAAAAAAATCTTTTAAAAATTGATGAAAGAGTAAATCTTACTTATAGCATTTTTAGCGGCAGTTTTTTAAAAATATTCCCTCTTCCTGATACACAAAACTGGCTAGATCCCATAAGCTTTTTCCAGCAAGCATCTCCAGAATCTTCTCATCAAGTCTCTAATCTTCTTAAAGAGTTTTTTGAAGCTTTTGATCAAGGTGTAAATAATAATCAATGGAAAAATCTTGATTCTGCGCTTGCAAAAATCACTACCTATCAAAAAGAATATGGGAATGAGCTCTATCTCCCGGAAAATAGAATCAAAGCTGAAATTTTTCTCAATCATTCCAATTATTTCAGCAAATTAATTCTTCCTTATATTTTATTGGGATTATTACTTTTTATTCTTGTAATATATTTTATCCTCAAAGATAAACAAATGCCAAAATGGCTAAACTACACCCTTTATATCCTATTGCTTGTATGCACAATTGCCCATACAATCGGACTTGGATTGCGATGGTATGTTAGTGAGCATTCTCCTTGGAGCAATGCTTATGAATCTATGCTTTATATTGCATGGGCTAGTGCTATTGCAGGTGCAATATTTTTTAGAAAATATAATATCGCTCTAGCATCTAGCATGTTTTTAGCAGGCATTAGTCTTTTTGTTGCAAATCTTGGTTTCATGGATCCACAGATCACTCCCCTAGTTCCTGTCCTTAAATCCTATTGGCTAAATATTCATGTCTCTATTATTACAGCAAGCTATGGATTTTTAGGACTCTGTTTTATAATGGGATGTATTACATTAATACTTTTTGTTTTGCAAAAATTTACAAAAAATACTTACCATTTCACACAAATAACAAAGAGCATTAACTCTCTTTATGCGCTCAATGAAATGTCCATGATACTCGGACTCCTAATGCTTACTATAGGAAATTTTTTGGGTGGAATATGGGCCAATGAATCTTGGGGAAGATACTGGAGTTGGGACCCTAAAGAAACATGGGCATTAATTTCTATTGGTGTTTATGCAATTATTTTACATCTACGCTTTTTGAAAATCAAACAAATTAGTTATGTGTTTTCACTCGCTAGCGTAATTGGATTTTACTCAATTTTAATGACTTATTTTGGCGTCAATTATTATCTATCTGGAATGCACAGCTATGCGTCTGGGGATCCATTCCCTATACCAACTTTTGTTTATATCTTTGTTATCATCACAATTCTTTTAATAATCCTTGCAATTCCAAAAAAAGATAAAATATGTTGAAAAAAATTTCTCTTGGCTTGTTGTTATCTATTGCTTTAATAGCAGTGCTATGCTATATTGCACTTTTCACACAGGTAGGAAAATTTTTTGTCAAACCTCTAGTACAAAAATACATCACAAACCACTACTCTAGAGATCTTACACTGCTTGATTTTAATCTTGGTTTTAATAGTATTGATGCAAATTTTGATTACAAAAATTTCTTAGATCTCAACCTAAAAGGATCACATCATCTTATACAACAAACCTTTAATCTTAAAATCTCAGGAAAGAGTAAATCAGTTAGAAAAAAATTTACGCTTGATGGTAATATTTCAGGAGATTTCAAAGACTTTAACATAAAAATTTTTAGCGACATTGCTTCCTCTCGAAGCAATTTTTTTGCCAACATTCAAAAACTACAGCTCGCAAAAATTTATTTCAAATCACAAAACCTTGTTTTAGAAGAATTGCCACCATTCTTTGATTTAGAAAATCAATTTAATGGAAGAGCTAACATATTAATCAAAATACAAAAAGGTAATGAGGGAAATTTTTTACTAGACTTATCCAATATTTATATTACAAAAAAAACTCATTTTCAATTTCTAGATACCCTTATTAAAAAACGATTCCATGGAAAATTAAAAGGAGATATTTCTTTAAATGGAACACTTTTAGCACAAGGAGTATTACACTCTGATATCTACACAATCAACATAAAAAACCTCAATCTTATGCAAGACCAACTATCTTTTCACTACAATTTCCAACTCCCAAGCGTTGCAAACATTAATCCAAAAATTAAAAAAGATTTTCATATTTTAGCCAATGGCCAAGCAAACTATAATCTAAAAAATCGACAATGGGATGTTGATCTCGACACAACAAGTTTTGAAGGGGAGTTACAAGCATTTTTACATAAAAATCATATCTCTATTATTTTTAGCGAAAATAATCTTAATAAAATTTTATATTTCACAAAAATTCCACAAAATATCCACGCCAATCTCACAGGTACACTAAATTATTCACTTATAGATCACGAAGGAACTCTAGAGGGCGAAATTGATCATTTCACTATTAATCGCAATACTTTTTTAGATCTCATCAGGCAATACACAAAATTTGATATCCAAAAAGAAATTTTTGATCCCATGCCACTTAAAATCAATATTCAAAACCAGCAAGCAATACTTCATGATATGAATTTACAAAGCACAAATTTGGGCTTCTCCACCAGTTTAATAACATTAGATTTTGAAAAAATGTTCTTAGAAACTTTATTAAAAATGCGTGTAAAAAACAGCATACTAAACATGAAAATATCTGGCAACATCAATAATTTACACACAAAATTTAACCTTAATGATATCTTAAGATTAGATAGAAAATAACCCCCTCCGCCTTATATCTTATTGCAAGGCTTCTCTTGCATCTACATACGGCATAGAAAAACTCTCGCCCACTTCCTTAAAGGTAATATGTCCTTTGTATGTATTAAGCCCTTCTAAAAGTGCAGTATTTTTCAAACATGCCTCACGCACACCTAAATTCGCAAGCATGATTCCATAAGATATAGTTGTATTTGTCAATGCTAATGTAGAAGTTCTTGCCACCGCTCCTGGCATATTTGCCACACAATAATGAATAACTCCATCTACTTCAAAAATCGGATCATCATGTGTCGTTGCCCTAGAAGTTTCAAAACATCCTCCTTGATCAATCGCAACATCCACAAGTACCGCACCTTTTTTCATAACTTTTAAATCTTCTTTTTTAACAAGTTTAGGTGCCCTTGCCCCAGGTATTAAAACTGCGCCAATCAGAACATCTGTATTTTTCAAACAAGAAAGCAAGTTGCCCCTATTACTATAAAGCGTAGTTACTCGCATTCCAAAAATTTGATCAATATATGCCAAACGATTTGTATCAATATCTAAAATAGTCACATCTGCACCAATACCAACAGCAACTTGTGCGGCATTAATTCCGACACCTCCTCCACCTAAAATTGTAATTTTTCCTTTTTGTGTGCCTGCTACACCACCAAGCAATACCCCAGATCCACCAAAGGTTTTTTCTCCATATTTAGCAGCTTGTATAACTGACAATCTCCCTGCAATGGAACTCATTGGCGCCAAACAAGGAAGCGTATTTCCAACTTTTATTGTCTCATAAGCAATAGAAGCAATCTTTTTTTCCAAAAGCATTGTTGTAAGTTTTTGGTTTGCTGCTAAATGCAAATAAGTATATAATATTTGTCCTTCTCTAAAATACTCATATTCTTCTTCCAAAGGCTCTTTCACTTTGACAATCATTTCACTTTTTTCAAACAACGTTTTTTTATCACAAATTATTGCACCGGCATTTTTATAATCCTCATCACTAAAGCCTATTGCCTCACCTGCCCCTGCTTGAATATATACACTATGACCATGCTCAACATATTCTGTCACATTTGCTGGAATAAGCCCGACGCGATATTCTTGTACCTTAATTTCTTTTGGACAACCTATAATCATTTTTTACTCCTTTAAATTTTTATGATAAAACCGCTAATAAACACAGCGATTATAATCACGGGTATAATATAGCGAACATACCACAACCAAATATTGGCAAACCAGGATACCTCGGATTTGCCGTTATTAAGCTCTTTAACCGCATCTCCACGAAGTATCCACCCCACAAAAAGACTTGAACCAAATGCAGTCAATACAAAAAAGATATTACCGCTCACAAAATCAAAAGCATCAAAAATATTTTTTCCAAAAATGAGGACGTCTCTCCATGGGCCGTATGCTAGAATACAAGGAATATTTCCTAAAACAAAAATTCCCAAAAGGGTAATATTAATTGCAACATTTTTCGAAAAATTAAATTTTTCTTGCAAAATACAAATAATCACTTGATAAATAGTAAGAGATGTTGTCAAAGCAGCAATAAGTAATAAAATAAAAAATACAATTGCAAAAAAACTTCCAAAATACATTTGTGAAAAAGCAATTGGCAAAGTTTTAAATACCAATGATGGACCAGAATCAGGTGCTAACCCCACGCTAAAAAGTGAAGGAAAAATCATAAACCCTGCCATCACTGCAATACAAGTATTGATAAAACTTGTAATTGTCGCAGTTTTTACAAGATTTTCTTTTTTATCAAGATGAGAAGATAGAGTAATCATCACACCAAATCCCAAAGAAAGTGCAAAAAATACCTGCCCTAACACATATAAAAATAACTCTGCTGTAATTTTTGAAAAATCAGGAATAAGATAAAATTTTACTCCTTCCATAGCACCGTCTAATGTCAAGTTACGCACCACCATTCCAATAAGACATAAGAATAACAATGGCATCAAAAATTTTACAGATCGCTCAATACCATCAATAATTCCTTTTCTTAAAATCACCCAATTAATCAAAACATAAATAAATGTATAAATCCCAATCATTAAAGGAGAGTGCTCTATATTTTGTGTATAAAACTCTGAAGTAATTGCTTTACTCACAGGACTAGAAAGATCTAATCCATCAAAAATACCAATTGCACCATTAAAAATATTAACGATATATGCAAGCACCCAACCACCAAGCACCATATAATAAGCCATAATACAAAATGCACCAAAAGCGCCCATATAGCCAAAAATTTTCCAAAATGACGAGATATTTTTTTGATACCTTTTTCCATCAAAAGCATCAATACTATTAGACTGTGCACGCCTTCCAATTACATTTTCCACCAAAATCATTGGGATTCCAATCAAAAACATTGCAACAATAAAAACTAGAACATAAGCACCCCCACCATGTTCTCCAACAAGATAGGGAAATCTCCAAGTTGCTCCAAAACCTATTGTTGCCCCTGCAACCGTAAGAATATAAGTAAGCTGATTACTCCAAGTTTGCCTCTTCAAATATAACTCCTTATTCTAGGTTTTATATAAATTTTTTACCCTTAAAACATTCCCTTTCATGATAACAAAAAAAATGTTTTTGCTTCTGATCTCATCTTATTTTTTATATAAGCAATGTATTTTTGTAACATTTTCTACAAAAAATCCATTTTTTTATTTTTTGTAGAAAATAAATATTTATATCATTAAGTAACACATCAGTAAAAAAAAGTAAAATTTTCTTTATTTTTATAGGTTAAATTTTGATAAAAAAATCTAAAAAATGATTTTTATAAAAAAATAGAGTTTTTAAAAAAAATATAAAATACTATAAAAAGTGCTATGATTTCAACATTATATTAAAAACAAAAGGAATGATAATGAAAAAGTTTTTACTTTTTGTAGCAGCCTTATTGGCACTTGATGCTTCTAATCCGCAAGATGTCTTAAAAAAGGCAAAAGAATCTAATCTCAAACCAATACCAGAAGGCAAAGAACTAAAAGCATACCAACTTAAAAAAGCACAGGAACTTGAAGTGGGATACAAGCCACTTATGACAGATGAACAAATTGAGCTTGGTAAAAAACTCTATTTTGATCCAAGAATTTCTAGTTCCAATCTTATATCCTGCAACACTTGCCATAATTTAGGTTTAGGTGGCGTGGATTTGATTCCTACTGCTATTGGAAACAAATGGCAACCCAATCCAAGTGCACTCAACTCTCCAACAGTTTATAATTCAATTTTTAACAATATCCAGTTCTGGGATGGTAGATCACATAATTTAGGAAATCAGGCACAAGGTCCTATTCAAAATCCAGTTGAAATGGCCGCAAACCCAAATGTAGTAGTAGAAAAAATTAATTCGATTCCAGATTATGTAAGAGATTTTAAAAAAGCTTATGGTAATAATGTAAAAATTGATTTTAAACTAATTTCAGATACAATCGCTCTATTTGAAGCAACTCTTGTAACACCAAGTCGCTATGACGATTTTTTAAGAGGAAACATCAAAGCTCTTAGCAAGGAAGAAGTTGAAGGGCTTGATCTATTTCTAGAAAAAGGCTGTGCTGCTTGTCATAATGATATAAATCTAGGTGGAAATATGCAACCTTTTGGTGTAGTAAAACCCTATAAATTTGCAAGTATCGGCGGCTTCAAAGGAGATAAAAATGGAATGGTAAAAGTTCCTACACTAAGAAATATTGCGGAGACAATGCCTTATTTTCACAATGGACAATTCTGGGATATTAAAGATGCCATCAAGGAAATGGGAGTTATTCAGCTTGGCATAGAAATTAATGATAAAGAGGTAAAAAAGATTGAAACATTCCTCAATGCACTTACAGGTTCAAAACCACAAATTATTTATCCAATTTTACCAATAAACTCTATTAATACGCCTAAACCAGTATTCTAACTTTAAACTTTCTAGGAGGAAACCTCCTAGAAAGTTTAAATATTTGTAATATTTCACAAATCGTTTTAGCCACTTAGTAAAAATATAATCGTTGTAACACCCTATTTTACGAAGTTTTTATATTCCTATCCCCAAAATATCTCCAGTAATTTATGGAATCCATCTTTTTCCCTTCATTCTATTCCTAATCCATCTCCAGCCATCCCCCAGTAAAAATTTTTAATATTTCCATGCGTTTCTTTATAGCAAAATTTCTTGATTTTATTTTATCTTTGTGCTATATTCCACATATAAGGATAGATAAAAAGGTAGGGCAATGCTTAAGAAAAAAATACAAAATATTTATCACTCCATTGCAAGAAAAAACTATGTAAAACTTGATAATATGGAAGAAGAGTTTAATGGCTGTTGGGCTATTTTTTATAATCTTTTGATTGGCTCTTATCATCAGTTTTTTATTGTCTCTCCTAGAAATATAGCTGCCAAGCGTTGTGCAAGATATATAAAAAATTTTTCTTTTGTCAATTTGTTAAAACTTATTGGTGTTTTTGTCTATAATTTGATAATGATACCAATAATACTTGCAATTTGTATTTGCATTCAGCTTCCTCTCTACATTCTTAAGCTTATTGCACCTTTATTAAAGATTGTTGGAGGGCTTATTCTTGCTTTAATAACAATACCACTGATTTGCCTGTATATTATTGCAGCACCTCTATATGCCATAATGTGCTTATTTGGCGTTATTGGATTGTTTTTTTCTATACTCTCTTAATCCTCTAAATCTGCATAAGTGTAGCTATTGCTTCTAATAGCTCTTTGCACTTCTTGTGCTCCTGCATTAGTATAGATTTGTATTGTTTTATTATCTATGATTTGTTTTTGTGTATGATGGTTTTCTCTTAGCTCCATTTGCCTTTGTTTTACTTGTTCAATAAGGCTAGGTTGTGTAAATACTTGCTTTTGTGTTTGATTGATACTTGCTTCATTTAGCTTAGCTGTGCTTTGATTGATTTTTATCTCTCCTAAAGGCAAGGTTAATTCTTTTCTTAAAACACCTAGTTTTTCTAAAATAGTGCTAATAGGTGAAGTAATAGCATTAAAAGTCTTTTTTACAAAATTAAAAAATGGAGATAAAAAACCCATCATTTTATCAACTCCAATTCCTATCCATTCTACAACCCTATCCCAGTTTTCATAGACATAGGCAAAGACTTCTCCTAAGATAATATAAAAAGCACCAATGCCCGTGCTAACTAAGGCGGATTTAACCATGCGACCAAATAAAATAAAAATTCTGCCTAATTTTTTTAATCCTCCTCCAGCTATCAAGCTTAGCGGATTAATCAATTTTAACAACTTAGCAAACCTCACTACCCGCATTTTTCCACACACCTTTTTGAAACACTATCCAAAACAATATCACCCTAATATATGTTTCCATGAAAATAATCATATAAAGCCATATATATGAAAATCCTGCATGTACTACATAAGCCATTGGTAAAATTCTAAAAATCCAAATACTTAGCGTATTTACACTTAGAGTGATTTTTGTCACACCAGCTCCACGCAAAGCACCATCAAAAACAAATGCACAAATCATTGGTACTTGAGATAAACCCACAGCAATCAAATAATATACAGAGCTATCTAAAACCACACTATCACAAGAAAAAATTGAAGATAATTCTCTTGAAAAGCATGCCAAAAAAATTCCAAAAACCCCCAGTACTATACTCGAAAACCATAAAATAGTTCTCATGTAAAGTGCTGCAACTTTTATTTTCCTAGCTCCCAAATTCTGCCCCATCAAGACCATGGCAGCAACCATAAAACCAAAACCAGGCATAAAAGAAAAAGCTTCTATACGCGTCCCTATTTGCGAACCTGTTAAAACCAAATCCCCATATTGTGCAATAAATTTTGTTGTAAGTATTAAAGAAAACAGTGTTAAAAATCGCTCAATCCCTGCAGGTATCCCTATACTAAGTGCCTTAAATCCATATTTTTTATCAAAATAAAAATTTTTTAAAAAATCTGTCTTGTAATGCAAAATAACTATAAATACTACCACTTCTAAATATGCAACAAACAAATTTGCCATCGCTGCACCAACAATTCCTCTTCCCTCAAAAAAATCTCCCAATCCAAAAATACAAATATAATAAAGCAACAAACCAAAAAGTGTGCTAAAAATACGGACAAAAAGTGGTAAAATTGTATTGCCGATCCCTGCCAATGAGGAAATAAAAATATTTTTTAATGTAATTGCTGGTAATGTAAAAATAGCTAGATTAATAAATTTTTTTGCAATTTGTAAACTTTCATCTCCTATACCAATCCAATAAAAAAAAGTTTCCGTAAAGAAAAACGCAAAAACCACTATCGGAATTGCAACAAAAGATCCAAAAATACATACGCTAATAAAAACCCCTTGTACTTTATCTTTTTCTCTAGCACCAAAATACCTCGAAATTTGTGCATTTGTTCCTATATAAAAAATTGCATGAATAGCAAAAAAAATCATCAAATAATTTAAAGATACGCCTATTGCCAAAACATACAAATCACCAAAAAATTTCATAAAATATAACAAAATTGCTATATTAAAAATATCTAAAAAAGAATTAATTCCCGAAGGAAGCGCTAAAGAAATAATTTTTTTTAATCGGGATTTTAATGCGCTATTTTTTTTATATTTCAGCCATAAACTCCATTGAAATCTTTTACCAATACAATTCATTTCTTCCCTTCACATTTACTATAATAACATTTAAATTTATTGAGCATTCTATAACAAAAAATAAATCAAAGTTTATTTTGGGCAATGAAAGAAATAATCTTTGCCCTCTCACCCCTATCTCTAATAATCCATTTTTCCTCATTTAAGATAATATCAAACCCCTGAAATACTTCCTGCAATTCTCCTTGCTCTAAAATTTTTTTTGCTTCTATATTTCCCTTATATTCTTCATCATCTATAAAAGTTTCAATAAATACAAATCCATCATCTTTTAAAAGATCTGGTATTATTCTTAAAATTTTTCTATCTAAAAAATAAAAATTTATTACCACATCATAGAGTTGTTTTATATTTTCTTTTAAATCATAAATATCCAAATCCAAACAATATGTATTTATATTAGGATTCACTATTGATTTTAGTGCTTCATCTGAAATATCAACACCATCACATACAAATCCCCTATCTGCTAAAAAATTTATATTTCTACCATTTCCACAGGCAATATCTAATGCTATTCCTCCTGATAAAAGATGTTGAAATTTCACCAAAATATCGCTAGGATTTTTAGGCATCTTATTACTCTTATATCGTGTGTTCCATTTTATTTTATCTTCCAACATCAAAACCTCCAAACTTGTTCAAATATTCAATTATTCCAAATTTTATTTTATTTTGCAATATTTCAAATCAAAGAGAATATAACAACAAATTGGTTT
>NZ_JAJTMY010000005.1 GCF_021300615.1 Helicobacter anatolicus
TGCCAAAATTCAAAAACCTCAAAACCATACGGAGTATTTTTAATTTATCTCGTAAATAATTTATAGCTATTAAATTTCCAGCTCCATAAAAATGGTATCAAAAAATACCACCTCTCCTTGAAGCTCTACTCTACAACACTCCTCTTTTAATTTCATAAAACCAAACCTATTATATAAAGAGATTGCCTTATATTGGGACTTGCTAACATGTAATGATATTTTTTTAAAGCCTCTTTTTTTAACATAAGATTCTATAAATTGTAGTGTTGCTAAGCCGTATCCTTTTGATTGATATTTTTTTGCAATATGAAATTTACACAACTCCACTTCTTTAGGTTGCAGTTTTTTTACCCCACACATTCCTATTAATTCCTTCTCTCTAAAAACACCAAAAAAACCTCCACCGTTTTTTTGAATCTCTCTTACTGTGTCTTTAAAATCTGGCAATAAATCCAGACGTTGTATAAAACCTAGTGGATTATCTTTAATACACTGAGTATACAATTTTTCTAAAAGCGGCAAATCTAGATATCTAATTTCTCTAATCTGTAACACAATTAATCCATATGATTTTATTTTTAAAATAATTATTGTATGAAAAAGAAGATAATAAACCCTCGCTTTAAGCGAGGGAACATAAGGAAGACGATGTAAAAACTAAATTTTATTACTTTAAGAATAACTACAAAACTTCTTTGTAGCACGAGGGAATTATAACAACTCTTTCCTTAAAATAAAATAAAAATGATAATGATTATTAAAATAATATAATAATTATTATTTTAATCCATCTACCTCCAATAAATCAATAAGTTTTTTCTTATAAAACAAAGCATTTTTCTCATCTGAAGCCTCAAAGCGTGTAACAAGCACAGGAGTAGTATTGCTCGCACGCACGAGCCCCCATCCTTTTTCAAAAATCACACGCACGCCATCAATATCTACAATATCCAAAATCTTGGGAAAATCTATAGGAGGATTTTTTAATTTTTGCTTTAATTTTTCAATCAAAATAAATTTTTGTTCCTCTGTAACGCTAATTTTTTCCTCAGGTGTTGCAAAAATTTTAGGCAATATGCTAATCATCCCCTCTATCTCATCAACACTATAACTCAAAAATAATTCTAAGATTCTTAATCCTGCATAAATTGCATCATCATAGCCAAAATAACGATCATTGAAAAAAATATGTCCGCTCATTTCTACTGCCAAATCTGCATCAAGTTCTTTAAGTTTTACTTTTAAATTGCTATGTCCTGTCTTATACATGAGACTTCTACCAAATGTATTAATTGTATCATACATAATTTGCGAACATTTTACTTCGCCAATAACCAATGGATTTGGCTTTTGCTTAGCAATTTCTCTTCCAAATAAGATTCCTAGTTCATCTCCTTTAAAGCTATGATTCTTAGTAAGCAATGCAATACGATCTGCATCTCCATCAAAAGCAAGAGCTATAGAAATATCCTTTTCTTGCATTACTTTTTTAAGGTCTTGTAAATTTTTTTCCTCGCTTGGATCTGGATGGTGATTTGGAAAATTACCATCTGGATTTTCATACAAAGCTTGATGTTTAACATTCAAAGATTTTAAAATCTTTTGCATTGCAATGCCCCCCACACCATTTCCATAGTCTAATGCAACAATATGTTGAAAATCCCTAAGTCTTACAAAATGCTTACTTAAATAATCCACATAAACACTTAAACCATCAATATCTTGCAAATCTCGATCGGCTTCTTTATAAGTAGGCATAAAATTTTCTATCTTTTGTTTCAAACCCTGAATCATATGTCCATAAAAAGGTTTTTGATCTATAGTGATCTTAAAACCATTATATTCTGGTGGATTATGAGAACCTGTAATCATAATAGAACTTGTAATTTTTAATTTTTCGATTTGATTAAATACACAAAAATATGCCACTGGAGTAGGAATCATCCCTAAAGAAAAAACTTCAATACCGTTATAAATCAAGCCATCACTCAACCATTTTAACAATTCTTTAGAATGCACTCTTGCATCATAACCTATATAAACCTGATTTTGCCCCACTTCTTTTATTGCTTCAGCAAGATAATAGCCAATTGCAAATACATTACCTCTATCTAAATCTTTTTGAAAAACTCCTCTAATATCATACTCTCTAAATATACTCATCTTTACTCCTTTAGTAAATCCTTGCTTTTTTCACACAAAATTTTCCAAGATGACTCCGCAACAATATCTGTGCATTGTTGCAATGAATTAGCTGCTGATACCTTTTCTCCTAGTTTTAATTCCAAATCTGCTTTCAAATAAAACGCCTTTTGTTTTTCAGAATCTCCTAAGTTTTCATCAACCAGTTTTGCAACAATCCCATAGGCTTTTTGAAAATCATTATTTTCTTTTAATGCATCAATCCATATAAACTCTACAAATGGTGTATAATCCTTTATTTTATGTTTTTCCTGTAATTCATAAAGCTTTTGCGCATACACAAGTTTAGCAGTATTAACATTTGTATTTTTCTCCAATAATGTAACATAGACCTTAAGCATTCTTTTGTCACCTTCAAATCGTTTTTCAAGCTCTCCGTATATTTTGATAGTATCGGGAGAATTTAAGCGATTTAATGCATCAAACATTGTAAATAAAATATCCCTATATTGTGGTTTTTTCTTTGCCTCTGCTAAACTTAAAACATCCTTACTTGCCAAAATACTATTTTGATATTTTCCAAGTTTATAGAGATTTTTTGCATCGCGATAAAGCCAATCTAAATAAAGTGGAGATTCTTTATTCTCCATTTCTTTTTTTACTAAATTTTCAGCCTTGGAATTAAAATGTAACGCATAAAGACAATCAAATGCTTGCATTTTATTCTCAATATATTTAAAATCCTCAATCTCAGCTAAATATTGAGAAATCAATGAACAATGGCCTTCTTTAATATTTTGATTAATTAAAAGTGCCAATGCCTTATTGTAGAGCTCATTATCTTTTGGCAAAACTTTTTTCATATTCAAAACTTCTTCATACTTATGCTCATTAATAAGTATCTCTGCTTTTAGTGTAGCAGCTTTCAATGCTTCGGGAGTATTAGCATATTTTTGCAAAATATAGTCATAACGCTCTATTTTTTCTTTATCACTACCACTAACCTTAAAAAGCAATTTGTCATCTCGCGAAAGCACTTCTTTTGCCCCTGGATACCCATCATATTCTTTCAAATACTGCAAATTTACCTTATGTGCATCATCAAATTGCTGAGATTTTTCATAAAATTTTCCAAGCAAAAACAATATTTTTTCATAAGAAGATTCTTCTTTATTGATATGATCTACAAATTTTTGCCCTATTAATGCTGCAATTTTATACATTTGCTTTTCACTCAAAAATGCCAAAAGTCTCACAGATTTATCCTGCTCTTTTGCAAAATATTCAGGATGAGTTTTTACAACCTTATCAAAAAGCTCTTCTGCATTTTGTATATGATTATTTTGTATTTCAAAAATTGCCCACTCAATTGCAATTTCAATTGCATCATTAGTGTTTTTTGTTTCCTGATAAGCTTGAGAAAAATAAATACGCGCTAAACCAGTATTTGCCCCTTGCGCCAGTTGAGAAGCAATTTTCATTTTAGAAAGAGGTGCGAAACGATCTTCTGGATACTCATCAATGATTCTACGATAATAATACATAGCTTCACTAGGGAATTTTAAATGCATATAAGTTTTACCTAAAATAAAAAGCACTTCAGGAACGCTAGAATCCGAAGCATAATGGTTAATCCAATTATCCCCATAATCTATCACGCTATCATAACGCTTTAAATGATATAACGCTTTAATTTGAAAAAATAATAAATCTTTTGCAAAAAGTGTATTTGGAAATTTTTTAAAAGTTGCAGCAATTGCATTTAAAGCTGGTCCATAAGAGTTGCTTTCAATAAAATCTTTCACTTTAAGATATTCCAAATAATCTGCACCAAGCGATGTAATAACAGGTTTTTTATCGGTATCAATCTCTCCGATATAATGATATTTATTTTCTGCAAGTTCAATAGGAAAATTAATCCCTCTATTCTTATTTTCTGAAAGAAATGGTATTTCTTTATCATAACCCACAATTTGCCAAGTTTTAGATAACCCTTCTTCTACACCAAGAAAAAAACCACTTTCTTGAATATCATCAGGAATATAAAAAAGCTGCTGCTTATACTTATCTTTTTCTTTAATAATGAGATGAAATTTTTTGTCAATCATCTGATAAGACACATCAAAAAATTTTGTATCAAATGGCAAAAAACCACTTTCTGGAATAGAATCTATAATACATTGTACAAAGCTTGAACGCCACTCCTCTCTCAAAATACTTTTGCATTTAAAAGGACTATTATGCGTAAGTGTAATAATTGAAAAAGGTTTGCCTTGTTCTTTACCATAGGATATATCAATCTTTAAGGCATGTAGTGATACAACCAAACAAAAAAACAAAAAAAGGCTTCTCATTTATACAAAAATCCTGCGATTAGTTTCAGTCAAAAAGGATACCATAAAACTCAATAATTTACTAGAAATTTTACCCCAATATTCACAGGATTCCCTACAACAAATGCTTTACCCTTCTCATTCCATAAAGCTGTTGTAATATAGCGCGTATCAGTAAGATTTTGACAAAATAATGCCACTTGGTATTTTTTGCCAAATTCATAACTCAATGCAGCATCAAGCAAAACAAAAGCTTTTTGTATCAACTCTTTTTCTCTATTAAAATCATCTAAATAATATAAGCTAGTAAAATGTGAAAGTATAGAGAGAATTAAAAGATGTCTTTGTTTTTTGAATAAAAAAATATCAAAACCAGTATCAAAACTTAAGACAGGAGAGAATTTTGGCCTTAAGTTAGAGAGGTCATATTCTCCAACTTTTCCTAAAATTGTAATACTTCCTTTGTTTTTTCCACCATTAAAAAATTTCGATGTTCCTATGTTAAGATTTGTAAAAAAATTAAAATATCTACCTGTATAACTTATCTCTAAATCAAGCCCCATGGCATACGCATTGCCGATATTTTTTATACTTTTGTAATAACCCACCCCCACATAGCTTTGTGTATTTGTTCTCAAGATTCCATAAAATGCACTCTTAAATTTCAAATGATTATTTAGTAAAAAAGTCTTATTTCCTACTTCTATGCTGTAAATTTGTTCAGAATAATAAGGAATGGTATCTGTATCTGCAAAAGGAAATTTAGAAAATCCTCCTGGTTTTGTAGAGTTAGAAAGCTCTACAAAAAAGTTGCTATAAGGTTTAAAATGATAAAAGAGGGAAATTCTTGGATTAATTGCATGAAAAAATTCAGAATCTTGATAGGGCAAAATATCCGTAACTGGAGGATGTTTGGAGATAATAAAATTATGAAATAATTGATAACGCAACCCTGTATGCAAAACCCATTTTTTAAACGGGATAGAAATATTTGCAAAAATTGCAGCAGTATTTACATCTTCTTTTGCATCCCAATTTCCGCTATATCCCAAAACCTCTGTCGGAACATCTTTCATACCATTATCTATTACAAGATATTTATAATAAATTCCTAGCAAGCTCTCCATACCATTTTTATAATTGGTTTGCAGTTTTGCCTCACCAATAATTTGCGTAGTATCATAATAATATCCATCATTTTTTTCATCTTTCACATAAATACCTGGATAAGAATTAGCTAATGTATTATTTTTTTGCAATGCACTTACAATGCTTAGTGTAGAATTATTCATAAAATAATCCATTTTTAAGCTTAGATGATGTGCATATAAATCAATATATGGAGTCTTATTTAGAATCTTATCTTGTATCCCTGAAGAAAAATCTTCCCAACTTATCCCCTCATTACTCGGTAATTTTAAATTATCAATTTGTGATTGAGTGAGAAAAAAATCCTTGCGACTAAAAGTTTTATAAAAACTATAATTTGCATTTAATAATATATTTTCTGTTGCTTGATAATACAAACTAGTTCCCATAACAAAAGAATCGCTATAATTAAGCATTTTGTTAGTTATAGGATCTTTAATAAAACCATTGTCTCGAAGATATCTAAAATGTATTTTTCCCCATAATTTATCTTTTATAAGATTCCAACCCACTTGTGCATTTATATCTTCTTGAAGGACAGAAGCCTGCAAACCCAAATAAGCATAATTTTTTTGCATAGGATTTTTTGTGGTAATAGAAATCAATCCAAGCGGGGCATTTTCTCCATACAAAAGCCCCTCACTTCCATTAATTAATACAATATCTTCAATATCTGAGAGATTTTGAATTAAAAAATTAGGACTTTGAGGAATTCCATCAACATATACTCCCAAAACAGAAGAATAATAATCTGGACTAGAAATACCCCTAAAAGAAACAAGTGGAAAAGTATCAGAACCCTGTGCATAAATTTTCAAATTTGGAAAATACTTTACTAAATCTGTCGTAGATTTAATAAGGTATTTTTCTATATCTTCACTTTTGACTTTTGAACTTGATTGCTCTTTTTCCACACGACTTAAAAGTGCAGAATCTTCAATATTTTTTATTTCCTCAAGCACGAATTCTTGTGCCAAAACAACACTACCAATAAAAAAGAAAATTTGCTTCATCTTTGTTCCTTAAAATATTTTTAGAGAACAAATGCAGAGGTCTATAGAACAGAGTTTTAAGCATTCCCGACGCTAGCATTATCTAGATCCGGTGCGGTCTAAGCTACAAAGCTTACTCTCAACCTATTTATAGGCTCCCGTCACTTGTGAAAAAATTATAGCAACAATTCTAAAATTTAAAAACTAATCGTATTTTAAAGACACAAAAATCTATGTTACCAGGAATTGTAATATCAAAAAAATTTTAATTATTGCATTTAAGGGGCTTAGAGAGATTTTAGAATTAGTGTGAAATGAGTAAATGGCGGACAGGGAGGGATTCGAACCCTCGGTAACCTTGCGGCTACGCATCCTTAGCAGGGATGTGGTTTCAGCCAACTCACCCACCGGTCCTTTGCCTTTTCTAGTTCTGAACAACTAGAGATGCTATTGTAAAATAATTTTTATAAAATAAAACTTAAAAAAACAATTTTTATAACTTTTTAATAGGAAGTTTGATACAATCTAATTAAAAAAATTATTTTATTTAGGAAAAAACTATGAATTATGCCTTTATTTTTCCTGGTCAAGGAAGTCAATCCATCTCTATGGGAAAAGATTTTTATGATAATTTTGACTTAGCTAGAGAACTTTTTGAAAAAGCAAGCAATATTCTTAATATCGACATGAAAAAACTTTGCTTTGAAGAAAATGAACTTTTAAACCAAACACAATTTACTCAACCTGCAATTTTCCTTGTCAGCTATATTGCACACACAATTCTACAACAAGAATCTCCAATACTAGCACATTTAGCACTTGGACATTCGCTAGGAGAAATTAGTGCTATTTGTGCTGCAAATGGTTTAAAATTTGAAGATGCTATTGCTTTGACACATAAAAGAGGAATGCTCATGCAACAAGCTTGTGAGGGAAAAGATGCAGGAATGATGGTAATTGTGGGGCTTGAAGATTCGGTTTTAGAAAATTTTTGTGCACAAAAAAGAGAGGAAGGAATGTCGGTTTGGTGTGCCAACTACAATGGTGAGGGACAAATTGTACTTGCTGGAAAAAAAGCAGATTTAGCACAGCTTGAATCTCCTATCAAAACACTAGGAGCAAAACGCGCTTTATTGCTTCCAATGTCTGTAGCAAGCCATTGTCCCTTATTAGAAAGCATTAATAAAGATTTTAAAGAAATTATCACCCCTATTTTGATGGATAATTTTTCTCTACCAGTAATTTCTAATGTTACTACAAATCCCTATAATACAAAAGAAGAAGCGCTAGAAGTCTTAAGTAATCAACTCACAAATCCTGTATTATATAAGCAAAGTATCTATAAAATAGATTCTGAAATTGATGCATATATTGAATTTGGTCATGGTAGTGTTCTTAAAGGATTAAACAAACGCTTAAGTCAAAAAGAAACTTTTAGTATTTCAGATACTACTTCTTTAAAAGAAGTTTTAGAAAAATTACACAAATAAGGCAAAAAAATGATTATTGGTATCATTGGGGCTATGCAAGAAGAAATCACCCCTTTATTAAAAATGTTTCAAGATTACAAAATTCATAAAATTGCAAATAATACTTTTTATGAAATCACCCATAAAAATATTAAAATTTTTATTGCTTATAGCAAAATTGGTAAAGTGCATGCAAGTATTACCGCCACTACACTCATTACACTTTTTAAATGTGAAAAAATCATTTTTAGTGGAGTTGCAGGAGGCTTGCATCCTGATTTAAAAGTGGGAGATTTACTGCTTGCAACAAAACTTTGTCAGCATGATGTAGATATCAGTGCTTTTGGTCACCCCCTAGGCTTTATCCCTGAAAGTAGTATTTATATTACAACAGATTCTACACTCAACAATCTTGCTAAACAAATTGCACAAAAAAAGGGGATTTTACTAAAAGAAGGAGTTATTGCTTCTGGAGATCAATTTATCCACGATGCCAATAAAAAACATTTTCTCATTAAAGAGTTCAAAGCAGATGCTGTTGAAATGGAAGGTGCTGCTGTAGCAGTAGTATGCAATCTTTTTAATATACCATTTTGCATTTTTAGATCCATTAGTGATAGCGCAGATCAAGAAGCAGATATTAGCTTTGATACTTTTTTAGAACAAGCAGCAAATACTTCAGCAATTTTTGTTAAAGAAATTATAGAAGCATTAGTATGAAAAAATCCCCTCTTCATTCATCAAAATCTATGCAACCTGCCTTTAGTATGATAGAACTTGTTTTTGTTATTGTGATTTTAGGAATCATTGCAAGTATTGCTATTCCACGATTTTCACTCACGCGCAGTGATGCACAATACGCTGCAATCCTTGCAGACACACAAAATATCCTCAATGCAATGCAACAAAAATTTATACTAGAAGATCTACAATCCTCCCAACTTAACGGCAATACAATTATGCAAACAACAGGGCTTAGCCCCACAAGATGGATTGCCACAAATACAGGCGTAAAACTTGCAAAAAACAATGCTATTGACATGCAAAATAACTGCCTATCCATTGATTTTATATCCAACAACCTTGTTTTAAAAGTAGATTCCACTATCACTTCGCCACTTTGTCAAAAACTTCTAATAGCTTATCCCACACCAATTACAATCCCTCTTGAAACTTCCAGCATCAAATTCTAACGCTTTTATTTTATTAGAAACACTCTTTGTGATTCTACTTTTAGGCATCATTGGTATTTTTATACTAAAACATGCCTCTTTTAAAGAAACACTTTGCAATTATCGCATCACACAAAATCTACAAAATTTTCAAAATCATCTTGCAAATCTTTTCACCACTGCATATTTTGCAAGAAAATCTGTGCAAATCCAAGATATTCAAACTATTTTTAACCAACACAATATCAAAAATACCCCGCAATGCTCCCTACTCCTTGATCCAAAAAAACTCATTATCAATGTCAAAAACCACAACCTAAAAACCATCTTTTATATCACGCCAAAAAATCTCGCCACACATCCACAAATAAAATGTCTTTTTAGCAATTCTCTTTGCAAAAAAATCCATCATCGCATATCTAATAAATAAAAAAATAAATGCTAAAATAACTTACTAACATTAATAAAAAAGGAAGGTTATGGAGTCTATACAATCCCAAATTAAAGATTTTTTTGAATTTTGTGAAAAAAATGAAGTAGAGTTTGTAGATTTTAGATTTAGTGATATCAAAGGGGTTTGGCACCATCTTGCCTACCATATTAATGCAATTGAGGAGGAAATGTTTCAAGAGGGTATCCCTTTTGATGCAAGTTCTATGCAAGGTTGGCAACCAATAGAAAAATCTGATATGCTATTAAAACCAGATTTAGTCAGATATTTTATCGACCCCTTTAGTGCAGATTCTACCGCTATTGTGTTTTGTGATATTTGGGATATCTACAACAATACTCCTTATGAAAAATGCCCTAGAAGTATCGCAAAAAAAGCAATGGCCTACCTCAAAGAAACAGGAATTGGTGATCAAGTATTTATCGGTGCAGAAAATGAATTTTTTATTTTTGATGATGTGAGAATCAAAGATTCTGTGAATTCACAATACTATGAGATTGATAGCGAAGAAGGGGAATGGAAAAGAGATAAAGCAATGGAAAATGGCATTAATATCGGGCATCGTGCTGGTACTAAAGGTGGATATTTTCCCGTCCCTCCTGTAGATAGCATGGTAGATATTCGTGCAGAAATTGTGAAGGTATTGCATCAAGTGGGACTTGAGACTTTTGTAGTCCATCATGAAGTAGCACAAGGACAAGGAGAAATTGGCGTAAAATTTGGAGACTTATTAGAAACTGCAGACAATGTGCAAAAACTCAAATATGTCGTAAAAATGGTTGCTCACCTCAATGGAAAAACCGCTACTTTTATGCCAAAACCCCTATATGGTGATAATGGAAGTGGAATGCATACCCATGTAAGCATTTGGAAAAATCAAAAAAATATTTTTTCTGGAAATCAATACCAAAACCTCAGTCAAGACGCATTATATTTTTTAGGCGGTGTGTTAAAACATGCAAGATCAGCCGCTGCCTTTACTAATGCCTCTGCAAATTCTTTTAAAAGATTAATCCCAGGGTTTGAAGCACCCTCTATCCTCACATATTCCGCCAACAACCGCAGTGCTAGTGTAAGGATTCCCTACAATAGTAAAGGCAAAAGTGCGCGTCTAGAATTTAGATTCCCAGATAGCTCTGCAAACCCCTATCTTGCATTTTGTGCTATTCTCATGGCAGGACTTGATGGCATGCAACAAAAAATTGATGCAGGTAACCCTATGGATATCAATCTCTTCAAACTCACTCTTAATGAAATCAGAGAAAAAGGTATCAAACAAATGCCTCATACCCTAAGAACCGCTCTTGAAGAAATGCTTCTTGATCGCGAATATCTCAAACAAGGTAATGTCTTTAGTGAAGATTTTATCCAAACTTATAAAGATGTAAAATTTAGAACAGAAGTATGGCCTATTGAAGCTCGCCCTCATCCTTATGAATTTATCATGACTTATTCTTGCTAATTTCAAGCTGCTCTCCCTTATTTTTTAATATATAAAATATAAGGGGAATCTTTTTTTATATTACCTCAACAGATTTTTTACTTACGAAATTTTTTTACTCAACAGGATTTATGTATTTTCTTGCAAATATCTTCAAAAATCAAATATTTTCCTTAAATTTTACCTATTTAATTAACTAATGGAACACTTATTGCTTTTATTTTACAAATTTTTTATAAGGATTTGAATATGTTACGATCACTTTGGTCTGGTGTAAGTGGTATGCAGGCACACCAAATAGCACTTGATGTAGAAAGCAACAATATCGCAAATGTCAATACTGTGGGATTTAAATACTCTAGAGCATCATTTGTTGATATGATATCACAAACCAAGCTTATGGCAACTTCTCCTTATCAAAATGGACTAGGTGGGCAGAATGATTTTTCCATCGGCCTTGGAGTAGGGGTAAACAGTACAACAAAAGTTTTTTCTCAAGGTAATACGCAAAATACAGATGTAAAAACAGATCTTGCAATCAATGGTGAAGGATTTTTTATTATTAGTCCCGATAGAGGTGTTTCACAAAATTTTACAAGAGATGGACAATTTTTATTTGATGCAAATGGAAATCTCGTAACCTCTGGAGGTTATGTCGTACAAGGATGGCTCAAAGATGATTTCAAGAATGCTTCAAAAATGACAGAAGATGACTTTTTTAAAGTGGACAATACTAAACCAATCCAAAATATTCAAATCGACCCTGCAATGGTTATGCCTGCACGCGCAAGTAGTAAAATCTCATTAAGAGCAAATCTTAATGCTGGAAGACATGCAGAGCAAATTGCGAATTCTTTTGCATTAGATTCTACGACAAAAACCCCTGCTGATGGTGTAAATCCTATTTATGATTCTGATACCACTCTCACACAAAAAGCTGAAGATTTTGGTGCATTATTTAATCAAAATGGAGATGCATTTGGCCTAACAGAAAATCAAGGAATTTGGATAAGCTATAAAACTGCTGAAATGACTAATGAAATTGAAGATTCTGATGAAGAAAGCATGATTGAAATCAATGATACTCGTATTTCTTTTACTAACGATTCTGCAACCACTGGCATTTCTTCTTTAGTTGCGGCACAAAATGCTGTCAATGCACTCAAAGATCAAACCGGTGTAGAGGCTTTTATTGATAATAATATGTTGAGACTACAAAATAAAAATGATCTTGATGGTGATGAGCGTGTAAAAAATATTCGTATCACTATGGATGGAACTGGTGCTTTTGCAAACTTTTTAGAAGGTGATGCGGATATTACATCATTCAGATATCGCTACACCACTTCAGGAAGTCCTGATTCTGGAACAGGACAATTCAGAACTACAGAAGATTTACGCGCATTAATGCAATATGATGCAAACCTTATTAAAGATCCATCACAACCCTATGCAGACAGCACTGCAAGCGTTTCTGTAAAACTAAATGAATATGGTATGTTTGAAATTATTAATAAAGATAATGGTGATGAAATCAAGCAAAATCTCAATATTTTTGTAAGTAGCTATGCTTCTGAAAATGTCACAAGCAATATTTTATTTAAAGATACAATGAGAGCACTTAATACTGCGGCACTTGTGGAAGGTGGGGTATCTGCATCCACTGCAAAAATCACTCATGCTATTCATAGTACAAGTGTAGATATTGTAGATAGTTTGGGTACAAAACATATGATTCGATTTGAGTTTTACAAGACTAATCAAGCAGAATGGAGTTTTAGGGCCATTGTTCCTGAACCATCTGAAATTTATGGTGCATCACCATCTCGTCCTAATATCTTTGAAGGTGGAACCGTAAAATTCAACTCTGATGGAAGTTTAGCAGGAATGAACCCACCAATCATTCAATTTGACCCCAAAAATGGTGCAGATGCGCCACAAAGAATTGATCTAGCATTTGGAAAAAGTGGTGGTTTTGGTGGACTTACCAGCGTAGATAAACAATCCGAAACTTACGCAATCAGCCAAAATGGCTACCAGGCAGGAGATTTAGTAGATATCCGATTTGACTCTAATGGCTCATTATTAGGTGGATTTAGCAATGGAAAAACTGTAGCACTTGCACAAGTAGCACTTGCTAACTTTGCCAACAACGCTGGCTTACAGGCCATTGGTGAAAATGTTTTCTCTACAAGTGGTAACTCTGGGGATCCTATCATAGGTGCAGCAAATACAGGAAGAAGAGGTAGTGTTTCAGGATCAAAACTTGAAATGAGTAATGTGGATTTAAGCCGTAGTCTCACACAATTAATCGTTGTTCAAAGAGGATTCCAAGCAAACTCCAAAGCTGTAACAACTTCTGATCAAGTTCTCAACACTCTATTAAATCTAAAACAATAATTTTTTAAAGCATCTTAAAGATGCTCTTAATATTTTGCGGATTTAAAACTTCTTAACTCCTGTAATCCGCATTAATTTTTACATACTCATAACCTAAATCACATCCATAAGCTAAATATCTCGCCTCACCAATGCCCAAATTACATCGAATCAAAAAGGTTTCTTTTTGCATTTGCAAACTTGCTTTTTTTTCATTTTCTTTATCAAATAAAATTACACCTTTATCATAAACTAAAACATCACCAATAAAAATTTGCAATTTTTTTGCATCGCAAGTAATTTGACTAGCGCCAATTGTCGAAGCGATACGCCCCCAATTTGGATCCCCCCCAAAAATTGCTGTTTTTACAAGCAGGGAATTGCTAAGCGCTTTTGCTGCCTTCATAGCCTCAAAATCATTCTTTGCCTCGCACACTTCAAAACCAACAAGCTTTGTGCTCCCCTCACCATCTCTTACAATATCTTTTGCTAGCTTTTCCATCACCATAATTAAAACTTCTTTAAAAATTTCAAGGTCTATATCATCTACTTTTGCACTTTGTAATAACATCACTGTATCATTTGTACTCATGTCTCCATCTACACTAATAGTATTAAAGGTTTTTTCCACGCACTCTTCTAATAATGTCTGCGTTTTTTCTTGTGGCAATTTTGCATCCGTAGTAATAAAACATAACATTGTTGCCATTGATGGCTGTATCATCCCTGCACCCTTTGCCATAGCACCGATTCTAAATCTCTTACCATCAGGACAAACAACTTCAAAAGCTACTTCTTTTTCGTAACGATCTGTCGTCATAATTGCTTGAGCTGCACGAAAATGAGAATCTTCATCTTTGTTTATAAAATTTATATGGCAAAAACTCTCAATAATCTTTTCTTTCGGCAAATAACATCCAATAACCCCTGTGCTACACATAATTGGATTTTGAATCTGTGGATATTTTTCTTGTAACTTTTCCATAATCTCACAAACATCATCCACTCCTCTTTGTCCTGTCATAGCATTTGCATTCTTTGTATTAATCAAAATAAAATTACTCTTTTTACCATGAACATAATTTTTAAAATGTACAATAGGAGCGGCTTGAAATTTATTTTTTGTAAAAGTTGCATAAACCATGCAAGGCTCCTGCATAAAAATATACCCTATATCAAGCTTAGGATTGCCATTACTATCCAACTTTCTAAGCCCTGCACTATACCCATCAGCCACAAAACCTTCTGGGGCACATACCCCTTTTTTTATCGGATAAATCTCATATTCCATTATTTTTTCCTTAAGAAAACTTTTATTTTGGCGATTATATCTTATTTAAAACTTTTATTTTTGTAATTTTTTAAATACAATTAGACTTTTTAATATTTGATAGAGGCGCAATGATTAAAAAAATTTTTGGAATTTTATTGTTAGCTTTGGTAACACAAGCAGCTACTATCGATCCAGCATATAGCGATGGATATAGCGATGGATATAGCGATGGACTAAATACCTTTCTTTATCAAGATGAAGTTTTTTTACTCAAAAAAAACAATCAGTCCCAAGCCTATGAAGAAGGATATCGTCGAGGGTATCAAGAAGGATTCAATCAACCACAAGCATCAATTGACACTTCGTTTGAAACTCTACCTCCTGATCCCAAAGAAGAGAAAAAAAGAAAACAAAAAGAAAAAGAAGAGAAAGCACGTAAGGCAAAAGAAGCAAAGGAAGCAAAAAAGCGTGAACTGGAAGAGAAAAAACGCCTAGAAAAAGAAAGAAAACAAAAAGAAAAAGAAGAGAAAGCACGTAAGGCAAAAGAAGCAAAGGAAGCAAAAAAGCGTGAACTGGAAGAGAAAAAACAAAAAGGAAAATCAACCAATACAAATCAATCAATCTCAAATGCCACAAGACCTGAAAATACAAGAACACAAAGATCCTATGCACAGCAAAATTATAATCCTATACCAACAAGACAAACTAATAACACTCGCTCCAATTATCCACAGACACAACAAAATATAAATAGACCCATAAATACACAACAAACTCAAAGAAATTTTCCTAATTCTATGCCAAATACCACAAATCTACAAAATAATATAAAAACAAATTACCAAACCAATCCCTCACAATTCCAAGCACCAAACACCAATATAGATCCTTACCAACAAGGCTATCAAGAAGGCTATCATGATGGAAGCAAAAATACCTATGATACTTATCAAAAAATGTTTAATCTAGGCTATCAACAAGCTCTACGCCAAGGATATCGCCAAGGATATCAAGATGGAATCAAAAACTCCAATAAAACTGCTCAAACAAATTTTACCCCGAACTACCAACAAACCCCACAGGTTCAAATAAGAAACAACTTAGCAAATCCAAATATTAATCAGCAAACCACACAACAACAACTTGCAAATAGAAATAGATCACAACAAACATTTACAAACACCCCTACACCAAATCAAACAGAAGCTATTACACTTAACATGCACACTCCTTCTAATCCATTACAGGATAATAAACCCACTCTACCACAAAATAAAAAGCAAAATACTCTCTTAAAATCTAAACAAGAAAATCCAAAAGAAGCAATACAAACAGAAAAAGAAACACAAAAACAGAAAAAAGAAGAACAAAAACGCTTAGCAAAAGAGCTGAAGGAAAAAGAGAAAGAAGAGAAAGAAGAGAAAGCCCGCTTAGCAAAACTTGAAAAAGAAAGAAAAAAACAGGAAAAAGAGGAACAAAAACGTCTAGAAAAAGAGAAAAAAGAAGCCGAGGAAGAAGACGATGATGACCAAAGAGATATATCCTTAATTTTAAGCATTGGTGGAGGCGTAGGATTTAACACAATACCCACAAAACAAAATGAATTAAAATATTCAGGTAATTTTAATTTTGAAATTGGTGGCTTTAATTATTTTCATACATATTTTGGTATTCAATATTATTATGGCTTTAATAGTGGTTATTTTGAAATGACACAAGATTCTTCATTCTACAAAATCATTCATACAAATCACTCTTTTAATTTTGATTTGATATTACCTGTTTATAGCGCTTCTTCTATTGCATTAGAGTTTTTACTAGGCGCTGGGGTTGGCATCAATATGGATTTTTACAACTATTCTGTGATGCCTGATATGATTTTTGACATTAGAGCAAATTTTGGTTTTAGAACAATGTTTTTTCAAGAATTTGGATTTGAAATCAAAACCCATATTCCTATCTGGGGTACAGATATCATTACAAAAACTTCCACTCCTTCCTTCACCCCCTATGATTTAGGAGTAAATTTTGTCTATATGAAACATTTTTAAATCTCAACCCTCCACTCGATCTTTTTCTAGAAATTGCTCAAAAATAACCCCATCAATACCCATTTGAGCAATTTCTTCAATTTCTTCAATTTCTTCAATAATATACAAGATCTTTACATCCAACATATAAGATTCTACAATTTTTTGATACCTCTCTGGAGCTTTTTGCAACAAAACATACTTTGCGCCTAGACTTGCATACACCAATAAATCTTTTACACTATCAATACGCACCGCATAAGAAACAGAATTTTGTAAACAATGCCTAGATAAAGAATACATCTTATCATCACGAACATCAAACCACACTATCCCCTCCGTTCTTTCAATTTCCTCAATCTCGTTAATTTTGCTAAATTTTTCCGAAGCAATTGCATAATATCCGACAATAATCATTGATTTTCCCTTTTGCATTTTTTGGAGCAATATACCCTACCCCCCTTATAAAATGCCTCATTACTACTTATAAAAGTACCACACCCTTGGCACTCCAACATCACCAATTCTTGCGATGTCTTTTTCTTATTTTTACTACCGAAAAAATACCAAATCACTACACACACTAATGCAAATAAAACTAAATACTTCAAACCTTTTTCCTTTCATAAAAATAAATTCTCTGATCTTTTTGTATGTATTTTGAGACATCATCTACAATCTCTTGATGAAGATTTTCACCTTTATAAAACAAATAATACCCCTCATCACTTAAAAAATTCTGCGACAAAGCAATAAGTTTTTGTGTTGCCATCAATGCTCTTGAAGTAATAAGATCCACAACAATACACTTATCCATCTCTTCAATACGCTTTTTATACACTTTAACATTAACAAGCCCTAGTTCCATACACATATATTGTAAAAAAGCATAACGCTTTTGTCGTGGCTCAACAAGAAAAAATTGACTTTCTTCTCTACAAATTGCCAATGCTATAGCTGGTAATCCTGCACCACTACCAATATCCATACATTTTTTAAATGGCTTAATAAATTCTAATGGAAAAATACTATCTAAAAGATATGTCTGAATAATTTGATAATCAAGATTTCCACCTAAATTATGTGTTTTATTCCAAAAAAGTAAAAACTCCGTATAAATATCAAATTTTTTTTTCATCTCTAAGCTAATATTCATACAATCAACATCCCATCTCCATAGGAATAAAAACGATATTTTTTTCTTATAGCTTCCTGATAAACTCTATGACAATTCTCAAGCCCTATCATTGAAGCAACAAGCATAATCAAGCTCGACTTCGGAAGATGAAAATTTGTCAATAAAGCCTGTGCTTTTTTAGGAGGGTTTCCGCAATGTAAAAAAATATCACAATCTCCAAAAAAATCATCTTCTTCAATAGAATCCAAAAACTCCACAGAACGCAAAGCCGTAGTCCCTACACATAAAATTTTTTGAGAATTTTTAATTTTTTGCATACTTTCTTTGGAAACCTTTAATGTCTCTTTATGAATTTTATGCTCTCTGATATCTGAAGCTTCCACGCCAATAAAAGTTCCTGCCCCTACATGTAAAGTTAAAAAAGCCGTTTGATAGTTTTCCAATGCGTATGACTTCATGGATTCTGAAAAATGTAGAGAAGCTGTAGGTGCAGCAACAGCACCATAATAACTTGCAAAAACACTTTGATATTCTACGAGATCTATTTTCTCATCTTCTCTTTTTATATAAGGAGGCAAAGGAATATGTCCAATTTCTTCAAACATTAAAAAAATATCAAGGATTTTTTGCTCTTCCTTAAAAAACTCCACAATCCTAAACCCCCCATCAAACATTGCCTTTACTTTTGCTTGATACCCTTGAGCTAAATAGATCACATCACCTATTCTCACCCTACCTCTCATCTGTACCAAAAATCCCTCTTTCAGAGCCTTATGAAAAAAAATTTCAATCTTAGCACCTGTTTTTTTTTCTCCATAAATTCTTGCTTTAATAACTTTAGTATCATTAAAAACTATCAAATAATCTTTAGGTATAAAGTCAAAAAGATTTTTAAAACAAACATGCTCTATACTTCCTGTATCTTTATAATAAATTAATAATTTTGCATCCTCTTTATTGGTAAGAGGGTATGTAGCAATTAATTCTTGAGGCAAATCATAATCATAGCTTTCTAGTAAAAACTCTTTCAAGACCCCTCTTCTCCCTCTTCCTTATCTTCTGCTTTTTTCTCCGGATTTACAAATCCAACAATAAGAATAGATAAACCATAAAGTCCAATCAATGGCACTGCCATAAGAATTTGGGATAACACATCAGGAGGGGTAACAATTGCTGCAACAATAAAAATTAATACAATAGCATATTTAAAATTTCTTTTTAGCGTTTGGTCAGTAATGATATCAATTTTTGCCAAAAAATATGCCAAAACCGGCAATTCAAAAGCAATTCCAAATCCCAAGATAAAGCGTGTAAAAAAGGTAATATAATTTGCTGCTGTAATATTAGCAGTAAACTCATCATTACCAAACATTAAAATATATTTAATTGCATAAGGAAAGGCTAAAAAATATGCAAATGCCACTCCAGTAAAAAACATCAAACTACCAAAGAACACAAAAGGTAAAACAAGTTTTTTTTCATGTTTATAAAGTCCAGGAGCAACAAATTCCCAAATTTGCCAAAAAATCACAGGGATTGATAATCCTAATGCAACAAAAAAACTTACTTTCAATGCCACAATAATACCTTCAGCAGGGGCAGTTTGTATAAGCATTCCTTGCACTTGATGATCAAATGCAATTTCAATCGGCTTTTTAATTACCTCAAAAATATCCCTCCAAAAATTAAAACAACAAATAAAAACAACAATCAAGGTGCCTACAGCAATCATTAATCTTTTACGCAAATCTTGAATGTGTGGTTTTAAATCTTCAAACATTCTCACCCTCTTTTATTGGTTTAAAACTAGTTTTCTTGCCTATATTAGGAGTAGCGTTATTTTTCTTTCTATCACTTTCTTTAGAATCTTCTTGTGTCTGCTCTTCTTTTTCATCTTGAGAAACTATAGAAGAATTAGTTTCTGTATTTTTTTCTTGTGTTTCATTTTTTTGAATATTTTGAGCAATCTCTGTGATATTTTCTTGCACTTCTTCTTTATATTCTTTAAACATTTCATTAATATCTTGCAATTGTATTTCTTTTGTCACTTTATCAAAAGTATTTTCAAATTGTGCTTTATATTCCAAAGCTTCTTTTTTAATTTCACTGATTTGCAACTCTTTATCAAAGGTCTCTTTGGCATCATTGATGTTTTTTTTAATCATTTTAAAAAACTTTACAATATCTACAATAAGCTGTGGCAATTTATCAGGTCCTAAAAAAATAATTGCCACCACTAAAATTACCAATATTTCAAAAATATTAAATCCAAACATTACAGACCTTAAAGTAAAAAATCTTTACAATTTTATAATATTTTTTAAAATATTTATAGCAAGGGATAAAAATTTTAAAAACATTACTATAATGAATGAAATCAACATTTTTAAAGGATAGGATATGAGAGAAATTCACTGCGACCTAATTACTCAAGAAATAAAAAACCTCTGCATAGAGGCTTGTTGCATCCAAACACCAGATATCAAAAAAGCTTTTCAAAAAGCTCATAATACCGAAACCTCTCCTCTTGGAAAAAGTATACTTAGTACTCTTATAGAAAATGGAAAAATTGCAGAAACAAAAATGAAGCCCATCTGTCAAGATACAGGAATGTGTGTTGTTTTTGCAGAAATCGGACAAGATGTACACCTTGTGGGAGGAGATTTTGAATCTGCTATACAAGAAGGTGTAGCACAAGGCTATATGCAAGGATATTTACGGAAATCTGTTGTAAATGATCCTCTTTTTGAAAGAAAAAATACAACCAACAATACTCCTGCAATTATTCACACAAAAATTATTCCAGGAGATAAAATCCATCTTACTGTAGCTGCAAAAGGTTTTGGGAGTGAGAATAAAAGTATTTTAAAAATGTTGGTACCTGCTGATGGAATCCAAGGAGTAAAAAAGGTTTTTTTGGAAGCAGTAAAATTAGCTGGACCTAATGCATGCCCCCCCATGGTGCTTGGTGTAGGCATAGGAGGCACAATGGAAATGGCAGCAATTCTAGCAAAAAAAGCTGCTATTCGTGCTATTGATTCTAAAAATCCCGATCCAAATTATGCTGCACTCGAAGAAGAATTATTACAACTTGCCAATCAAACTGGGGTTGGACCACAAGGACTTGGCGGCATCACCACTGCATTTGGTGTTAATATAGAATGGTATCCCACACATATTGCTGGGCTACCTGTTGCTATTAATGTTAATTGCCATGCAGCACGTCATGCACATAAAGAAATCTAAGGAGAAAAATATGGCTACTATAAAAATTCAAGCACCCTTTACAAAAGAAATCGTAAAAACTCTTAAGGCAGGAGATAATGTCCTTATTAGCGGCACAATTCTTGCTGCTAGAGATGCGGCACATAAAGTTCTAACTGAAACCCTAGCACGCGGAGAAAAACTACCAATAGATCTCACAAATCAGACAATCTATTATCTTGGACCAAGTCCTGCAAAACCTAACGAAGCTATCGGCTCCGCTGGTCCTACTACAAGCGGTAGAATGGACAAATATACCCCCACAATTATTGAACAAGGCATTAGTGCAATGATTGGCAAAGGCTACCGCTCTAAAGAAGTGATAGAATCTATGATCAAACATCAAGTAGTTTATATGGTTGCCGTAGGTGGCGCTGCTGCACTAATTTCTCAAAGTATTAAAAAATATGAAGTTTTAGCTTATCCAGAACTTGGACCAGAAGCTGTGGCAAGATTAAGCGTGGAAGATTTTCCTGCGATTGTGGCAATTGATTGTTTTGGAAACAACTTTTATGAGATAGGGCAAAAGCCCTATCAAAAAATCTAACTTTTTTGTTTTTTGAATTCCATAATCATGGCATAAATTTCGTCTTTTAGGCGAAGTTTTTGCTTTTTAAGATTCTCAATTTCAATATTACTAAGCATCTCAATGCCAGATGCTGCATTTTGTATCCTTTGATCCAATGCATTGTGCTCATTAAAAATTTTTTCGAAATGCGCATTTTGCCCTTTTAGTGTTGTGATTTCCTCACGATGCTCATGAAACATATTAGCTCCTTTATAATTTAATATATCTTAATTCTAATATACCAAAATAATTTTAAAGCCACAAATATAAAATATAATAAAACTTTTACAATACTAAAAAAATGCTTTTTTACACAATTGCTATATAACAATCTACCACTATTGTATAATTACAAAAACTTAAGGCAAAACTTGCAGGGCTATATTATCAACATCACCCCACAAAAAAATGAAGATATTATTACAACTATTCTTACGCCCACAAAAATCAAAAAACTCTACCGTTTTTATGGTGCCAAACATAGCATTATACAGCTTGGTAAAAAAATTGATTTTGAAGTAGAATATAATGGAGTTTTTCTCCCCAAACTTCGCAATATCACGGGATTAAATTTTCCCTGGGAAAGAGACATGAATCGCTTAAGAATCTGGCAATATTATCTCCAACTACTCCATAAACATTTTTTTGATATCGAAGAAGTTGATGAAGGATATTATCAAATTTTAGATTATGGTGCTAGCAAACTCTATCATCAAAACCCCATCCGCGTAATTTTAGAAATGTATGCCATGCTACTCCATCTAGAAGGAAGAGTGCCCAATTCTTTTTGCTTCATCTGCACTTCTCCTCTTGAAGACCACATTCATCTTGCACGCGCTTTTTTGCCTGCACATACTCATTGCATACACTCACCTTATATTTTTAACAAGGATTTAATTTTGCAATATCTTCACCAAAAGAGCACAATTTTTCTCAATGATACGCAAGTCCAACATCTCTGGCAAATTCTTATACAAGGAATCTAAATGAAAAAAAATTTTTCAAATGCTCAAAAAATTGTAAAAAAACTCATAGAAACAAAACAAACGGTTAGTTGTGCAGAAAGTTTTACTGGGGGTTTAATTAGTCATTGCATTAGCCAAATCCCCAATGCATCACAATGTTTTTATGGTGGAATTGTTAGCTATAGCAATCAAGCAAAAAATACACTATTATTTATCCCTAATCTTGCTATTGAAAAATTCAATGCAGTGAGTAAAGAAATTTTAGAACTTATGTTAAATGGCGCACTAAAGCAATTTCATACAGACTTTGCACTTGCATCTACTGGCTTTGCTGGTCCTGATGGAGAAAATGTAGGAAAAATATTTCTGGGTATAAAGCATAAAAATGGAGAAAAAAGGCTTATGGAATATCATCTTGATGGAGATAGAAGACAAATACAAACACAAGGTTGTATACTAATTCTACAAGAATTCTTGCTTTACCTTAATTTTTTTTCAAAAACTTCTTGACTTTATGAAAAAAAATTTATATAATTCTGCTTCCTAGTTTGAAGAACAGCACTCGGTAATAACTTGAAATTTTTTTATGACCCGTTAGCTCAGTAGGTAGAGCAATTCCCTTTTAAGGAATGGGCCGTTGGTTCGAATCCAACACGGGTCACCATTTGTTTCATTTTAAGTGTAGAAGTGGCCCCTTCATCTAGCGGTTAGGATACCACCCTTTCACGGTGGCTACAGGGGTTCGAGTCCCCTAGGGGTCACCACTTTTACCTCCTAAGTTACTTCACATTGTTTGGTCGCTTAGCTCAGTTGGTAGAGCGCTACCCTTACAAGGTAGATGTCACAAGTTCGAGTCTTGTAGCGACCACCACCTCTTTGGAGCGGTAGTTCAGCTGGTTAGAATACCTGCCTGTCACGCAGGGGGTCGCGGGTTCGAGCCCCGTCCGCTCCGCCACTCTTAAATATTTTCAATTTTAGTTAGACCCCTTCATCTAGTGGCCAAGGATACTACCCTTTCTCGGTAGGTACGGAAGTTCAAATCTTTCAGGGGTCGCCATCAATCTTTTTTGATAATATACGGCACACCTCTAATTCCTGTTTGCCCAATAATCCTGGTATGGTTTTTTACAAAACTCAAATCTATCTTTTCACTACCTGCAAAACTGCTTCCAAAAGCCTTTTTGAGAAATATAATTTTTTTATCCTGATCTTTAATTTTTATGATTTCATTATAAATTTTAGCAGCACGATACATCGAATCTTGCTTCAAAAATCCTACAAATACAATAAAAATACTCTTATAATCTTGCAATATTTGTTCAATATTTTCCATCTCCTGCTTGCAATAAACACAATTTGCATCCAAAACAAAATATATGCTTCCTTTTCTACCTCTTCCTTGTAACGCGATCCAAGATTCTTTTGGTGTGTTGTTCAAAATCTTAATATCTGTATTTTTTTGATTATGCTCTAAAGTTTTTTTATAAAACTCGCGTACCTTATCCTGATAAGTTTCACTACTCAAAATTAAAGGCTCACCAATCCCCATAATATTTTTTCCATCATTGGTTATAAAAATTGGTAATTGTGTGCCATTTTTTTGCTCGACAATAGCTATGCTAAGTCCTTTATTTAACTCCTGTACTTCAACAACCTTGACTGCTATATCTTCACTATCAAAAGCCTTTACTATATTTTCCCAAACATTTTCCGCAAATAAGATTCCGCTTATTAATACTATGCAACATATTTTTTTCATTTACTTCCTTGTAAAAAATTTTGTTTTTGCATCACTTGTACAATTTCTTTAAAAACAGGAGCCGCGGTCTGGCTTCCATAATAATCTTCCTTACCATGCGTCCCAAATGCTACAATACCAATTACATAAGTCTTTCCACCACCTTTTACAAAACCAAAAAATGAGCCATTGTAAAGATTATCATAACCACCACCTTTTTTTACAATTCTTGCAGTCCCTGTCTTCCCTCCTATTACTAATCCATCTACCCTCGCTTTTCTTCCCGTTCCCTCTTCTACGGTTTTAATAAGTATTTCTTGCATCTTTCTTGCTGTAGGCGCAGATATAGCTTGCTGTTGCTTAAATTGTGGTCTATAGATCTCTCCTGTAGGGCTAACAACTTTTTTTACTAAATGAGGAGTAACCAAAACGCCATCATTACAAAACACCCCATAAGCACGCAAAAGTTGTATAAAAGTAGTAGTTAATCCATAACCATAAGATGCACTAGCCTTATAAATTTCACCTGAAAGTTTTTTGGCACTAGGAATAATTCCATTGCGCTCATAGGGTAAATCTATCCCACTAAATTCTGAAATTCCAAATCTTTTAAATCCATCATAAAATTCTTGTCCTGAAAGTTTTTTGGCCAATTTCACCATGCCCACATTACTAGATCGTATCAATACGTCTTGTGTAACTGAATTCTTTGCAGGAAAAGTATCATCTTTAATTGTATATTTTCCTAATTGATAATATCCCTTATTCAAATCAATAGACTCTAAAGGGTTGATTAACTTCTTGTCCAATAAAATTGAAAAAACAATAGGCTTTATCGTACTTCCGGGCTCAAAAGGTTTTTCAGTAACTGCTGCATTTAGAGCACTATGTGAAATAATATTTTTAGGATCAAAACGATTAGTGCTTGCAAGTGCCAAAATTGCACCAGTTTGTGGGTCCATCACACCTGCTACAATCTCATCTACTTGGTATTTTTCATAAAAACTATCAAGCACGACTTCCACTCTTCTTTGAAAACTCAAATTAATATGTAAATAAATATCTGATCCATCAATTCGATCTTTCAAAATTGCAGCTTTATTTCGAATAATATTTGAACGAATATCTTTTACTCCGCTCTCTATACCATTTTGACGAGGAAAAAGCTCTTCATTATAATATTTTTCAAGCCCCTTGATTCCATCTGGTATTGTCATGCCTTTATATTCTCTTTTTTGCGTATACCCCAATATAGGCTCTAAAACATCCACATAAGCATAACTTCTATTGATTCCACTTACTTCTACATCAATACCCATTTTTTGTACAATTCTACCGCTACTATCTTGATATTCCCTAAAAACATCATAAGCTAAAAGCTTACTTCCCAACTGCTTTAAATTTGTAGCAATATTTGCTGGAATATTATAAGACAAAACAATATAACCTTTTTGCTTAAGCTTTGCTACAATTTCTTGAGCGTCAATTCCGCTATAAATTGAAAAAAGATTAACAAAAAGTTCTCTTTTTTCAGGACTAATAGAAAAAGTATTAACACTTACTTTGTAGAGAATCTGACTAGATGCAAGATTAAAATCATCATTGCTATAAATAGATCCACGAGCAGCTGCTTCAATTTTTTTAGTCTTCCAAAATGGAGTACGACTAGGATTAAGAATCTTTTCCATCATCAAAAAAGATAAAAATAACGCAGCAAGACAAAAGACTAAAAAGACTAAAAAGACTTTAATAACCTGTTTGCTTTTTCCATCCATATTAGATTTGTGTTCTTAAAATCTCTTTATAAGCACTAATCGCCTTATTTCTCACCTCTAACATTAGCTTCATGCTAGTTTCTGCCTTGCCAATAGCGATAGCTGCTTGATGTAAATCTTTTACTTGACCAGTTGCCATATCCACTAAAGCCTTATCGGAACTTTCTTGTGCCTGATTAAGCTCATCAATAGATTTTTTTAAAAGCTTAGAAAAATCACCACCATTGATTTTTGCAGTATTGCTAGTGTTGGAAATATTTTTATTTTGTTCTATTGAGTCTATTTTAAGAAAATTTTTTGTATCTAATTTTTCCATAAATTTTCATACCTCATTTATTTATGCTTGTAGCATTGTAATGGCATTATTTGCCATATTTTTTACACTCTGGAATGCTGCCACATTTGCTTGATAGGCACGTGTTGCTTCTACCAAATCTGCCATCTCTACGACAGGATTTACATTAGGATAAGCTACATATCCCTCGGCATTCGCATCTGGATGACTAGGATCATATTTCATTAATGGTTCTCTATCATCCCGTACAATCTTATCAACATACACTCCCATTATAGCAGGTTTTGGTAATTTTCCAAACTCTCCTTCATCAAGAGGGTCTTCGTATGCCAAATTATTATTTTTTGCAATTCTCTCGTTCAAAACCTTATTAAAATCAAATGCCCTGAAAACAACCTCTTGTCTTCGATAAGGTCCTCCCTCATCAGTCCTTGTTGTATTGGCATTTGCAATATTACTAGAAATGATATTTGTTCTAAAACGCTGTGCAGATAACCCATATCCACTAATATCAAAACTCGATAAAAAAGACATTTTTCAACCTCTAATTATAAATTTTTTCCAGAATCTACTGCATAAGCGAAAATCCCCTTATGCTTTTTTAATGCCGTAGTCAATGCTTGATACATAATACTATTTTTTCCCATTTCGCTAGTCTCAACATCTAAATCAACGCTATTTCCATCATTGCGAGCCAAGTGTCCATCTCGGAAAAAATTTGTTGGCATACCATCTTCTTGATTATTTTCTATCAATCCCGACAAATGATTCCTAGAAGTTTGTGCCATTTCAAGTTGCAAAGATGCTTGATTATCAAAAATTCTCGCACTTTCCCTTGCGAGATAATGTTCAAAATCAATATCTCTTGGACGATAATAAGGTGTATCCACATTTGCAATATTACTTGCAATCATATCTTGTCTTAATGAGCGATAATCCAATGCTTCATACACAAGCGGATGTGCTTTTGAAGTTTCAAACATCATATTCACTTTCATTACATACTCCCAAAATTCTTGATAAATTATCAAGCAAAATATATTCCATTTTTTATATTTTTTATCAAAAAAAGTATTATATTTTTTTATCTCTTTTATCCTATTTTATATAGTTAAACTAAAAATTTTGATAAAATTTTGAAACTAAAGCATCAAGAGGATTAATGGCAGATACCAAACTTTTTTTATATACAGTAGCCCTCATTACTATTGGAACAGTTATGAGCTATTCGCTCTCTACATATCCGACAATTTATCATGGTTATGGAGAATTTCGCTTCTTGGGTATAGAAACAATCGTGGCAATTATTGGGATTTTTCTCATGTATGGCCTTTCCTATCTTAATATGGACAAAGCATTTGAACGCGTAGGTTTTAGTATTTTCTTCTTTTTTTCTATGCTTAGCATATTGCTTTTACTCCTTCCTGATTCTATCGCCCCTGCAATAGGTGGTGCAAAAAGATGGATAAAACTCCCTATTTTACCTATTTCCATTGCTCCTGTAGAGTTTTTTAAAATTGGTTTTATTTTTTTCTTATCTTGGAGTTTCTCAAGAAAAATTAATAAGCAGGATAGCATAATTGAACAGCTAAAAAAACTTATCCCTTATATTTTTATCTTTGGAGCTGTAGTTTTTATCTTTGCTTTCCGCCAAAATGATTTTGGACAAACCGTTGTACTAGGACTTATTCTTGTAGTGTTATTTGCAATGTCTGGTGGAAGGTTGCGTCTTATTTTTGGATTTTTGGGAATTGGTTTAATTGGCATATCCCTCCTAATAGCATCCTATCCACATCGTTTAGGGCGTATTTTATTATGGTGGGGATCTTTTCAAGATACGATTCTTGCTTATCTTCCCAATATACTTGCAAATCTCATTCGTATTGAAAATGTTCCCGAACCTTATCAAATCCACAATGCTGGCTATGCAATCTATAATGGCGGATTCTTTGGACAAGGAGTTGGTGAAGGAATCTTAAAACTTGGTTTTTTAAGCGATGTACATACAGATATGGTATTAGCAGGATTAAGTGAAGAATTAGGATTTCTAGGATTTTTGATTTGCCTTATTTTATTTATATTAATTTTACTCCATATTTTGCGTATTGCTAACCGCATGGAAGAAAAACGACACTTCCTCTTTTGTATAGGAATCTGCTTGCTATTGGGAATTGCATTTTTTACTAATGCACTCGGAGTAACAGGGGCAATCCCTCTAAAAGGAATTGCTGTCCCCTTTCTCACATATGGCGGAAGCTCAATGCTCGCCAATTGTGTTGCTATAGGGCTGGTTCTTGCCCTATCTAAAAAAGCAAAAAATTTTTAATTACTTAATATTTTGTAATGGAGCATCATAGTTAGGCTCATTTGTGATTTCTTCACAAATTTCTTGATAAACAATCTTGCCTTGTGGATCTACAACAATCACTGCTCTTGTCAATACACCTGCTAATGGTCCTTCCGCAACTCTTAACCCATAAGCATTTGCAAAATCTCGATTTCTAAAATCACTCGCAACAACTAAATTTTCAATACCTTCTGTAGAACAGAATCTTCCTTGTGCAAAAGGTAAATCCATAGAAACTACATAAACCACTGCATTAGCAATTTCACTTGCTTTTTTATTAAAAGTTCTTGCTTGTACCGCGCATACACCAGTATCCAAGCTTGGTACAATATTGATTACTTGATATTTACCTTGTGCACCACCTACTTTTACATCTGATAAATCTTTACCCACCAAAGTCACCTCTGGAGCCATATCACCGATTTGTTTTACACTTCCTGATAAACTAACATCTTGTCCGTGAAATTTTACTTTCATAATCTAACCTTTCAAATTTAAATAAATCTCTATAAATAGATGAAGATTATTATATTCTAGTTAAATAAATCTTTAATACAATCTCCTTTGAAGTCTAACAAAAGCAATAAAAAAAGCTGTAATAGCGGGTCCAATAATAATACCCCAAAATCCAAATGTGGAAAAACCTGCAAAAATTGCAAAAAATATAATAATTTCATTAATATTCAAAGGTTTTGACAAAATTCTATGATTTACAAATCCAATAATCAAAGGTTTTAGCAAATTATCAATTACAAAGCCTATAAAGACAATTGCATAAATTGCAATTCCAATCGCCTGCCAAGTATTTCCTAAAAACAATTCATATCCCACAAGAGGAATCCATACTAATGCTCCCCCCACCACAGGAACAAGCGCTGCAATTCCATACAAAATTCCTAAAATTAATACATATTTAAAATTAAAAAAATAAATAAAAATTCCAAAAAATAACCCTTGCAAAACTACATTTGCAATCGAAGCAAAAAGTACAATTTTTAATACTCCAACCACCTCTTCAAAAATATGATGACTTTCACGAACATTTAATGGGCTGAGTTTTAAAATATAAATATAAACACTGCGACCGTAATAAAAAAAGACAAATAAAAATAAAATAATAAACCCCAAATCTATCACAAGAGATAAACTCTCCTTTCCAATATGAGAACTCAACTTTAATCCCCAGTTTGCGATATTTTGTGAAGTAATATCTTGAGTTAAATTTGTAAAAACTTTTTCTACTACAGGGAAAGTTGCTAAAAATTCCCTTAATCCCTCTTTACTAGAATCAATATAGTACATTATCTGTGAAACTTGAAATTGTGAAAAAAACTTGACACCCTGTTGTACTACAAAAAATAAAGGAACAATAAAAAACAAAGTCAGAATAAAAACACTCAAAATAGAATTTAAGAATCTTGAAGTAAAAATATAATCCAACCTTTGTTTAATTCCAAAAGTTGCAATACAAATCAGACCCGCAATTAAAATATTTATAAGAAAATCTTTATAAAGGTAAAAAATACTTCCTAAAGAAAGGATAAACAAAAAAATTAAAAGAACTTGCTTGAATTTCACACTACCTCCAACTGCGTATAGGAGGTAATTATAACATTATTTTTTCCAATAATTATTTGCTGCTGCAATTGTTGCAAATTCCGCTGCAATTACTTGTGCCGCCTGAATTAAATCTGCTGGATTATTAGAATATTTTCCTCTACCTTCTTTAAGTTTATTTAAACAAGGTTGGATATTATGAATTGTATGTTGTGCTAATGTAATTGCCAATTTTCTTCCCTCTTCTGGAGTAGCCGTAATAAGAGAATTTCCTGGAACCAATACTAGTGCCTCTTTTGGAAGTGCTTCACAGTGATTAGGACCATGTGCTGGAGGATGATTAGGACCATGCGCTGGAGCTGGAGCTGCAAAACAAAACGCTGCACCTAAAGTTAAAGCTAAAATTTTTTTCATTGTCTTTCCTTGAGTTAATAATTACAATATTGTAAAATACTGCGCTTTGCATTATACTAAATTAAATAAATAAAAAAAATAATTTAATATTTTTTATTTTAGGAAAAAATATGATTTTAGAGAAATACTCTGGTAGCGGAAATGATTTTTTAATCACACATATGTGTCATTACCAAAACCCAAATGAGATTGCCAAAAAGCTTTGTGATCGACATTTAGGAATCGGTGCAGATGGCTTTATTATATTAAGACCTCATCAAAAATATGCCTATGAGTGGCTATTTTTTAATTCTGATGGATCAAGCGCTTTGATGTGTGGTAATGCAAGTAGATGTGTAGGACTTTATGCTTTTAAACATCAATTAGCAGCTTCTACCCATACATTTTGGGCAGGAAAACGTGCAATTAATATAGAAGTAAAAGATAACAATATTGTAAAAACTTATCTCGGAAAACCTAGCGTTATCCAAACCCACTATTTACAAACAAGCTTTAACACTACTGCTTATAGTGTAGATACAGGAGTACCACATCTTGTGATTTTTGTCCCTTCACAAACCATGCTTCCCAAATTCAAAACACAAGAATTAAAAGAGCTTAGAGAGAAATTTGATTCTAATATTAATATCGTTTACATCAAAGATTTGCAAACTCTTTTTGTAGCAACTTATGAAAGAGGGGTGGAAGATATTACTCTGGCATGTGGAACAGGGATGGCAGCATCTAGCGTGGTACACCAACTTATTCACAAAGCACCAAAACAGCTCACCTGTATTCCACCTAGTCAAGAAATTTTAAATTTTACCCTACAAGATGATGGGATTACCTTTGAGGGAAAAGTTCGCTATATTGCTACCTGTATTCCATCAAATCTTTAATCCCACCTCAAGCCACAAATAAACTATATACACAAAATTAAGGAATTAACCTAATAATTCCTTAATACCCTTTTCAATCAACATGCGATTATCAGGCTCTACCAATCTCTCAGAAACCTCAACACCATCTTTTAGAAATAATAAGGTAGGAATTCTACGAATATTTAAACGATCTTTTAATGCTTCTTGTGCATCAATATCTACCTTGAAAAATTGCACTTTTTGTGCATATTCTTGAGAAAGCACTTCCATAATCGGCTGAATTCTTACACAATCAGGGCACCATGATGCCCCAAAATCTACAACAACCAAACCCTTTCTTGTTTTTGCTTCATAATTGCTTTCTGTAATACTTTCCATATGCGCTCCTTCTTAGTAATGAAAATGAGTATAACGCATTTAAACAAATATTTTTACCAAAACAAAACCACCAACAAGCAATAAAACAAATAATACTAATGCCAATCCAAATGCCTTTCCTCCCGATTCTGCAAATTTTTTTAGATCAATTTGCAATCCAAGCGCACTCATTGCAAAAATCAAAGAAAGACTACAAACAAATTTCAATACATCAATAATTTTTGCAATTACTTCTGCTGAAACTATCCCATCTAATAAAGAATAAATATAAGAATTTAACACTACTACAAACAAAAACATGAAGGCAAACCATGGAATATGTAATTGTTTCTTTCTTCCTGCCTGGTGATTGTGCATCATCAAATATGGCACTAATAAAAGCAAAGGAACCAATAAAATCACACGAATCATTTTCACAGTAATTGCCACGCTGCTAGCATTTTGATTAATTGCATCTCCTGCACCCACCACATTTGCCACTTCATGCAAAGTCGCACCAATATAGATACCCATTTGCGTATCACTTAAATAATTATGTAAAAACAATGCGTATAAAATTGGATATAAAAACATAGCCAATAAACCAAAAATCACCACTGTCCCAACTGCAACAATTCCTTTATAAGGTTCAGATTTTATAGAAGATTCTAATGCTAAAACTGCTGCTGCGCCACAAATTGCACTTCCTCCACTAACAAGCATTGCAGTTTCCTTATCTAAGCCAAAAAATTTCACACCAATATAGCTACCAATAGAAAAAACCCCGATTACCACAATCAAAGAAATCCAAAAGCCAGGTAAACCAATACTGCTAATTTCATTAAGCGTAACATTAAATCCATAAAGCACAATTCCAAAACGTAAAAGTTTCTTAGCACTAAATATCACGCCTGCTTCCAGACTACTCTTACTCTTTCTAAAAACTGGTGAAAGCAATGCCCCAATAATAACCCCAATAAGAAGTGCAGAGACATGAAGATTTTTTATAAATTCTAAATTTGCAAAATATAAAGATGCAAAAACAATTACCCCAACAAATAAAATACCATTAATACTATTCAACTTTGAAATCTCATTTTCTTTCATCCTTATCCTCCATTAATTTTAATTTAAACAACTTTTTATCAAAAATTGCAATATAAAACATACCTTCAAAAATTTTAATATCTAACAAAAATCCTTCTACTTTTACCTCACATTTTTTAAAGCCGTTTTGCAAGGCTGTAGCTTTAAATAAAATCTCATGCCCTAATTCCACAGGAGCTAAAAATTTAATATCTGAGGCAATAACAATACTATTTCTTTTATTAATCGCACATAATGCTGCATAAGATGCACTATTAAAAACAAACCCCATATGGATAGATTTTTCACCATCACTTAACATAATAGAAGAAGCCGTGAAAACAACTTGAGCACTACCTTCTTGAATATCTTTTAACTCGCCACATAAATCAGAATTAATTGCATTGCAAATTAATAACTTATCTTTTGGCTTAATTAAAGAAGGAGATATTTCCAAACCCTCATCCATGTTTCATCCTTTTAAATTTAAAATAAGCCCTTTTGGGAAGCGGATACCCCTCAATAGTTTGTTGCTTCTGCAAGTCTAAAAAAGAATCTAAACTTAAAGTATCAATCCATTCAGTCTTGCGTTGCTCATCTAAGGTCGTTTCTTTGATATTTAAAATCTCCACTAATTCCAACTTTGCCTTATCACACCATGCCAACAAAGCAGGAATTGATGGGATAAAATATACATTTTTCATTTTAGCATAACTTTTTTTTGGACATAGTGCAAATTCTAATTCATGATCAATAATCAAGGTATCCAAAATTAATTCACCATCATTTTTTAACCCTTGCGCAAGAGATTTTAGTGCTTTAATGGGATCGCTACGATGATATAATACCCCCAAGCAAAAAATTACATCAAACTTTTTTTTATATTCACGCAAATCATCTACCCCAAGCAGTTCATAAACAATATTTGTCTTTAAAAAGTGGTTGATAAAATGAAATTGTATATAAAAAATCTCCCCTGGGTCAAAGCCCACCAAAGATTTTGGCTGATGTTTTAACATTTCAAAAAGATAATAACCATTATTACAGCCAATATCTGCAACATCTTTATCTTTTAAATCCACAAATGGAGCAATTTGATTCCATTTTACAAAACTTCGCCACTCACTATCGATAAATAATTCTCCTAGATAAAATGGCCCCTTACGCCAAGGTTTTAAATTTTTTGCCACCATTGCAATTTGTTCTTTTTCTTTTGGAGTTGCATTTTCTAGTTTAATTTTAACACCATCTTCGCAAAAATAACTTGCAGAAATCTTTGGTAAATCCTGTAGAGATATAAAAAGTTTTTGCAAATTAGGATTATTCAAAATCATCAAAAAGACTTGTCCTAACTTTAGGGGTTTTATTTTCCATAAGCTTCATAAGCTCTATATTACTTAGGCCAAAAATTAAGCCAAAATTAAAATATTCTGTTTTTAAAAATTCTAAAAGCTCATCTTCATTGCAATATTTCAAAACGGAGGATACAAACTCCTCTTGACAATCCTCTGGTATAAAAATCATCATTTTACCCCATTTACCATTTTGTGCAATATAATCTACATATCTTATAAAATCCTGCAAGTTGTCTTGTGCAATTACTACCTTGTCGCTACTTCCATATTCAAGAATTTTTGGGGTGGAATCAATAAAATTAGGTTGAACACTCCTTAATGTTTTAAACAAATTTAAATCAAAACTAATCTTATAGTTTGCACAAAAATAAAGCACTGCACGCAATTCTTTGACAAACAAAATGGGTAAATATAAACGATAAGACAAGAGGTTGTAATAAAATTGTATATCAAATAGCGTAGCCACACGAATATCTATAATCTGCTCTTGAGGCACAATACTTGGCGTATAATCCAAAATATATTGCAATGGCCGACTTTCTGCAAATACAATATAACGAAAATATGCATCGTTATAAAAAAGTTTTTCAAGCAAAAAATCTACATTATCATCATAACAAAGCAAACTATCGTCATTACAAATTTGAGAAAAAATTTCAAACTCCCTATCCTGTAAACAAAAAACCTCTATATTTTTACTCAACAAAAGATAGCGTAATAATCGCATCATAGATTCTTGAATATCTCTTACTTGTATCCAAGCAATTTCTACATCACTTATTACCACATCTTGATCATACACTATCCCATAAGCCCCCATAGCAACTGCTACATCAATTTCATCTGTATTTTTTGCAAAAAATAAGTTGCCTTTTTTTAATCGAGAAATCTCAAAAGCAATACCATTAAATGCATCTATAGCGGGGATATTATTCAACTCCCCTTGCATAAGTTCTACAATTTGTGTTAATTTCACTAGCTTACCCTACTCCCATCTTCTCTTTGTTTATCTATACTTAATAAACTCAACCCTTCATGATCTTTCACAGCCAAAATCATTCCCTCAGAGATTTCACCCATTATTTTTGCTGGTTTAAGATTGCTCAAGATGCAAACTTGTTTTTGTAACAAATCTTCTGCTTGATAATATTCTGCGATACCAGATAAAATCTGTCTTAACCTTCCCTCGCCCAAATCTACTTGCAATTTTAAAAGTTTTTTACTCTTTGGGATAGATTCTACTTGCACAACCCTTCCTATTTTCATCTCAACCCTTGCAAAATCCTCAATACCAATTATATGCTCTTCTTTTACTTTTTCTTGTTTCGCATCATTTTTAATTTTTAGCTCATTGTTATTATTTTCTTTTTTCATATCTTCTAAAGAGGATTTTTTTTCCTGCCATTCAATTTTTGGAAACAAGGCATCAATTTTTAACAACATGATATTTAATATTTTTTCTTTATTGCTTACAAAATTTTTATAAGTAGCGGTATCTGGATTTAAACCAAAAACACTTAAAATTTTTCGCGAAGTCTTAGGCATAATGGGGTAAAGGCACAAAACACTTTTGATTAAAATATTACAAATTCCCACAAGCAATCCTTGCGTTTCCTCCACTTTTCCTTCTTTCATAAGATTCCAAGGCTCATACTTTGCAATCATCACATTTGCCAAAACAAAATTCTTCCACAATTCCTCAAGATATTTTGAAGGTTGCATACTTTGTAAAAGTTGTGGAATCTTTTCTAAATTTTCCTCCACAATCTGCATTTCTTGTGGTAAAAATTCTTTCTTTGCATATAAGGCAAGATTAAAATATTTTTGTGCCATTCCTTGCACACGATTTATAAGATTTCCTAAGTCATTTGCTAAATCTGTATTAATCTTATTTACCAAAGCTTTTTTTGAAAAATCTCCATCTTGTCCGAAGCTCACTTCACGCAATAAAAAATAACGCAAACTATCCTCTCCAAACAAATCAACAATTTCTTTTGGATCTACAACATTCCCTAAACTCTTGCTCATTTTGACAGAATCAATAAGCCACCAACCATGTGTATAAATACATTTTGGTAAAGGCAAATCCAAACTTAACAAAAATGCTGGCCAATACACTGCATGAAATCGTAAAATATCCTTCCCTACAATATGCAATGCATCTTGCCAATAATCTGCCAATCCTCCATCTTTTCCATATCCCATTGCTGTTACATAATTCATCAATGCATCAAGCCACACATACACCACATGTTTATGATCCTTAATGCTCTCAGGAAGACTAATTCCCCATGCAAAACTTGTCCTTGTAATCGAAAGATCATTTAAACCATTTTTGACAAAATTTATCACCTCATTTTTTCGAAAAGCTGGCAAAATACAATCATTATTTTCATACCATTGCAATAATTTTTCTTCATACTTGCTTAAAGCAAAAAAATAACTCTCTTCTTTTATAATATTTGTTTCTCTTCCACAATCTGGGCATTTATTTTCTTGTATTTGTGAAGCAGTAAAAAAACTCTCACAACTCACACAATAATTTCCCTCATACTCCCCCTTATAAATATCTCCTTTTTGATACATTACCTCAAAAGCTTTTTGCACACCAAGCATATGATCTTTATCGGTAGTACGAATAAAATAATCATAATCAATCCCAAATTCATCCCACAAATCTCGAAATTTTTTACTAATAAAATCTGCATACTCTTTAGGTGTCTCTCCTTTTTTTTGGGCGGATTGCTCAATTTTTTGTCCATGCTCATCTGTCCCTGTTAATAAAAATACCTCATCTCCTAATAACTGATAATATTTTTTTAACATATCTGCAAGAATTGTTGTATAAGCATGTCCAATATGAGGAACATCATTAACATAATAAATTGGTGTTGTTATCAAATGTTTCATGAATTCACTTATCCTTAACTTTATAAATAGGTATTATACAAAAAGTTGCTGCAAATAAGAAACAAGCCTATGTATAGCGTAACATTCTCCTCCCTTCTTGATTTATGATATCATCAAAACGATCTAAATAATCAAGATAAGCAATCAAATATTTTCTACTAATTCCCCATTCTTGTTTTAAAACCATCAAATCTACATAACCATATTTTTGTATCAAATCACGCAAAGAAGTAACAATATTTTGTAAAATTGCACTAGGAACAAATAAATTGTGTTGCAAACGCACAACTTTTTGTGCTGCACAAAGCTTTTTAAATGCTCGATCTCCAATCTCACGATCTATATCCAAAGAATCATACAAATTATAAGGGGCTTGAGGTGTCTTTCCCTCTTGTAACAATAATGTAAAAATTTTATCACTTACATAAGCTTGTAGGTCTTTGATTTTATTATCCTTTGCAATAAATAAACCATTATTTTTTTCAATTTTTCCTTGCTCTAGAAGCTGGTTTAATATATGATCTAGCACCCACTCGCTTGCCCAAACAATTTTAAGTGCTAAACTTTTGGCCGATAAAAGTGCCAAAGGGTTTTTTGTAAAAATCTGCAAAACTTCTTTTTCAATAAGCGCTAAACTTTCTTGATGATAAAGCACCAAATTTTTAGAATCTAAAAATGCATCTTTAATATCTCTAGCAATTTCTAAAGCCTCTTCATGAGTCAGTCCAAACCTTTGTGTTGCAGAAATAAGACCAAATCCCCTTTTATGTGCTTGTGTAATTTCATAAAATGCCGTTGCAAAATCTTCTTGCAGTAATGCCTCTAAAAGCAAGATCTTTTGAGATTTTTTAATAGGATCGGTAATAGGATTTAATACCTTGCCTCCTGCAACATTGCTTGTTTCATTTCTTAAAATAAAACATTCTTTAAAAATAGCAAAAATTTTTTCTTCTAAACAAAGTGTTGCAAAACTTCCCTTAGAATCTTGCTTTAAAATCACTACTCTAGCTCTACATTTTTTTGCTCCAATAAAAAGATGTAAAGTTTTATTATGAATATCCTCATCTCTAAGTCCATAAAGTATCACATCAATACGATCAAAACCACGCATAAAACCTTTTTGTGTTAATAAAAACCCTCTCTGTAATTCCGCACTATTAATTCCTGATAAATTTATTGCCACACGATGAGAGGGAAAAGCTTGCTGAATCTGCTGATTATGCATTTGCAAAGATCGTACCGACACCTCCTTTTGCAATTCGCATACAAAAATTTTTTGCCCCACTTCTATGCTTCCACTCACAACACTTCCACTCACAACACTTCCAATCCCCTTAAGTGAAAAACTACGATCTATGTAATATCTAAAAAACCCTTTATCACTTTTTTGTGGCTTAGTCAAAGAATCCAATATCATTAAAATTTTTTCTTGCGAAAATTTGTTATAAATACTAAATTCTAAAATTCCCTCCAAAGAGATATTTTTAAATGTAGCAAAAACTTGTTCAATTTCTTTTTTAAGAGATTCTAAATGTGTAGAATCACTCACTAAATCACATTTTGTAATTACACAGATTGCCTTTTGTATCCCTAAAAAATTTGCAATTTCTAAATGCTCAATAGTTTGGGGCATAATACCATCATCACTTGCCACCACAAGTAATAAAATATCAATTCCAAAAGCTCCTGCAATCATATTTTTTACTAACTTATGATGCCCTGGGACATCAATAAATGCCACTCTTCGTCTAGGGAGTTTTAACTCTGAAAAACTAATATCTAGCGTAATCCCCCGCTCTTTTTCTTGCAAACTTTCATCGCCATCAAAACCATTTAAAGCCTTGATCAAAGAGGTTTTACCATGGTCAATATGTCCCCCCAAACCTACAATAATATCATTATCCATTGCGATTTTTATAATCCGAATATCCAAAACTTTTTAAAAGTCTAAACCCTTTTTTATCAATCATCCCCAAAGCAGGCAAAGGAATTCCATTAAAAGTTGTATTCTTAACAATGGTATAATGAATCATATCTTCAAAAATGATTCTATCACCTCTTTGCAAAGGTGTATCAAAGCTATAATCCCCGATCACATCTCCTGCCAAGCAACTGGGCCCTGCAAAACGATAACAATATTTTCCTACCCGTTCACCCAAATCTTTCTCTTCTCCAAAATCCTTGCTAAGCTTTCTTGCTCTTGGACGATAAGGCATCTCTAAACAATCTGGCATGTGTGCGGTTGCTGAAATATCTAAAATAGCAATATTTAAACCATTATTTACAAGATCTACTACCTCACCAATTAAAAATCCACTTTCCCAGCCAACAGCCTCACCAGGTTCTAAAAATACTTCAATCTCATTATAACGCTTTTTAAAATTACAAATTACTTGATTTAAAAGTTCAAGATCATAATCCTTGCGTGTAATATGATGTCCTCCACCAAAATTTACCCATTGCATCTTTTTTATATATTTTGAAAAATATTTTTCAAAATGCACTAAAGTTCTTTCCAATGCATCAGAATTTTGCTCACAATGCGTATGAAAGTGTAACCCTGTAATACCCTCTAACCCAAACTCCTTTACACCTTTTTCAAATTCACTAGGAGTGATACCTAATCTACTTCCTTGAATGCAAGGGTTATAGATTGCAGGAGATACTTCGCTATACAAAGGATTAAGACGCAGGCCAATTAAAATTGATGGCTTACCTTGTTTTTTTAAAATAAAATTCTTTTTATCAATAATATGTTTAAATTGCTGCCATTGATAAAAAGAATTAAAAATAATATGTGTGGCAATTTCTACGAGTTCTTCCATCTCTTGCTCTTTATAAGCAGGAGAAAATACACAAACTTCCTTATCTTCTTCTCTACTACCAAATTCTTCATACCCCAACCTTGCTTCATGTATCCCACTAGCAGTAGTACCACTTAAATATTTTTTTGCTAAACCAAAACTCTGAAAAAATGCAAATCCCTTAAGTGCAAGTAAAATTTTTGCGCCACTATTTTTTTGTACAGAATCTAAAATTTCTAAATTTTTTAAAAATTTTTCCTCTTCTAGTACATAACAAGGAGAGGGGATAGAAAAAAGCTTCATAATTTATTTTTCAAGCAATAAATCTTGTATCGCATCTTTTACTTCAAGCGGATTTGATTTAGAAATAAAACGATCCGCTTTTAATGAAAGTGCCATATACTCATTACTACTACCACTCATAGAGGAATTAACAATCACTGGCAAATGTGCTGTTTCAGGATTACTCTTTACTTGTTTGATTACTTTAAATCCACTTACCCTTGGCATTTCTAAATCTGTGATTACCAAACCAATTTCTGACAAATTTGTTTTTTTATCAAATAAATAATCAAGTAATTTTTCACCATTTGTAAAATCTATATGTTTCAATTCTAGTTTATCTAAAATTAGCCCCATAGTTTTTAAAACACTTGGGCTATCATCTGCAAGCAACACTATTTTGTTGCTACCAATTCTTTTTAATCCATCAAGCTCCAACTCTTTTTCATCTTCAATCCATGGAAAAACATCTACAAGCATTTTTTCAATATCCACAACTTGCACCAAACTACCATCAAAATATCTTGTATAACTTACAAGTTTATTATTATAAGCACCTCCTGTAATGCTCACTCCTTGCTCAATCTCTGTCCACTTCTTAGACAAGATTCTATCTGCTTCAAAAATGCGCACACCAATTGTCCAGCGAGAAAACTCACAAATCATAATCACATCATCTTGATCTTCTGTTCTTTTAATTTGATATTCCCTTAGACTTCTATTTGGAAAATTAGAATCATAGTGAAACCATTTTCTCATATCTATCAAAGGAAGTGTCATGCTCCTAATTGTAATTAAACCTTCTACAAGCGCATTATCTTCAAAACTTACAGTATTAAGAGTGCCATTATATTTGACAACCTCTCTAATTTTAAAGACATTCACTGCATATAAATCTTTATCCTCTTCAAGACGAAAACAAAGGAGCTGTAATTCATTATTTTTATGTAAGGATGTAACCTGATCTACTTGAGCTAAATTTGACATAATAATCCTTAATGCACATAATTAAAAATATCCTTATAATCATACCATTTTAAATAAAAAATTTAAAATCTATTTTGCCTTATTGCAGGGAAAAAACACTTCTTGCATAATTCCTCCCTAGGCTCACCACGACAAAATCCCTCCAAAATATTTTGTGCACGCGAAGAATAATAAATTGCCTCCAAACTCTGTTCTTTAATATTTCCCAAAGCAATCTCCCCTGTTGCATCAATACAGCAAGGAGTAACCACACCATTTGCTAAAATTGCAATCTGTTCACGCAAAGCATGGCAATACTTTTTAGTATTTATCTTTTTTGCTTCAATATCTGCCCATTCAAAAGTTTTTGTAATATTTAAAAAAATATACTCATCAAGCTTAATTCTTTGATAAGCAGAAAAATTCTGCACCCTTTGATCTAATCCAAAAAAATCAAAAATTTTTTGAATCACTTCTGGATTTTGTCGAGAATCTTGTATTCTCAAATTTACAAAAGTTTTACTATTTTGTATCTTTCGGAAACTACAAAAATCTAACACATTGTCCAAATAGTCCAATTTTTTAGGATTATTACCATCATATCCTGCATCTAAAGAAAAAGCAATCTGATGCACAGGCGGCTTTACTAAAATCTCTTTTTGTGACAAATAATACCCACTTGTCACCAAGTCCACCCCGAGTTGGTATTTTTTTAATAATGCTAAATACTCCCCTAATTCCCCTAATCTACAAGGATCTCCCAAAACATGCAAACATACTCTCTGTGTCTTTCCCCTTATTTCCTGCAAAACTTTTTCAAACAATGTTTTTGACATTGTATTACGAAGATTTTTTGGATGCGGACAAAAACTACAAGAAAGTCCACAAATATCGCTAAGTTCAATATAGACTTTTTTAAACCTCATCAAATCCCATCACACTAAAGCAAAAAGCCAATCTTTGTCAATATAATTTTTTCTTTTTTCTAGGCTTTCTTTAATTTTCCATAATATCTCTTGGTCTAGCTCTTTCATCATAGAATAATCAAAATAAGTTTGCATAGAATCATCTTGCATACACAAATTATTAAGCAACTGCTCAATTTCCATGATGATTTCTTCTTTTTTTACCTCATCCACGCGAAATCTCTTTTTGCAAACATGTAGTAAAATATGTGCTATATTCTTTATCTTTTGGAATTTTTTCTAAAAATCTTTGTAAAATGGAAAAATAATCTTCCCTACTTAAAGAACCTTTTAAAAGTTCATATTTCAAATACACCCAATAAGTATTTAAAACATCACTTTGACAATAAGTTTGAATCTTTTCCATTTTTTGTGAATGTTTAAGCTTTGCATCATAATAAATACTATGCACCACATCACCGCTAATATCATATTTTCCTGGCAAGCCTAACATCTGGCAAATATCATCTAATCGCAATCCTCGTACACTTCCAAAATTCCCCAATACATCTAGCAAATCTGTGTGAAATCTCTCGCTGTAACGTTGACGATAATTGTCCCATTTATTTTTATTATATTTAGGATTATCTACTTCATAATATGTAAGGGCGGTAAGGTTATAACGCATACTTCTTAACAAGATCGTAGGCACATCAAAATTACGCCCATTAAAGCTCACTAGCTTTGGATTTTCCTTATCCATAAAAGACAAAAATTCTTGTAAAATATGGGATTCTTCCTCTTGTTTTCCAAAATTCCCCACTTTAATAAAATTGCCATACTCATCTGCAAGCACACTAGAAATACACACAATTTTATGCAGATACAAAGGTAAAAACTCGTTACCTGTTTTTTCTTTTTGCTCCCTAAAGGCATATTCACATAGCTCAATATCACTCAAGTCTTCTGAAAATTTTCCCCTCAAAAGCTCAACATCTGGAATCGTCTCAATATCAAAAATACAAATCATATATCCATTATAGCACAAGCATTAGCCTAAACCTACACTTTTCTAGCATAAATTTTCTAATTTTCTTAAAGAATTTTTAAACTATTTAAAAATATACATTTTTTAGTTATAATACGCCATTTCAAATGCTTCAGTTTGCTTTTTAATCCATTAAGCGCTACACAAAAAGACAAAGGAAAATCTATGGAAAAAATTTTAGACATTATCGAGATTCTGGCTTACGAAAAGGGAATTCCTTATGAATTAGTGCTAGATATTGTGAAAAACCTCATTATTAAAACCGCAAAACAAGAAATTGGGGAAGATATTGATTATAGTGTAGAAGAAAATCAAAAAGAAAAAACCCTAAAACTTGTACATAATGTTTTAGTTTGCCAAGATAATGATCCAATTCTCATACAAGACAAGGCAAATCATATAAGTCTCAGTGAAGCAAAAAAAATTGATTCTTCTCTTAGTATTGGAGATATTATAAAATCTGAACTCACTTTAGAAAATATGAGTCGTAGCGCAGTTAATAAAATCTTTCAAGATTTAGAATATCACCTCCAAAGAAGTATGGAAGATCAACTTTTTAAATCTTTTAAAGAAAGAATTGGAAAACTTGTAAATGGTGTTGTGCTTAACGTAGATGAAGCACAAAATACTTTTATAGAAATCAACGATATTCGCGCCATTCTTCCACTAAAAAACCGCATCAAAGGTGAAAAATTTAAAACAGGTGATAATGTCCAAGCAATTTTAAATTTTGTCAAAATGGATAAAAATGGTATTTATCTTGAACTCTCACGCACTACACCAAAAATGCTAGAAGAACTCCTTGCGTTAGAAGTACCAGAAATCAAAGATGGCGAGGTTAGTATTTTTAAATCTGCAAGAATCCCAGGAGTACGCTCCAAAGTCGCTGTCCACACCTCAAATCCAAAAATTGATCCTATCGGCTCTACAGTGGGCGTCAAAGGTGTGAGAATTAATGCTGTAGGTAAGCAGCTAAATGGCGAAGATATTGATTGTGTTGAATATTCTGAAGTCCCTGAAATCTTTATAACAAAAGCCCTCTCTCCTGCAAATATTATTAGTGTGCAAATCAAACAAGATGAAGAAAAAGCAAAAGTTAAACTCATGTCAGATCAAAAAAGCCGTGCAATTGGTAAAAATGGTGTAAATATCCGACTAGTTTCCATGCTCACAGGATATAATATTGAAATTGAGGAGATTGAAAATAAAGAATCTGATGCCACTAAAGAAAATAGTACCAATACCGCAAAACTAGGGGCAGATGCTTTAGAATCTCTTTTTAAAAGCTAAATCTTCCCTCTTAGGATACCTGTATCAAATATCAAAAAATAAATTTACTAAAAAGTGATGCTTTGCATAGCATCACAAAAAATTTAAACTTAGAATCAAAAGCCTAAATTAATCTTATCTCTTTAAGCTATTAACAGTTTGCAACATTGCATCAGCAGTTTGGATGGATTTAGAATTTGCTTCATATGCCCTCTGTCCTGTAATAAGATCTGTCATTTCTTCTACCAATCTTACATTACTAAGCTCCAAAAATCCTTGTTTAATTTGTCCCATACCATTGGTCCCTGCAACCCCTACAATAGGGGCACCTGAAGCATTTGTATTTAAATAGAGATTGTCCCCCAAACTATGCAATCCCGCAGGGTTAATAAAATTTGCAAGTTCAATTTGTCCAACCACATTACTAGCCCCCTGATTCCCCTGCACCACACTCACAGTACCATCATTTCCAATGTTAATTTGTGTTGCGTCCTGAGGAATCGCAATTTGTGGGATAACAGCATACCCCTCAGAAGTAACAAGATTTCCATTATCATCAAGCTTAAAATTTCCACTTCTTGTATAAGCAGTCGTCCCATCAGGAAGTTGTACTTGAAAAAACCCCTTACCTGTAATTGCTACATCTAGATTATTTTCTGTTTCTTTTGGACTACCTTGAGAAAACATTTTTGTAATCGCACCTGCACGCACACCAAGCCCCACTTCAATACCGGTAGGTGATAGCGTTGTTTCACTTGTCGCTGTCCCTGCGTATTGCAAACTTTGATAAAACAAGTCATTAAATTCTGCTCTTTGTTTTTTATACCCTGCGGTATTAACATTAGCAATATTATTTGAAGTCGTATCAATTTGTAATTGTTGCCCCAGCATTCCTGTAGTTGCTGAATATAAAGAACGCATCATTTGCAAAATCCTTAAAATTAATTTCTCAAAAAATTAAGCAAAAAGGATTCCATTCAATAAGTTACAAGGATTCTATCTTCTAATCTTAACACTTCAATAGGCATATCATAAAGCAAAGACAAAGTCGTGCTTTTTATCCCATCCTCTACACTACCCTCATAAATTTTTTTACCATTTTTCAAAAAAACTACCCCATCTGCATACAAACATACTAAATTAGGATCATGAATATTCATCAATACACAAAGTCCACGCTTTTTAATCTGCTCTTTCAAAACCTTAAAAAATATAAATTGATTTTTTAAATCAAGCCACGCGGTAGGTTCATCAAGCAATAAAACTCTAGATTCTTGAAACAGTGCTCTTGCTAAAAGTAGCATTTGTTTTTGTCCCCCACTTAATGTAAAAACCCCTCGCATCGCCAAATCTAAAATCCCAAGTTCCTCTAAAATCTTTTTAGCCTTGTGCTGCAATTCTTTATTTTCATGATCCAAAAAACTAGCCTGATTAATTCCACCAAGCATGACAAAATCTAGCACACTATAATCAAATGCACAATAAAACTCCTGTGGTACAAAAGCCAAAATTTTTGATTTTTCCAAATAGTTTAAAGACAAAAAATCTTTTTCATTAAAATAAATAGCTCCACTTGAAATTGCATGCATCCCAAGGATACTTTGCATTAAAGTTGTCTTTCCACTTCCATTTGGTGCAAGAATCGCAATCAAAGAATTTGAGGGTACTTGCAAAGAAATTTGCTCTAAAATTTTTTTACCCCATAGGGTAATGTTTAGATTTTCTAATCTAAAAATATCCATCAAAATGTCCTAGATTTATGTGTTAAAATCAAAAATACTAAAAACAAAGGTGCACCAACAATGGCAGAGATTGCACCAACAGGCAAATCATTTGTACTTAAATTTTTCGCACAAAAATCCATCAACAACAAAACAAATCCCCCCATAAATATGCTAGCCGGCAATAATTTTATCAAATTTGCCCCTACAAGTATCCGCACAAAATGTGGCACAATCAAACCAATCCAACCAATTGTCCCGCTTACACTCACAGCAATGCCACACATAAGCCCCACCAAAAAAATACACACTGTACGCAAAAAAACAGGATTTACCCCTAAGCTTTTACTCTCAATATCGTTAAGTGCAAGTGCATTTAATTGAAAACGCAATAAAAAAAGTGGCAAAAACCCCAATAAAATTACAATAAATACAAGTCCCACATCTCTCCAAGTAGCCAAAGAAACACTCCCTAGTAGCCAAATTGCGATGGCTTGTGCCTTATCTGGTGTGACAAAATATTTTATCAAACCTGCCAAAGCACTCAAGAGTGAAGATAAAACAATCCCTACAAGAATCAAAGACACAGGTGTCTTACTTGTAAATCGTGAAAAAAATACAATAGCAAATACCGCACCCACTGCACCAAAAAATGCAAAAAACCCTAAAAATTCTTGAGAGAATATTCCAATACAAACTGCACACCCAAATGCTGCACCTGATGAAACTCCTAATAAATACGGATCTACCAAAGGATTACGAAAAATATTTTGCATAATCACACCACTGCCTGATAAAATCATTCCCACCCCAATGGCCAAAAAAATTCTAGGCAATCGCACTTCATATAAAATCAAACCATCTGTATTTAATGCTTCTTGATATAAAAAATGTGTGAAAATATTTTGGATTCCTTGTTTATAATCAATACTAGAACGATCGAAAAAAAATACCAAAATAAGTGTAAAAATTGGAATAAAATAAAATAAAATGCGTTTTAGCACATCAAATTCCTAAGACTTTGTTGTGGAGAACTCTGCTTTTTTAGAATTTTGAAAATTTCTTGCGCAATAGGAATATAAATCCCTTTTTTTTCTGCAATTTTTACAAGTGCTTCTGTAGTTTTTACCCCCTCAGCAACTTCACCAATTTCAAATAAAATTTCTTCGATATCTTTATTTTGTGCTAAAGCAATCCCTACACGATAATTTCTTGAAAGTTTTGAACTTGCTGTCAAAAATAAATCTCCTGCGCCAGATAATCCCAAAAAAGTTTCCATATGTGCACCAAAAACCGCACCAAAACGATGCATCTCTACCAAACCCCTTGCAAGCAAAGATGCTCTTGCATTATTTCCTAATTGCAATCCATCACAAACGCCACTAGCAATTGCAATAACATTTTTATAAGCCCCTGCAATTTCACCACCAATAACATCTTGTTCAATATAAGTTTTAATAAAATCTGGCATACATTGTGCAAAAATTTTGGCGACTTCTTTATTATTGCTATGAATAGAAAGCGCAGAAGATTGTCCTTGCAGCACTTCTGCAGCAAAAGAAGGTCCTGCTAAAAAACATAAATTTGTAGAATCTAAAAATTCTTGTGCAATATCACTTACAAAAGCTCCACTCTCTACCTCTATCCCCTTACAAGCAAAAAGCATTTTAATATTTTTTGGTAGCAAACAACTTTCAAACCATCCACGCAATGCAGATGTAGTAATTGCATTAACAAATAAATCCGCCTTTAGAGATTCTTGAAAATCCACTTGCACAACAGGAGAGGGGCATTGTAATAAAGAAAGCTTTTCTTTTAGATTCTGTCTTGAAACAATAAAAACCTCATTTTTATGAGAAAGCGCAAAAGCCAATGCCCTGCCCCAAGCACCTCCGCCAAAAACCGCTATTCTCAAAACAACCTCCTTATTTTAATGTTTTTAACCAATCTTTAAAAATTACAATTTCTTTATTTTGTTCTTTAATAATGTCTTCTGCAAATTTCTTTACTTTAGCATTTTTACTAACTTTTAAAATCTGCTCGGAAGCTATGATTGCACCTTGATGATGCGAAATCATAGCAAGTACAAAATCTTTATCTACATCTCCACTAGGCTTGACTTTTGCCATTTCTTGCATCATCATATCCATAGCTTCTTTTGCTTCTTTATTAAATGCTTCATAATTTATACTTACTTCATTATCTAAAGAAGTTAAAACCTTCTCAAAAGCCCTAATCTCTTCTTCTTGTGTTTTGATAATATTTTTTGCAATTTCTCTTATTTTTTTATTTTGAGAATATTTTAACAATGCTTGAGAAGAAAAAATTGCTCCTTGATGATGCGGAATCATGTTTAACAAAAAGTCTCTATCAACATTCTTACTTTCCACCCATTTGTCACACATCATTGGTGCATGCATCAAATTAAGAATCTCCTCTGAAGGATTTTTCTGCTTTTCTTTCATGACAACAACAGGACATTTTAGTTGTGTAGATTTCATATGTGCATGATGATTATGATGTCCATTTTGCGCATATGCCATTACACAAAACAACCCTAAAGTTAACATCATTCTTTTTTGCATAAAGACTCCTTAAGTTTATTTTTGATCCAAAATTATAACTAATAAACATAATAAAAACCCAAAACACCATTTTTTACGCTATAGTCGTTGCTTTTTTTGGTAGAATTTAGACTAAAAATTTTGCAAGGGTAGTTATTATGATAGATGAAAAAAGACAAAAAGCCATTGAGCTTGCATTAAAACAAATTGATAAAGCCTTTGGAAAGGGTGCATTAGTAAGACTTGGAGATAAACAAGTTGAAAAAATAGAATCCATTTCTACAGGTTCTTTAGGACTTGATATGGCATTAGGGATTAATGGTGTACCAAAGGGGCGAATTATTGAAGTTTATGGTCCAGAATCTAGTGGTAAAACCACTCTAAGCTTACAAATAGTTGCAGAATGCCAAAAAAATGGCGGAATCTGCGCATTTATTGATGCAGAACATGCGCTAGATGTGTATTATGCTAAGCGTCTAGGCGTAGATACCGAAAATCTTTTGGTAAGCCAGCCCGATAATGGCGAACAAGCCTTAGAAATTTTAGAAACACTTACACGCAGTGGAGCCGTAGATTTAGTTGTTATTGACTCTGTAGCAGCACTTACCCCAAAAGCTGAAATTGATGGTGATATGGGCGATCAACATGTAGGGCTACAAGCGCGTTTAATGAGCCATGCATTGCGTAAAATTACCGGTGTTTTACACAAAATGAATACTACCCTTATTTTTATCAACCAAATTCGTATGAAAATCGGCACAATGGGATATGGAAGCCCTGAAACTACCACTGGAGGAAATGCACTAAAATTCTATGCTAGTGTGCGTATTGATATTAGAAGAATTGCTACCCTTAAGCAATCTGAACAACAAATTGGTAACCGCGTCAAAGCCAAAGTAGTAAAAAATAAAGTGGCGCCGCCCTTTAGAGAAGCAGAATTTGATATTATGTTTGGTGAAGGAATTAGCCGTGAGGGTGAAATTATTGATTATGGAATTAAGCTTGATATTATTGATAAAAGTGGCGCATGGCTTAGCTATGGGGACAAAAAGCTTGGTCAAGGTAGAGAAAATGCTAAATTATTACTAAAAGAAGACAAAAACCTAGCTGCTGAAATTACACAAAAAATTAGAGAGCAAATCGGTGCTACAGAAGAGATTTTACCTCTACCTGATGAACCTGAAGAAGAATAAAAAATAAGGATTTTACAATGATATATATAGAAAATATTTTTGCGCAAGAAGTAATGGATAGTCGTGGAAACCCTACCATAAAAGCCAATGTTATCCTTTCTGATGGCACACAAGCAAGTGCTATTGTCCCTAGTGGTGCAAGCACAGGAAAAAGAGAAGCCCTAGAGCTTAGAGACAATGATCCTAAAAGATATTTAGGTAAAGGAGTTTTAAAAGCTTGTGAAAATGTCAACAAGATAATTGCCACACAACTTCTTGGTCTCTCTCCTTATAATCAAAATCAAATTGATGGAATCTTGCAAGAAATTGATAACACAGATAATTTTTCAAATATCGGTGCAAATGCTGCACTTGGTGTGAGTATGGCAGTAGCAAGAGCAAGTGCAGAAAGCTTAAAACTTCCACTTTATCGCTATTTAGGTGGCGCAAATGCTCTCACATTACCTACACCAATGCTAAATATCATCAATGGCGGATCTCATGCCGATAATACCGTAGATTTTCAAGAATATATGATTATGCCTGTTGGTTTTTCTGATTTTAAAGAAGCATTAAGAGCAAGTGCAGAGATCTATCATCATCTTAAAAAACTTCTAAAAGATACGGGTCATATCACAAGTATTGGCGATGAGGGTGGTTTTGCACCTAATCTCAAGACCAATGAAGAACCTATTGAGTATATCCTAAAAGCCGTAGAAAATGCTGGATATAAACCGCAAGATGATATTGCTATTGCACTTGATGTTGCAAGTAGTGAACTTGTAGAATCTAATGGCTTATACAATCTCAAAGGGGAAGGAAGAAAATTAAGCGCAGCAGAACTTGTTGAATATTATGAAAAATTAGTAGCAAAATATCCCATCGTATCAATTGAAGATGGCTTAAGCGAAGATGATTGGGAAGGCTGGAAACTTCTCACACAAAAACTAGGCAATAAAATTCAGCTTGTAGGTGATGACTTATTTGTCACTAATGCAAAAATCTTACAAGAAGGAATTAGTCAAAATATTGCTAATGCAATTTTAATCAAACCAAATCAAATCGGCACTATCAGCCAAACCATGCAAACTATCCGCCTAGCCCAACGCAATAACTATAAATGCATTATGAGCCACAGAAGCGGAGAAAGCGAAGATAGCTTTATTGCAGATTTTGCGGTAGCACTCAATACAGGCGAAATTAAAACAGGGTCTACTGCAAGAAGTGAGAGAATTGCAAAATACAATCGTTTATTAGAAATTGAAGAAGAATTAGTAATTTCTGAATATTTAGGAAAAACCCTATTTAAAAAGTGAGAATTTTTTTGGAAATTTTAAGAAAAATTTATCATAAGCGTGTAATTTTAATTTATCTTTGCATTATTGGCATTATTTGCTTTTACATCCTCTCTATTACGATGACTGGCAAATATTCTTTACGCATTCTTATAGAAAATCAAAATCTTGAAAAAAAACTTGATAATGAAATTTTAGAATTACGCTTGGAAAATGCAAAGTTAAGAAAAGAGCTTTTTGAAATCAAAGGATTAGAACCATGAGACATTTATTTTCAGTATTTCTACTTTTTATTTTTATACTTAATGCTAGAGAAAATCCCTTTGAATCCGCAATCAATCCTAACATGGATTCTAATCGCGACCCCAGTGAAATCAAAAAAACTTTTGAAAGTTTTGATTTCAAACTCCCTTCTACTGCAAGAATTCTTAAAGAAATTAAAGTTGTTTATCAAAATCTCAATGGGGGTTTGGAAGAAAAAACCCTACAGATTGATAAAAGTATTGATTGGCACTATCCTATTGCTATCACACAAAAAGATGCAAAAATCAATGAAAGTGAGGACACGCAATATTTTTCTGCAAAAAAAATTATCTTTTTTGCCAAAGACAATAAACTCTACATCACCACAAAACGCACAATGAAGCGCAATTTTATCTTGCCTGAACCTTTTAGAATTGTTATCGATTTTAGTAAGGATGCCGTTGATGCTGATGAGCTTTTAGAACTCAAACAAAAATATTTTTCCTCTATCTTTTTAAATGCACATAAGGATTTTTTCCGTGCTTATATCACATTAGATGGTCGCTATAAATATTCTATAACTTCTAATGATGATGGCTATATTCTAAGTGTGCAATAATCTCGTTCTTATCGGTTTTATGGGCTCTGGAAAAAGCACTATAGGAAAAAAATTAAGCACTCTACTTGATTATAAATTTATTGATTCGGACTGCTTTATTGAAAAAAAAGAGGGGCGTAAAATTTCAGAAATTTTTCAAACAAATGGAGAGAAATATTTCCGGAATCTAGAAAAAGAATTCATTCAAAGCCATAGACAAAATTCCTATAGTGTCATTGCTACAGGCGGAGGTATGCCCATTTATAATGACATCACACAAATGGGTTATATCATTTATCTTAAAGCAGATTTTAATATAATCCAAAAACGCATAGAAGATTCCCACACAAGACCACTTTTTGCAGATTTAAACAAGGCCTATGCACTTTTTTTACAACGCCAAAAAATTTATGAAAAAACTTGCAATCTCATTATTAATGCAAACAACCCCTTGCAAAAAATCTTACAAGATATTATGCTGCAAATAAAAACAAATCAAAATAATAAATCATGAAAAACTAATTGTATAAATGTATAAAAGATAAACCCTCCTCCAGATACTTACGGCACATAACAAATATAAGTGCTCTGCTATGTTCCCATCCTGAAGCTTTGCCTATAAATGCTATTGCATAAGTCTGAAGAAAGGCAAAAAAATTATAGCATATTTTTCTATTTTCTCCCCTATAAAATACAAAAAGCACAGACCCATGCAAAAATATGCATTTTAATTCACACTACTCATCACACCACCAAAAAAATAAAAAGACACACTCATATTCCATAATATTCCCCATAAAATCACTCTCCTTATGCCCTACATAAAATTATCTACAATCATTCACATAAAATATAAATTATATAAACACATATTGTATTTACTTTATTTAATTAAAATCCTCAATATTTATCAGGAGCTAATTGTGATAGAACTAAAAAATATTCAAAAAACCTATCCCAATGGATTTTGCGCGATTAAAAATCTTAATTTACAAATCCAAAAAGGTGATATTTATGGCATTATTGGTTATTCTGGTGCCGGAAAATCTACTCTTATCCGCCTTATCAATCGCCTTGAAGAACCCACAAATGGAGAGGTTTTGATTAATAATACAAATATTCTTAATTTAAATCCTAAAGCTCTACAAAAACAACGCCAAAAAATTGGCATGATTTTCCAACATTTCAATCTTTTAAGTAGAAAAAATGTTTTTGATAATATTGCTTTTGCTCTACAAATTGCAGGTTGGAAAAAAGAAGAATGCGCTCAACGCGTCTTAGAATTATTGGACCTAGTAGGACTAAAAGATAAAAAAGATTTCTACCCCAATCAACTAAGTGGCGGGCAAAAGCAACGCGTTGCCATCGCTAGGGCCCTTGCAAATCACCCACAAATCTTGCTTTGTGATGAAGCTACAAGTGCACTAGATACAAAAACTACCCAATCAATCCTAGCCCTACTTAAAGATATCCAACAAAAAATGTCTCTTACCATCGTTTTAATCACGCACCAAATCGAAGTGGTTCGTGCAATTTGCAATAAAGTATGCGTAATTAATAAAGGTGAAATTATTGAGGAAGGTGAGGTAGCCAAAATTCTCTCACACCCTAAACACCAAATCACACAAGAACTTGTCGCAACAATGCCGCATAAAAAAAATCAAGATTATTTACAATTTCTCCCTGATTCTGCAAATCTTTATGAACTTATATTTATCAATGAAGCAAAAGATTCTCCTATTATCTCTCAAGCTCTACAAAAATTCAAAGTAACTTTTAATATCCATTTTGCAGACTTTAATACCCTTCCTTCGCAATCTTTTGGCAGAATGATTTTGGATATTCAGGGGGAAGAAATAGAAGAAGCACTCGCTTTTATCCGTGCACAAAATGTAGAAATAGAATCCATTCAAAGGAAAAATAATGATTGATTTATTACTTGAGGGCACACTAGATACATTGATAATGGTATTTTTTTCATCACTCTTTGCCCTCTTTTTTGGTCTTCCCTTGGGAGTTTTTTTATTTATCACACAAAAAGACTCTATCTTACCTATGCCACTAGTCAATAAAATTTTAGGGCTTATAGTAAATATTACGCGTTCCTTTCCCTTTATTATTTTAATTGTTTTACTTTTACCTCTCTCACGATTATTGATTGGAACAAGCATTGGGGTAAATGCTGCGATTATCTCACTATCTGTAGCTACTATTCCATTTATTGCAAGACTTTTTGAAGGAGCATTATCTGAAATAGACAAAGGTCTTATTGAAGCAAGTATTAGTCTTGGGGCAAATAAATTTAATATTATTATAATGATTATTACAGAGACTCTCCCCTCACTTATTCACGCATTTATTATTGCTATTATCAATATTATTGGTTATTCAGCAATGGCAGGGGCACTTGGTGCAGGTGGGCTTGGAGATATAGCAATCCGCGTGGGTTATCAATCAAATCAGCCAGATGTGCTATTCTACACTGTTATTATTATCATTATTATGGTGCAAATCATTCAAACCCTTGGTGATTACATCGTAAAAAAATTAAAATCTCATCTCTAAAGGATTAAAAATGAAAATCTTAAAACTACTTTTTTTTGTGCTTTTTGCTTTTTTGCTAAATAGTTGTAACAATCATCAAGATAAAGAACATACAATCAAAGTCGGTGCCACCCCACTCCCCCATGCCCAAATTCTAGAATCTATCAAGCCAGAATTACAAAAACTCGGTTATGAACTAAAAATCGTGTCTTATGTAGATTATGTAACCCCTAATGAAGCACTTAAAGATGGATCGCTTGATGCAAACTTTTTCCAACATGCCCCATTTTTGCAAGCATTCAATACAGCAAAAAATGCAAATCTTATAAGCGTAGGTACAATTCATATTGAACCACTATCTATTTATTCTCATCAAATCAAAAATTTAGATTCCTTACAGGAAAATGACACTATCCTTATTCCTAATGATCCTAGCAACCTTGCCCGTGCATTGATTTTATTAGACCACCTAAAACTTATCACCCTAAAAGATCCAAACAATCTCAATGCCACTATGCAAGAAATCACAAATAACCCCAAAAATCTCAAAATCATCCCCATAGAAGCAGCAATGCTTGCAAAAAATATTGATGATAAAAAAGTAAAAGCTATTATCATTAATGGCAACTACGCATTGCAAAACCACCTACAAAATCCCATTGCGCAAGAAGATGGTCGCTCTCCTTATGCAAATGTGATTGCCACACAAGAAAAAAATAAAAATTCCCAAAAAATACAAGTACTTATGCAGGCTCTCCATAGCCAAAAAACAAAGGATTTTATCATGCAAACTTACCAAGGAAGTGTGATTCCTGCATTTTGATCCCTAATTGGGATCCCTCCCCCTTACAAAAATTACCTCATACATTACTAAAAAACTATCTTACATTTTACATCTATTTATAGCATTATCGATATTTTATAATTGATTTATTGCTTTCTTTTAAACTAGATAAGTTTTAATGAATCTTACCTCTAACATAACATTAATAATTCTTTGCACACCATTTCTATTTTATAACACGACAAAATTTAATAAATATTTAAATTATTGTTACAAATCTTAAAAATAACTCTAAAATTATAATAATTTACACCCCCCCCCCCGCTCAATATTTGTTAAAATGCTGTAATATAATAGATATTTTTTATTAAAAATTAATGATATATTTTTTCAGGAGAAATAATCATGAAAACAAACCAAATAAAAAAATTCAAACTTTTCAAACCAGTTATAGCAAGTTCACTGGCTTTAACTTTAGGTTGTGGGAATGCATATGCAAATGATGGCTACTTAGATTACACTCAAACTGATCCACAGACAAGCCCTGTAACAAGTTTGATATTATATAAGGATAAAACTGAGTTTCCATATGATGCTAATTGCAAGATTAATCATCATAACTGTATAAGTGATCTCAAAAAAGACTTCTCCTTTATATTTGGGAAAAGAAAGGAATACACTCAAATAGATCTATATTTTAACACCATAATCTTTCAAGAGCAAATGAGTACGGCTAATCTAAATATTTTAGGTAAAGGAAAAGTTTTTGATTTTTCAGACCATACTATGACTATTGATTTTTATGAAATGAAAAATAAAACCTTCAATTTCACTGCAGAAAGAGAATTTAAGGGGAATATAACAATTTATGGTAGTGGCGATAACAACAAATTTGATGGGACTTTTGAACAGGGAGTAACAGGAACAATCAAAATCGGAACTGCTGACAACCTCTCTCGTGTCAACACTACTCTTGTTTTTGGAGATACTTCAGCAAAAGCCAATGCACGAAGTTCTTCTAAACAATTTAAAACAGATATTATGGTCAATGCTGCAAGTAATGCGAAGAATAGCTTCATCTATAAAGAAGACACTACTACACAAAAAATTTGGACAATTCAAGGGGTTAGTGAAACTATCTTTGAAAAGAATGCTACAATGCAATCTGGTAATGAAGTAATTTATACAGGATGGTGGCAAAATAATAAAGGAGCCGCTAAAGCTACTTTTACCTTCAAAGGAATGCAAAGCCTAATCAAAAATACAAAAGAAAATTCACAAGGAATAGCAGTCCAAGCAAATGCAAATCAAAGTGGAAAAACAGCAGAAAATATTCTTAATTTTCAAGGAAATGACTCCACAAATACAATCGAGGGTAAGATTATCGCAACAGCAAATCGTACTCTAGGAGATTCTAAAGGAAGCAATACAATCACCTTTAGCAACCAAACTAAAACAAATGCAATCAAAGGAAATATCCTTACAGAAGGAAATTATAACTCAAAAAACAACATAACTTTCAACGGAAAAATTTCTAATACCATCACAGGAAATATTAATACTTCAGCAGGAACAGCAACAATTACTTTTAAAAGTGACACAACAAATACAAATCCTGTCCATAGAATTATTGGAGACATCACAACCACTGGGGTTAAGCAGAGTAATTTTGTCGGAAATAGTCAAACCAATATCCAGATCTCTAGTAAAGCCAATAGTACTAACACTTCTGAGGATCTAAAAAATCTTTCATTCTTTGCAGGAAATATCACCACAGATGGACATAAAAGCAATACAAATATTATATTTGAAAACAGTATCTGGCTACCTAACTACATTGCAACTACAGATATGAAAAAAGTAACCAGTGGAAATCTTCCAGAAATTCCATCAGGGACGCTGATTAATAGAAACAATGGAGCTACAAATATTGTCCTTAGAACTTCAAATGCTGTTTTAAATACTTTAGGTACTTCTATGTTTAACATAATTAATGCTGGAGATCAAAGTAAGGTTAATGTTGTTATCCAAGGTTCTGTTAATGTAGGTGCAAATATCACTTATGGAGGGAGATTTGATGGTGGTAATTATATTTGGGATGGAAAAGATAATGCAAATCAAACTACTTTTATCTTTGCAAATGGCAATAATATAAATTTTGGCGGCAACGAAAGCTTTACTAATTCTACAGACACTACAAATACTAATAACAAAGTCCTAGGTGTAACTTATCAAGATGGTATCAAACTTACACTAAAAGATAAAACGATTAAAAACTCTAATGGTGAAAATATTTCTTTCCTTAATACTTATAAAAATTACTTTATTTCAAAAGAGACAGATCCAATCCTCACTCTCACAACAAATCGCACAAACAATGGCGCTTTCAAAGACACAATTGTAATAGAAGGTCTACTTGTAGGTGATGTTGTAGCACTAGAAAGAAGTAATGCTAATAAAGACAAACATGCAGAGTTTGATGTAACCTTAAAAACAAATTCAGCATTCTTTGGTGGATTTGATTTTAGCAATCTCTTAAAGACACAAAATGGTGCAAACCCACTTGATAAAACAAGCATCACTCTTGTAATGGAAAAAGGTTCAAAATTCTTTATTGATAGCTCTGTAACTTTACAAAATCTAAGCATCAAAAATGTAGATTTAAATCGCGAAGAAACACTAGTAAATACTTTTGCACAAAGTAATACTGTAATTGACTTAGGAAGTTATGGAAATGATAATAATGCATTGCGTAAAGGAAGAGAAGATTTTAACCTTTTAAGTATTGGTGTGGTAAGTAATATGCAACCTCAATCTACAGAAGCTACCACAGGTTTAGAAGGAGAAAACGCACTCTTTAGAGTGTATGCAAATGCAAATGCAAAGCAAGAAACTGCCACTCTAGGTAAAGTGAAGGCAAAAAATGGAAGTGCTGAAAGTGGTACTTATGGCCATGTATATAGTGATAGAATCATTGTAGATAATGCTAAAACTAATGACTCTAGCTCTGGCACTAATAATAGCTTACAAGAATATATCCAAGTACTTTATGATGCAAATACAGATGCAAAATCTCTAAGTCATGCAAAAGGTACAGGTACAGAAACAGCAGGTAATATTGCAGTATTTACTGTGAAAAATAACGAAAGTGATAAAGCTCTAGTAGATTTAAAACCTGCAGATGTATTACAAGGTTTTGATGTTATTGGTACAACACTAGTAACAGAAACAACAGATAGAAATGGTAAAGTAAGTGCTATGCGTGATGCAGATAGCACAAATGGCTACACTACTTACTTTGTAGATAAAGTAGGAAGTAAAGGTGCTTCAGAATCTATCCAAAGTGCAA
>NZ_JAJTMY010000006.1 GCF_021300615.1 Helicobacter anatolicus
CATCATTCCCTTGAAATCACCATTTTTATCAAAAAATGGTCTACCTAGGAACACTTTTTGCATTTTTGAATCATCAATATCATAAATAGCACCTTCAGTCTGATTTAAAACTATTTTAGTAGCAATCTGATTTTTAAGAACTTCAAAACTATAACTACTAGATATTTCTGGATAATATACCTCATCCCCCTTTAGCAATTCTCCTTCTTTGATTCCTAAATACTGCAGGCTGTAAATACGCTTATGGTAAAAACTTTCCTTTGTAGGTTGACAATAATCATTTGTATAACCCTGAGTTTTTAATAAAGCTAATCCCAAAGCATTATCTAATCTTTGTATTTGCAAATTTGCTATACATATAAGAGGATTAGCACTATCATCTTGCATTTTTACCTCAATTTTTTTAGGATATTTTCCATAACTTCTTAAAATTTCAGAAGAAGTTAAAAAATATCCTCCTTCTAGCAAAATTCCAAATCCAGATTTAAGATTTCCATCATCAAAATAAATACTTAAAAATCCAATGGAATGTATCCATTTTGCAAATGTTTTTTGTATTTTTACTTGCTCTTGCGTGATTTTTTTATTCTCACTACCAAAAATATCTACCTCTTCAGAAGCCATGAAAACATTCAAACCTAGCACTATGTATATTAAAAATATTTTTCCAAAATAACTCACTACTCATTTACTCCAAATCATTTAAATAGTCAAATTTTTCAGTAAAATTATATTACAAATTTATAAAATTCTTAAAGGAGCCCCATGTTTACACTAACACCATTAAAAACTTTTCAAATTACTGAAGAAAAAATACAAAACTTACAATATGCTACCATACAAACCAACAAAGGTGATATTACGATCAAACTTTTTCCGGAAGTAGCCCCACAGCATGTAATGAACTTTGCCTCACTTGCAAATCAAGGTTTTTATAAAGGATTGATTTTTCACCGCGTTATACCTGGATTTGTAGCACAAGGAGGATGTCCCAATGGAGATGGCAGGGGTGGTCCAGGATATAGAATTGTGTGTGAAACTGAAAATACCCCACATAAACATCTCAAAGGCACCTTATCAATGGCACATGCAGGAAAAGATACTGGTGGGAGTCAGTTTTTTATTTGTTTTGATGCGCTCCCTCATCTTGATGGCGTACATACAATCTTTGGCGCTATAGAAAAAAATGATCAAAAAAGCTTTGAGGTTTTAGATTCTCTTGTTCAAAATGACATAATAGAAAATATCATCATTAGTGATAAAAAATAATGCAAGAATACAGCGGTCTTTTTTATGAGGGTATTGTTTTTATACTCCTCATAATATGTTTGTTAATTTATCGTTCTCGATTAAGATAATGAATTTTCACTCCCAATTAGAAAAGATTCTTTTTGCAAATTCTCCGCAAGAAAAAATTCAGCTTTTTAAAGATTTTTATGCAAATTTTCTAGCAGGAAAAGGAGTTTTTGAGGACCATTTCTCCCCAAAAATTATGCAAAAACCTAGCTACTATACATTTTGCACAATTGTTCACCCCACAAGAATTAGAAGACCTAAACATATAAATAGCACACAGTCTTTAGCAAAAATTATTCATTCTATCGCACATATTGAATACAGCGCCATTGATCTAGCACTTGATGCAAGCTATCGCTTCATAAATTTACCAAAAGAATATTACCAAGACTGGCTCATGGTAGCAAATGAAGAAATACAGCATTTTCTACTTTTAGAATCTGTGCTCTATGAATTAGGCTATCAATATGGAGATTTCCCTGTGCATCAAAATTTATTTGATGCACAAACTGCAACCAATCACTCCCTAAGTCACAGAATGGGGTTGGTACATAGAGCATTAGAAGCAAATGGATTAGATGCAAACCCCTTTGTATGTCAAAAAATTATGCAAAGCACACATCATGCAAAAAATAAATTTCAAGAAATCTTAGATCTTATTCTAAGAGATGAAATCTCTCATGTCAATAAAGGAGATAAATGGTGGAAATTTAGCAAAACTCCTGATGAAAGTTTTGCCAATCTTTTATTAAGTTATAAAAACTTCTCACCTTTAAGTAAAATTATCAATACTTCTGCAAGATTACAAGCAGGATATACACAACAAGAACTTAACGAACTCAAAGAAATTTTTAAACATTGATTTTATATTTAGCAATTTTATGTTTCAAAACATCAATTTGCATCCCCAAAATCTCCGCGGCATTTTGTAAATTATTATCACAATCTTTTAGTACTTCCCTAATTAATTCACTCTCCAAACTAGCAATTTTATTGTCTTTTTCTTTTTTTGCTTGTTTGGGTTCTAAAAATAAATCTTTTTCCTCAATGCTTGTGCCATCACTTAAAATCACTGCACGCTCCACGACTGATAACAACTCTCTAATATTTCCATACCACTCATATTCAAGCATTTTTTGCTTAGCATTTTCACTAAATGTTTTATTTTCAAAACCATACTGCTTAATAGTTTCATCTTTTTTCCACTCTGCCAATGGCAAAATTTCTTCCTTTCTTTCTTTTAGCGGCGGAATCTCTAAAGGAATTGTCTGTAACCTAAAATACAAATCCTCCCTAAATTCTTTATCTGCTATCTTTTTTTGGATATTTACATTTGTCGCAGAAATAAAACGCACATCAATTTTGATACTTTTTGCACTACCAAGACGAGTAATTTCTTTTTCTTGTATCGCTCTAAGAAGTTTTGCTTGCAATCCCAAGGGCATTTCACCAATTTCATCTAAAAAAACACTACCACCATTCGCACTTTCAAACAAACCTGCTTTTGGTGCACTTGCATCTGTGAAAGCACCTTTTTCATAGCCAAAAAGCTCAGATTCCAAAAGATGCTCAGGAATTGCCGCCATATTAATAGCGACAAATGGTGCTTGTGCTCGACTAGAATTTTGATGAATAAAATTTGCAAAAACCTCTTTTCCAACCCCACTTTCCCCTAAAAGTAAAACACTTGCATCAGTTTGTGCTGCTTTATAAGCAATTTTTCTCACCTCTTCTAGTGCCTTAGAATCTGCAACAAATCCCTGCTTATTTTCTTTTTTATTTTTAATAGCATTTCTATTTATTGAAGGATTTTGTTTTTTTTGAAACTCAAGAAGTTTTTTTGTCCGTAAAATTGCTTCTAATAAAAGTTCTGGCTCAAAAGGCTTTTGAAAAAAATCTGCCACGCCAAGGCGTATCGATTCTATAGCTTTATTTAAAGATGCATTACCCGTAATCACAATAGCCTCATATTTATGATTTAATTGATTTAAAAACTCCAAGCCATCCATCTGTGGCATATTAATATCAGTAATCACAAGTTCAAAACTATCGTCAAGAGCTTTTAGTGCATCTTTTGGATTCTTAAAACTCACAACTTCAATTTCCTTAACATCTGCAAAAAATAATTCCAAGCTTTTTCTCATATTGATATCATCTTCAACAATCGCTACTTTCATTTCTTCTCCTTAAAAACTTTAATCAACAAAAAACCATTTTGCAAAGATACGCGCACCCATTTTGGCGGTAAAGCAAAAACTATCTTGTTATTAAGATAATTTTTATTAGAATAAGAATCTTCTCTAACTTGTACACCACTTTTATATAAACACTCCAAAACCTGTTCTTTTTGAAGTCTCAACACATAAGGAATCAACACTTCTAAAACACTGGGTATTTCATCATCATTTAATGCCACATCAATTTCGCAGCTATAATCCATGACTTTATTTTTATCTATAGCATGCGTAGGCTTTGAAATATCATATTTTTCACCCTGTGGTACCTCATTTTTTAATAAAAATTGATAAGAAATCACTAAATCCATCTCATAAACTGGATCAGGAATAAAAATATAAGGGGGTGCTTGCCAAGGATTTGGCATAACTTGTGGTATCAATGGTTCAATTGGCGGCTCTAAATAACTATGCATCTTATAAGGAAAACGTTGCAATTCTTTAGGAGGAGCAAAAGGAATCAAATCAAATATATTTGATTTTTCCTTAAAATTCCACAAAAATGTATCAGGATTTTGCAGTACAAAAGGGTTTTTCTTCCACTCTTCAGATGCAATCATTAATCCGCAAAAAACCAAACCCCATAAAAAACGCAATTATAGCAATTCTCCTTCTACCTCATCTTGCTCATCTTGCTCTTCTTTTGGGCAACTACTTGCATAAGCCACTTTTTCACCCGCAACATTTACAATTTTCACACCACTTGTGTTTCTTCCTGCTTCGCGTATTGCTTCTGTATCCACACGTATCATTTTGCCACTAGTTGTAAGTACCATCAAGTCTTTATTTTCATCATCTACATTAATCACACTTACAAGCTTCCCTGTTTTAGGAGTTAATTTCATGGCAATAACACCCTTGCCGCCACGACTTTGTAAGCGATAGGCACCTACTAGTGTTTGTTTACCAATCCCTAATTCACTTACAGTCAAAAGTTTGTTGTTTTCACCCGTAATTGTCGTAGCGCCAATCACATAATCCCCTTCTTCTTTAAATCTAATTCCTGTTACACCACGCGCTACTCTACCAATCTCTCTTACATTATCAATATCAAAGCGAATACACATACCCTGATAAGTCGCAAGGAACAATTCTTTCACATCTTGCGTAACAATGCTTGCAGTCACTAATTCATCATCTTCATCAAGATTAATAGCTTTAATTCCAACACTTCTAATATTGCTATATTCATTAAGATTTGTGCGTTTTACAATACCATTTTTTGTAAAGAATACCAAAGATTTATCATCATTAAAATCAGAAGTAGTAATCGTAGCCATAATTTTCTCATCACCAGAAAGCTGAATAAGATTGACCACTGCCTTACCTATAGCTGTTCTCCCTGCCTCTGGAATCTTATAAACCTTTAACCAATATAACTGCCCTTTATTAGTAATAAACATAATAGTATCATGAGTGTTTGCCACAAAAAAAGATTCTATAAAATCGTCATCATGCGTATTTCCGCTAACCTTCCCCTTACCACCACGATTTTGTTTTTCATAAACCCTACTTTGCACTCTTTTTACATACCCTCTGTGACTCATTGTGACCACTACACTTTCATTAGGTATCAAATCTTCTGCATCTATACTTTCATAATCTTCTTCAATCTGTGTCAATCTTTTAGTAGAGAATTTTTCTTTTATTTCAAGCAATTCTTCTTTGATGATTTCTTTAAGTTTTTCTTCGCTTTTTAGAATAGAATTTAGATATTCAATTTCTACCAACAAACTTGCATATTCACTCTCAATTTTATCACGCTCTAATCCCGTCAACCTTTGCAAACGCATTTCTAAAATTGCCTTGCTTTGCAATTCACTAAGACCAAATCTCTCCATTAAAGCATTTTTAGCTTCATCTGCATCTTTACTTGCACGAATTATTGCAATTACTTCATCAATATAATCAAGCGCAATTTTTAATCCCTCTAAAATATGTGCCCTAGCCTTAGCTTTCTCCAAATCAAAAATCGTGCGTCTGATCACAACGGTTTTACGATGTGCGATAAAAATATTTAAAAGTTCTAAAAGCGTAAAAATCTTTGGCTCTTTATTATTAATGGCAAGCAAAATAATTCCAAATGTTATCTCCATTGCGGTGGACTTATAGAGATGATTGAGTACAATTTCACTCATTGCTTCACGCTTTAACTCTATAACAACACGTATCCCCTCTCTATCAGATTCATCTCTTACTTCAGAAATTCCATCAATCACTTTATCTTTTACAAGTTCACTAATTTGTTCTACAAGTCTAGCCTTATTCACTTGATAAGGTACTTCATCAATAACAATCACATCTCTTGTTTTTGTTTTTTCTACATGAACTTTTGCACGAACTCTAATTCTGCCCCTACCTGTATTATATGCATCTCTAATCCCCTGTTTACCAAAAATAATCCCGCCTGTGGGAAAATCTGGTCCCTCAACAAATTCTAGCAATTCCTCAACACCAGCATCTTTATGATCAAGCACATAAATCACTGCATCAATGATTTCATCAATCCTATGTGGAGGAATTGAAGTTGCCATCCCTACAGCAATTCCATTGGAACCATTGACCAAAAGATTTGGGATTCTGCTTGGCAACACATCTGGCTCTTTTAGTGTATCATCATAATTTGGAATAAAATCTACAGTATCTTTGTCTAAATCTCTCAAAATTTCTTCACTAGCCTGAGTCATCCTAGCTTCTGTATAACGCATGGCAGCGGCATTATCTCCATCAATAGAACCAAAATTCCCCTGCCCATCTACAAGCTCTAATCGCATAGAAAAATCTTGCGCCATTCTAACTAATGCATCATATACCGCTGTATCTCCATGTGGATGATATTTACCGATAACATCCCCCACAATTCTTGCACTTTTTTTATACGCAGCCCTAGAGGTAACATTCAATTCATTCATCGCATACAAGATTCTTCTATGCACAGGCTTTAATCCATCTTTTGCATCCGGTAAGGCGCGTCCTACAATAACGCTCATAGAATAATCAAGATAGCTTTCTTTGATAGAATCATCAACATTCACATCTATTATATTTGTATTATCCAGTAAATTATCCATATCTTTTATACTCCCTAAAACCTAAAGTAATTCTAACTTAAAAAAGCTTAAAAAATAAGTAAAATAGGTAACTTATCCACACAATCACAAAAAATACAAGCAAGACTAACTGAATTGCACTTCCCATATCTTTTGCTTTTTTTGCTAGAGGGTGGGTTTGCGTACCCGTAAAATCTACTGCATTCTCAATAGCACTATTAATGAGTTCGCCCACAATACACAAAAAACAAGGTAAAACCAACAAAATCTTATGTGTCCATTCCTGTCCTATCCATAACCCTAAGCCACCAAAAATCATACCTAGAACAAAAATTTGCCTAAAAGCTGCCTCATCTCTCCAAGCTGCAGCTATGCCACTTAGAGAATAAAATAATGCATTGTAAATTCTTTTTATGCCTTTTTTACCTTTTTGATTATTGCGATGCTCCATCACTCCTCTACTTCCACACTAAAGTCATAATAATTAAAAATCTTTGCAAAAATTCTTTGCATATCATTGGGATTTGGATGTAAAAACACTCTTTTTGCTTTAAAATATTGGTCTTCTTCTTTAGCATTAAGACTCACTTCTACAGACTTAATTCTTCCTTTAAGTAAATCAGCATAAGCCCCAATAGCACTCATAACTTGCTCTCCATAAGGACCATCAAAAACCCCGAATAACCCCATCAAAAATCTCATATTATTTGCCCCTTCATTGATAGTTTTTTCATACTCATCCTCATTAATCTGTCTCTCTTGTTTTAAAACAGTTAGCATTGCTTCTTTAATATTTTTAGAATCCAACTTAAAAGAAGTTTTTTGCAAGTCAAATTCAAGTTTTTCTACAAATGTATCTATATCCATATTATGCTCAAACAAATCTTTGAAAATATTAATAATATTTTTATTTGAAAATTCTTTACTCTTTAATTTTAAATTTGTTTGAATTTCTGCATCTGCATTATTTCCTATAGCCTTAAATACACTGTGACTAAAAACCTCGCCACTATGACGATCTATTACACTATCTTTACTAATATATTCAAAAGAATGAGGAATAAATTCTGGGGAGACATTTTGTGCGATTTCAAGAGTTTTGATATTTCCCCTCATATATCTTTGTAAACTGTTAATCCTAATATCTCTAAACCCCATAGTAAAATTATCAATTTCTGCTTGCTTTTCTTGCTGCATCATAATTTTTAACACAGGTACTTTACATTCATAACTAAAAAATCCACTACACGAAAAAGGTTTGGGAATCTCAAAATAAAACTCACCCCCTCTTTGCCCCATGTTAAAAAATACATTTAACTGAGCTTCAAACTCATTTTTTACCTTTGTACTTACATATGCAAATAAAATAAATAAGGCACAAATAACCCCAGCCCCTATAATCAAAATGATTTTAGCTATTCTCTTCCCCAACATTTTTTATCCTTAAAAAAATATTCAATGGATAAAATTATAACAAATTCCCCAAAAAAAGGGGAAGGATTACTTTTGATTAGAAAATACCCTATAATTGTAAGGTACAAGATTTTTATCCAATTTAAGCAAGTCTTTTGGTGCATCATCTTGTAGCGGGCTTTCATAGTAACGTTTATTATTAACTTCTGAAGGCTTTGGTGCAATTTTTCTCATATCTTCAAACCCAAGCTTACTAGCTTGCATCTTAATTCCATATTTCATGGCAATAGCCAAAACCTCATTTTGTCCATCTTTTGCATATTTTACAGCTTGCAATGCAATGCGGTTACTTTCTCTTGGATTATGAAAACCTGAAGAATTCTCAGCATTCATAAAATCTGCTCTCATTTGGCTTTTTCTATGTAATTCCAAAGCAGGTGTCAAAATCTTTGTAATCTCTATTTCTTGTTGTTTTTTATCTGCAATCTTTGCGAACTCTTGTAGCTTTAACATTTCGCTTCTTAGAGTTGTAATATCTTGAATCAAACTCGCAACTGCATATTCCGCACTTCTAATATTGGCTGCTACCATCCTTTGTATATCTTTTACTTGATTTTTTAAATAATCTTCATTTTGAGTATGACAAGATTTACAAGATGCATTTACATCAAGCAGAGGAGAGGCAATAAAGTGATTAGTCACCTTTTTAGCACCTTTTCTTGTATAAGGCATATGACAATCCGCACAGCTCACACCATTTGCTGCATGCACACTACCAGAATAAAGCTCTGCTTCAGGATGCTGCATTTTTAAAATAGGTGCCTTAGTTGATGCATGAATAAAATCGTAAGGAAAACTATCTCTTACACTCTCATAATAATCATCAAACATTTCGATTCTAAAAGGCTCTCCTTTTTTCCAAAACTTCCAAGGATAAGTCAATTCAATACCATTTGCTTGCACTTCAATGATTTTATTTCCTTCTCTAAATTCAGGAATCTCCTGATAGTTTGTTTCAGCTTTAACAGTTACTTTTTTTCCTGTAGGTTGATTATAATACTCAACATGGCATTGCATACAAACTAAAGATCGCATTTCTTGACGATCCGCCTTAATTCCATGCTTTTCATCACTTTCATAACCACGAGCAATAAAAGCTTTTATTGCAGCAGGTCTTGTAACACGCAAACTCATATCATCAGGATTATGACAATCTGCACAAGTGCTTCCCATTTTTTTACCATGCACAGTATTTGGACCTTCCATCATTTTAATAATTGTCCAGTATTTCATTGTATTAAATTCTATCCAACCAAACTTTTTAACAAGATTTTGCAAATTTCCTGTATGACAATTCATGCAGGCACCAGGCTGACCATCAAAAGCCTTCAAACCATGACTATTGAGATATTCCTTATTATTTCTCAATGTATCCATTTGATCAATTTGAGAATAATAGTGGCTTCTGTTTTGATTGTAGTCATACTTAAATGCATACCCATCCCAAAACATTGTAAGTTGCGGATAACGATTGATTTTACTATAAGGGTAACTTCCAGCAAACTCTGTTGCAGTATGAGTAGAATCTTTCATTTTTAGATACATATCCAAATAATCTGGGAATCTCGCACCCCATACAGCAAAATCTGGATTATCATCACTCAATCCTTGCAAATTTTCTGTCTTTATCGCAACACTTTCACTTTTTTTAGCACCAATATCTGCGCTAAACCACGCAATACCTATGCCTAAAACAATCCCGATAATAATTAAAACCAATAAGCCCTTTGTCTTCATTTTCTTTCCTTTTTGTTTTGTTAATAATTTCGCTTATGCCCTACATTTTTATGACAAGATACACAACTTAAACTTTGATCTTGGTGCTGTGCTTTCAAAGTAGGATTTGTAATATTTTCTACATAGTCCTTATGACAAGATATACAATTTTCTTGCACCCATTTTTTTGTCTTTTCATTAGCTTCAAAATGTGTGGGTAAATTTTTTTCAAATGTAAAAACCATCATATGCCCCAATCCACTTTCTGCTTTTGCAACCCACTTTCTAAAAAAAGTATGTGGCAAATGACAATCTATGCATCGTGCAACAGCTTTATGCGAACTTTTATTATAATCATCATACACCTCATGCATCACATGACAATTATTACAAGCTGCAGAATCGCTACTTAGATATGAAAGTCCATTGGCATTATAAAAAATAAAAAAACCACCACCTACAAGAGCGCCCATAATCAAGACAAGCAATGAAAATAAAATAGCTTTTTTTCCCATCCACTCTCCCTCATTTTTGCTTTGTTTTGTTATATTAAGTTATTTTTAATCTTAATATTTTAGTATTCTAATAACATTTATATAAAACACTGCTTAAATTAAAATGATTTTCTATTATTTAATTTTTAATTAAAAAAGGTGCCGTAATGTTATTTTTTTCACATGAAGAAAGTAAAATATTTGCAAATACAAAATTAAAATTTATCATCACCTCAAGACTCCATGGCTTTAGCAAACCTCCATTTGATAGCCTCAATCTTGCCTATCATGTAAAAGACAATCCTGATAATGTAAGAAGGAATCGAGAAATTGTGCTAAAAAGTTATTTTCCACAAAAAAAGCTTGTTTGGCTCAATCAAGTCCATGGCAATCAAATTCTCACACCCCATACACATGGAATGATTGGCGATGGCGATGGAATCTTGTGTAATGATCCTTCCTATGTCTCTATGATTATGGTGGCAGATTGTATGCCAGTTTGTATTTTTGATTCCAAAAATCATGTCTTTTCTTTATTACATTGTGGCAGAGCAGGTATCTTTACTTCCATCATTCCTATAACCATTCACAAAATGCAAAAAACATATCAAAGTCAAACTAATGATTTATATATCTATCTAGGCCCTTGTCTTAAGGCATGCTGCTATGAAATCCAAGAAGATATCATCACGCAAACTCAACAACTTTTTCCAAGAATATCCCAAAATATCCTTCACAAAAAAGATGAAAAAACTTTTTTGGATCTCACCACACTAGTACTACATCAATTAAATACACTAAAAATCCCTCAAAAAAACATTGAAATCTCCCCTATATGCACAAAACACACTCCAAATCTTTTTTCCTATCGAAGAGAAAAAAATACAGGTAGATTTGCAATTCTTGCTAGTTTGCAAACATAAAACTCCTAAAGACATTTATCATCACAAAGTATAATTAAAAAAATATGATTTACATTATTCTAAAGGTTTTCCAATGAGAGAAAATTTAAAAAACAATCCAAATTTAAATGAAAAAAGTATTCAAATCGTCGAAAAAATCCTTAGTAAAAATGACCTTAAAGCTAATGAGCTTAGAGAACATTATAAAAATGATGGGCTTTATACAATCAATTTTATGAGCTCTCCTGGTAGCGGAAAGACAACTCTATTAGAAAACCTCTCTAAATTTGAAGATTTTAAATTTTGCGTTGTAGAAGGCGACTTGCAAACTAACAGAGATGCAGAAAGATTGCAAAAAATGGGGATAGCTGCAGAACAGATTGCAACAGGAGAAGCATGTCACCTTGAAGCTAGCATGGTAGAAAGGGCATATAATATACTAAAACAAAAAGGGCAAATTCAAAATTGTGATTATTTAATTATTGAAAATGTTGGAAATCTTGTTTGTCCGGCGAGTTATGATTTAGGTGCAGCACTCAATATCGTACTACTTTCTGTGCCTGAAGGCGATGACAAAATTCTTAAATATCCTAGCATGTTTTTATGCGCTGATGCTGTAATTATAAGTAAGGCAGATATGATTGACTATTTTGGTTTTAGAATCTCGCAAGTACAAGAAGATATGCAAAAGCTAAAGCCACAAGTCCCTATTTTTCTAACCAGCTCTAAGGATATGAGTAGTTTAGAAAAAATCAAAGATTTTATTATCCAGAAAAATAAAGAACAATATTTTTCAAATCATTCTTTTTGAGAAATCAAAATGTGTCTTGCAATCCCATCTCAAGTTATTTCCATAGATAAATCTAAAAATACCGCAACTGTAGAAACTCTAGGCGTGCAAAGAGAAGCAAGTCTAGATCTCATGCAAGATGAAATAAAAATTGGAGAATATGTTTTATTGCATATTGGCTACATTATGAGTAAAATTGACAAAGAAGATGCTTTAGAATCTCTAAAGCTTTATCAACAAATGATTGAGAACATGGAAGATGAAGAAGAATATGTCGATCCACTCTACAAAAAATAGTGCTTTTTTAATCAATTCCTTTAGAGATAAAAATACTATCTTAGCCCTTGCAGAAAAAATTGTTATAGAATCAAAAAAACTTCCTCATGATCTCTATATGATGGAGGTATGTGGAGGGCATACACATACACTAATGAAATACGGACTTACAAAATTATTACCAAAAAACATCCACTGCATTCATGGTCCTGGCTGTCCTGTTTGCATTATGCCAAAAAATAGAATCAATCAAGCCTATGAAATTGCAATGCAAAAAGATGTGATTTTACTAACTCTTGGAGATATGCTCAAAGTGCCAGGATCAAAAGGAAGCTTGCAACATGCCAGAAGTCTTGGAGCTGAAATTGGTTTTCTTTATTCCCCTTTACAAGCCATAGAGGTTGCACAAAAAAATCCTAACAAAAAAGTCGTATATTTTGCCATAGGCTTTGAGACAACCACGCCAATGACTGCTGCATTGTTGCAAAAAGCCATCGAATTAAAAATCAATAATTTATTTTTTCACATCAATCATGTTTTAGTGCCACCACCTCTTTATACAATTTTAGATTCCAAAGATACAAAGGTTAATTCCTTGATTGCACCATCTCATGTAAGCGTAATCACAGGCTCTAAAATCTATGAACCTATATTTGAAAAATATCAAATTCCTATTGTTGTCAGTGGTTTTGAACCCGTAGATATGATGCAAAGCATCTTAATGCTTGTCCAACAAGTTGTAAACAATACTCCCAAACTCGAAATTCAATACTCCAGAGTTGTCAATACAAATGGCAATCTCAAAGCCCAAAAACTAGTAAAAACATTTATGGAAACACGAGAAGAGTTTCAATGGCGAGGACTTGGAAATATCCCCTATTCTGCATTACGACTCAAAAAAGAATTTGCAAAATACGATGCAGAAATTATCTTTGATTCCATTCTTAGCAAAGAAAATATTCAAGATAATCGTGCATGTCGTTGTGGGGATATTTTAAGAGGTATTGCTAAGCCGCTAGATTGCAAAGTTTTTGGCAAATCATGTACACCACAAAATCCACTTGGAAGTTGTATGGTAAGTAGCGAAGGGGCATGTGCAGCTTACTATAAATATGGCTACACAAATTAAATCAAAGCATTTCTCTTATTTTTAGTGCAGAATCTAAAATTGCAGGATTTTTTACACCAAAAATATTTAATCCTATTTCATCTATTCTTTGTTTTAAATATGCCTCCCTATCTTCAAAACCATGGTTTTTTGCAACTTCATCTAAATTATTTTCTTTTTTTGGAAGATTTTTAAACTTTTCTTCATAAATACTATATATTTCATTAAAATCTTGATTATCAAGCTCTAAATTTGCTGCCACATCAAGCAAAAATTCTTTTTCTTGTTCATCAATCTCACCATCAAGATATATCAACAACAACAAAAATTCCACAAAACGCAAACGCTTTTTATATTCTGCATAGCTCATTGTTAAAAATTTTTTTGCTAAATCTATAAGATCACTTTTATAAAAATCCCCATCTATCATTTTATTAATCTCATCGACATAAAGTGCTTTATCCTGACCCTTTTCGTGCAAATATTTTGTTGCAAAATCCTGCATAATTACCCGATAAATTTCCTGCATGTTTTGTCTATTTGGAAATTGCGCACAAATTGCTAACATCACCCCCAATTCTGTGTTTGCAAATTTTTCCATGGGATCTAATATTTTTTCTGTTTCATAAGGGTCTTCTTTTATATTATATTCTTTTGCATAAGTGGAATTTTTTGAATATTTATTAGATGATAAAGGATTTTTAAGATATTTATTTAGTTCTTGATACAAAAAATACACTACAATACCTGCGATGACTAACAATAAAATTTCCATACTACTCCTTAAATTTAGAATTAAAACTTTCTCTATGTACTTCCATATGTTGTTCTCTTTTAAGGCGGTTTAGCTTTTTTGCCCGTTCAATCTCTTCTTTTTGTTTCAACTCAATAGCCATTAATCTTTCTCTTTTTTCTCGCATTTTCTGGATAAATTCCTCGCGTTTTTTAGGAGATTGAAATTTAATAGGCTTGACCACTAAAATTAAAAATACAAAAATTGCCAATACTACAGCAATAGCGACTAAATTACTCTGGTCAATATAATACCAAACTCCGCCAAGAAAAAAAGCTAAAATAACTTTTAAAAAAAATTTAAACATTAGCCTTTATCCATTTTTTAGAGATATTGCTTATTATGTGGATTAGACATAATGGCTTCCATGGATTTTTGCAATTCATCTTCTTGTGTACAATCAAATAAATCCTTACAAGACAATCGTGTAAAAACTGGTACATCCTTATCTTTTGGATTTGTAATAATAACTTGCAAAATATCTCTAAAACTAATTTCAACATATCTTCCAATATTTTCACTACCAAAACCTGCTTCAAAAATTATACCTCTTGCAGTAAGTTCGATACTATCAAAAGTATAGCCCTTTAAAACAAAAAGGCTAATGGGTTGAAAATTTTCCATAATTTCTCTAGGAAGTTCTGGCATAAATTTTACTCGATCAATCAAGCAAAATAAGCTAAAATGTATTTTTTCACTTAATAAAAAATTAATTACACTTTCACATTGTTTATCTTGTAGTTTTTCAAACTTCATAATTGTGCTCATAAAAGCTCCTCAAACTCTTTTAGCATTTTTTTTACTTCAAGCATTCCGATCTTCCAAAACTCTGGATCCTCGATATCAAAACCAAACATTGCAACCAGTTCTCTTGGACTTTTACTACCACCACTTGATAAAAACTCCTCATAGATTCCAATAAACTCTCGCCCTTTCTTTTTATACAAACCAAAAAGCGCCAATACAAGTAATTGCCCATAACTATAAGCATAGCAATAAAATGGAGAATGTACAAAATGTGGAATATAACTCCACCACAAAGAATAATTTTTGGTCAATTTCAAACTCTTCCCAAACATTTTTTGGTTTTCCTCAAACCAAATTTCATTAAAATCTTGTGCTTTTAACTCTCTGTCATCTTGATGGATTCTGCGTTCAAAATTTGTCATTACCACTTGTCTAAACATTGTCGAAAAAATATCTTCTAATTTTGAAGCATAAATCCCCAATAGCTCTTTTTTACTCAATTTAGATTTTATACTATCAAATAAAAGCATTTCAGCAAAAACTGATGCAGTTTCTGCAGTCGTTAAAGGTGTATCCATATTAAGATAACCTTGCTTTTTGCTTAATTCTTGATGCACCATATGTCCAAATTCATGAGCAATCGTAAATACGTCGCGATAATTTCCTGTAAAATTTAATAACACATAAGGATGTGCATTTGGTGTAGCTCCATGGCTAAATGCCCCCCCTCTTTTTGCTTCTCTAGGATGAGAATCCACCCATCCTTCTTCCACTGCCTTCTTGGCAATTTGGTAAAAATTTTTAGAAAATTCTTTAAAGCACAAAAGCACCATCTCTAACCCCTCTTGATAGCCAATAGGCTTGCATTTTGTTTCGATTGGCGCATAACGATCATAATCTTTGAGCTTATAGCCTAAGATTTTAGACTTATAATGATAATATTTTTGCACTAAAGACATATTTTCATTCACAGTATCAATTAAACTATCCACACTTTTTTGCGTAATATGATTGCTAAGATGCCTAAAAGTTTCTTGATTAGGATAATTACGCATCTTACTTTGAATATGCAAGCCCTTGCGCACCATATTAAAAATATAACTTAATAACATTTGAGATTCTTCAAGTTTTAGTGTAAAAGCTTTTTGCGCCTGCTTTCTCTCCTTTCTGTCTGGATGGTGCAATAAGGCTAAAATCTCTTCCTCGCTTTTATTGACACCTTGATATTCTACCTTCAAAGTAGAGAAAAATTCATCAAACAACCTTGCAAAGGCATCTACCCCCACAGGTGCCACCTGCAACAACACTTTTTCTTCTTCAAGACTTAATTGATACGCCTTATTATCAAGCAATTTTTGTAAAAAATAATGATAATTTTTAGAATCCTTAAGAAACTTTTTTTGTTTTTTTTCATCCAAAGCACAAAATTCAATTTCAAAAAACAAAATATGTGCTTGGATTTCATTAGCTAACATTTCATATTCTGCATAAAAAGCACTTTTTTTTGTATCGCTTGCAAAACATAAAAAAGCATAAGTCATTACCCTGCCAATCCCCTCTAAAATCTCCTCATACTCCTTAATTACATCATAAATTTTTTTAGTTTTTGCAAGCTTGTTTTTATATGTATCTTCAAATTCTTGTGCATGCATCATCAACTCTTGGCAAAATTTTTTCAACTCTTTTTCACTTCTAAACAACCCCTCTAAATCCCAAACATGTTTTTCTTTACTCATTATTTTTCTCCTTTATCGCACGCTCAACCAAAAGATTTGCAATTTCAGTGCGCGTATTAATACTTGATACATTTAAATTTTGCAATTCAATTTCTTCGATTTGAGAATCTACTTTGGCAATTATATCTATGTTTGGTGCTATTTTTAAGATTGTTTCACAAATTGCATGTACTATACTTGTATTATCAATTGCAATAATTACGCATCTTGCATCCTGTAATCTAAATTTTTTTAAAAATGCAATTTGTGCAATATTTCCAAACACTACTCTATCTTTTCTTTTTTCCCCCATCTCCACTTTTGCAATATCATAATCCACTGCCACATAATCAAGATTTTTTTCTTTTAGCTTTTCTACCACTGCTACCCCAAAAGTCCCATATCCCGCAACAATAACATGATCTAACAAAGGCACACTAATTTCAATACCACTATCTTTATGTGCATTATGGTTGATATTATTTTTCAAAAAATACCCCACTATACTAGGAAGATTTTTTAAAATAAAAGGTGTAGCAACCATCGAAAAAACCACCATTAACACTAAAAATTGATGAATATCTTGTGCTGAGAAATGTATTATTCCTTTTTCTTGTAAGAATTTTAAAACCCCTGTTTGTAAAGGTGCTTCAAAAAGTTTTGCACCACTTGCACTCACAAAAATTGCAAAAGAAAATTCCCCAATTTGTGCCAAAGAAAATGCTGTTTTTAAAGCACTTCTATCACTTCTAAAAAATCGCAGCATCCAAAAAAGTAACAAAATCTTCACACTCATTACTAAAAACATAATCAATAAAATATTAAAAAAATTATGCATCAAAAAAAGCAAATCTACTTGCATTCCAACAGTGATAAAAAATAATGCTAAAAAAATATCTCTAAAATGCTCTAAATCACTTTCTACTTGATATTTAAAACGCGACTTAGAAACTGCCATACCCGCGATAAATGCCCCTAAAGACATTGAAAAACCAAAAAATCCACTAATACCTGCTGCCCCCAAAACAATCAATAATACTGTAGCAATAAAAATCTCACCATTTTGACTTTTTGCTGCAAGTTTTAAAATACGCGATGCAAACCTCTTCCCTGGCAAAATCAAAATAGCTAACACAATGATTCCAGAAATCAAAGTTTTTAAAAGCAAGCTGCCAAGCCCTAGATTTGTATTGCTAAGCAATGCCAAAATAATCAAGATTGGAATCACAGCAATATCTTGCATAATCAAAATCCCTACAACACTTTTACCATGAATTGTTGCAAGCTGCTTGTTTTCATTAAAATATTTTAAAACAATGGCGGTAGAAGATAGAGAAAAAGACATACCAATTACAAGAGAAATCACACTAGATAGCCCTAAAACAAAATGAGCTAAGATAAAAAATATCACTGAAGTAGCAACTACTTGTATTGCTCCAAAAAACAGCACTTCTTCTTTCATCGCCCGCAAACGATCAAAACTAAATTCAAGCCCAATCATAAACATCAAAAAAACAATACCAAATTCAGCAATCTCACTAAGCGTCTCTAAACTATCAAAATTAAAAAAATACGCAATAATTACCCCTGTGACTATATAACCAATAATCACTGGTATGTCAAAATACTTTAAAATTAGATTAAATAAAATTGACAGGGCCAAACCAATTAAAATGATAAAAAAAACACTTCCGATATTTTTCTCCTTGTTTTATTGCCATACGTTGAGTAACATTCTTGAATTTAAATAATCAATTGATATTATAAAGCAACTACATTAAAATTAAAATAAATTATGTTTATCTAGGACAGAAAAATGCATACAACTCATCGTAATATCACCTTTGAAATATTAAATGATTTATTTTCTGCTTCAACAAATCTCAATGATTTTAACAACAATATATCCAATAATCTTTTACGATTATTGCAAACACAAGGCTTTACGCAAGAATTTTCCACCCTAATTCCATTTCTTCAAGAATTTTATGCCTCCAAAGGACTTAATGCAACAATCAAACTCAAAAAAAATATCATAGAGATTAAAACCATTATTACCAATCCCAACAACAATGCCTATATTGATTTTCTCTCCCTATGGATCAAATCGCAATTCAACAACAAAGAAATCACACCAGAAATCTTTCAGGCCATCATCAATCACTCAAAACAACATTTTAGCTTTCATGATGAAAAACTTTTAAAATCTATTATCCGCAACGCAATTAAAAAATCTTTCAATCTTAAAAACCGCGATAGTTTGTTTTTCAAAAACTTTAAAATATATGTAAGAAAATTTGATTATGACTTTGCACAAATCAATAAAGAACTTAGAAATATCAAAAAACTCAACTCCTCACAGCTTCTTGCAATTTCAGACAAAGACAATATTTCCATGCTCCTAAAAAACAGCAATCCTAAAATAATTTTACAAGATTGCACTAATAATATTTTGCAAAATATAAAGACCTTCCCTGTCGTTATCAATGCAAAATTTTATAATAAATTGTTACACAATGTCACTAGAGATTTTAGAATCCAAATTGGAAAAATTCTAGATAATCAAATATCAAGCTTCAATCAAACTTGTTTTGCTGAAGATTTTGTCCGTGAAAATATCACCATTATTCTCCTCCCTCTCGCAAAAAAAATTATTTATTATTTTTTCTCTCATCCTGATTTATGGACAAATTTTTTACAAACTTATCAAAAAAAACTTCTTACAGATTCAAGCCAGAATCTCCAAAATATTTTGGCAGATTATTTTGCAGCACAAGAAAAAATTGACATTAAAAACAACAATATTCAAAATATCACACGACAAATTAAAGAAAATGAGAAAAATATTTTTGAACTTCAACAAAAATCTCTAAAAAAAGATACTGAACTACAAAACCTTAACAAAGACTATGAAAATAACAAAGCCAACCTCAAAACCACCACCATCACAAGCACAGAACAAGAAAATATCAACTCTAATCTCTCACGCCTTCTCAATGAACAAAAAACCGCTCTATTTGCTCTTGAAAAACTTACAGAAAGCATTGAAATGCTCAAAAAAGATAACAATATGCTACAGCAAGAAATCAAATCCTACCAAGCAAAGATTCAAGAACTTCAGGCAAATATGTTTTCAAAAACAGAAAAATTTAATATAATTTGCAATAATTTTGTAAATTATCTCGCAGAATATAAAAATGAAATCCAATAAACTTACAAAATTTTTCAGTCCACAAACCAAGGTGCTCTTAAGCATCATTACAATCGGTCTAATCCTTGTATGCCTCCTCTCTTTTCTAGCTATCAATGCGTTAAAATACGAATATGATACAACTTTCACTAAATATATTCAAGAAATTAAAACCTTAAAATCAATGCAGGATTTTTATTCAATTCACTCAAACACTCGCTTAGAATTTGATGAATTCAAACAAGCACTAACAAAATCTAATAGATCTAATACTTTTGATTTTTTACATCACACCTATCAAAAAATTTTTCTACATTCTTCTTATGAAAAATTATTCCAACTCAATCAAGAAAAAAAGTAATTTTAAATGCAGTAGAGCAAGAAATTTTAATTTTAGACACACTTTTATTACAGCATGATAATGGAAAGAAAAATATTTTAGATAAAAATATGCTACTAAGGCAACAGGCAAAAAAAATCCAAAATCTCATTGATCAAATCATTGATTTAAGATTGCAAATTGCAACCATACAAAGCCACTCGATCCATTCAATTTTTATTTTTACTTCCATAATTCTATTTTTCTGCATGTTTATAGTTTTTTTAACCACTATTTCTTTGTGCAATCATATCCTTAAGTCAATCAAAAAACATGAAGAGAAACTTTGTCAAGTTATCAAAGACAAAACCTTGCAACTCGAAAATATCAACAAAAATCTCAAAAAAACTATCAATAAGGAAGTAGAATCCTCAAGAAAAAAAGATCAAATCATGTATCAACAAGATCGTCTTGCTTCTATGGGAGAAATGATACAAAATATTGCTCATCAATGGAGACAGCCTCTAAACTCTCTTATTGTCCTTATCCAGAGCTTTAAGACCAAATTTTACAATGGCAAACTTGATGAAAATTTTATCAATACACAAACCGAAGATGGTCTAAAAATTGCAAAGTCTATGTCAGAAACTATAGAAAATTTTCGCCATTTTTTCCAACCCAATAAGTTAAAAAGTTCATTTTCCATTATAGAATCTATCGAGGATTCTATCAAACTTATAGATTTTGTCCTAAAACAAAACAATATTACAATCCATCGCGATTATAGTGAGGATTTTGAGTTTTATGGTTACAAAAATGCCTTTACACAAGTTGTTTTAAATATACTAAAAAATGCACAAGACGCCATTATTGAGCAAAAAATTCCTCAAGGACATTGCTACGTAATTTTGAAAAAAAAATATGATAAAATTACTATCATTATTCAAGATAATGCTGGTGGAATTAAACAAAAAAGTCTCTATAAGATTTTTGAACCCTACTTTACCACCAAACACAAATCGACAGGGACAGGAATAGGTCTTTATATGACAAAAGAGATTATCGAAAAACAAATGCAAGGAACAATCAGTGCCCACAATATGCAATGGCATATTGCGGGAGAAGAACAAAGCTTTTATGGAGCAAGTTTTATTATCGAGCTACCTTGCACAACAAATAAAAATTTCTAGGAGCAACATGGAACAATACAAAAAACTAAAAGATTTAACCATACTTTATGTAGAAGATGATGCAGATACCCAAAGACTAACCTCAATGATTCTTGAGGATTATGTAGGCAGATTAATTTTGGCAAAAAATGGACAAGATGCTTTAAAACTTTTTCAATCTCATAATATTGATTTAATTCTTACAGATATTTTAATGCCAAAGACAAATGGTATTGAGTTTATCAGAAATGTTCGATCTAGCGAACAAAATAATAATTGTCCTGTTATCATTACCACTGCGCACACCGAGGTTCCTTATCTCCTTGATGCAATTAGCCTCCATGTTGATGGCTACATTCTTAAGCCTATTGATGTTGATGAATTATTAAGCGCACTTCAAAAGGCTGTTCTTCCAAAACTCCAAGCTGTAAAATTAGAATCCCAAGAACTCCTTATTCGTGCTATTTCCGCATTTGTTGGAGGGAAAAAAATTGAGATTATCAAATTTTTGCTTGATCATTGTGATAAAGACAATATCTACCACGGCTCTTATGAGGATATTATTGCTAAAATCAATGTTTCAAAACCTACTATTGTAAAAACCTTTAAGCAACTTATTGATGTTGGCTTATTAATAAAAATTAAAAATAAAGTCTATAAAATTCATCCAAATATTGAAATTGTCGATGAAGAATCTTGACTTTTTTATGCGGGTTATTATAGAATAATCTGCTACTTTATTATATCCACAACTTCAAGAAGTTATTTTTCTATATAAGGACTAAAAAACAAATGGCAAGTGACAAAAACAGAACTCACACCCCGGTTGAGGGTTATAAAATCGAAGATTTAAGAACCTATAAGATTGATAGATTGGTAAAAATTTCAAAAGAATTAGGTGTAGAAAACCCTCAAGAATATAAAAGACAAGACTTAATTTTTGAGATTCTTAAAAATCAGGTTAGTCAAGGTGGTTTTATTCTTTTTACCGGTATTTTAGAAATTGTAAATGATGGTTATGGTTTTTTAAGAGGGATTGATGAAAACTTCGCAGATAGCCAAAATGACACCTATGTCAGCCAATCACAAATCAAAAAATTTGCTCTAAGAAATGGAGATATTGTAACAGGTCAGGTGCGTTCCCCTAAAGACCAAGAACGCTATTATGCACTCCTAAAAATAGAAGCAGTAAATTATCTTCCCTTAGAAGAAATAAAAAATCGCCCATTATTTGACAACCTCACCCCGCTTTTCCCCAATGAACAACTCAAACTTGAATACGAACCCTTAAAAGTTACAGGGAGAATGTTAGATCTATTCAGCCCCATTGGAAAAGGACAAAGAGCACTAATTGTAGCCCCGCCACGCACAGGGAAAACCGAACTTATGAAAGAGCTTGCACATGGCATTACCTCTAATCACCCAGAAGTGGAACTTATCGTACTTTTAGTTGATGAACGCCCCGAAGAAGTGACTGACATGCAAAGAAGTGTAAAAGGGCAAGTTTTTAGCTCTACTTTTGATCTTCCTGCCAACAATCATATCCGTGTAGCAGAACTTGTATTAGAGCGCGCAAAGCGTCGTGTAGAGATGGGAGAAGATGTTGTAATTTTACTGGATTCTATCACAAGACTTGCAAGAGCTTATAACGCCATCACTCCATCTAGCGGAAAAGTGCTTAGCGGTGGTGTAGATGCAAATGCATTACATAAACCAAAGCGTTTTTTTGGTGCGGCTAGAAATATCGAACAAGGTGGAAGTCTAACAATTATTGCCACAGCATTAATTGAAACAGGTTCTAGAATGGATGAGGTAATTTTTGAAGAATTTAAAGGAACAGGAAATAGCGAAATCGTCTTAGCTAGAAGTATTGCTGATAGAAGAATTTATCCTGCGTTTGATATCCTAAAATCTGGAACAAGAAAAGATGATCTCTTGCTTGGCAAAGAAAAACTTACAAAAGTTTGGATGCTAAGAAATGTTATGCAACAAATGGATGATGTCGAAGCACTTGGATTTATTTATTCTAAGATGCAAAAAACAAAAGACAATGAAGAATTCTTAAATCTCATGAATGAAAAAGAATAAGTTTGAAACTCGGCATTTTTGATAGCGGTGCAGGCGGTTTAAGCGTCTTAGATAGCCTTTTGAAAATGCAACTTTTTCAAGAAGTTGTCTATTATGGAGATACTGCCAGACTTCCTTATGGCACCAAACATCCCACAAGTATTATAGATTTTTCCCTACAAGCACTTGATTTTTTTATACAACAAAAAGTCGATATTATCGTCATAGCATGTAATACAGCAAGCGCTTATGCACTCGATGAGATGCAAAAAAAATGCCCTTCTATTCCCATCATTGGTGTTATAAAATCAGGAATTTTAGCAATCACAAATAAACTAAAAAATTTGGATTCTAAAATCCTTATCCTTGCTACAAAAGCTACAATAAACTCAAGAGTTTATCAAAAAGGCCTCCAAGAACTAGGCTATACAAATCTCACATCTATTGCTACTAGTCTTTTAGTTCCATTAGTTGAAGAAAATATTTTTCAAGGTCCAATTGTTAATGAAGTCCTAAAATATTACTTTAAAAATCTTGATTTTATACCTGATGCTATTGTATTAGGTTGCACACATTTCCCTCTATTAAGTCAAGCAATTTCAAGTTTTTTTGATCACAAAAGCTTGCTTGTGCACTCAGGAGAAGCTATTGCACAATATCTATATACCATACTTCCACATGTATCAAAATCCAGCAATACTACACTGAAGTTTTTTGCATCTAGCGATGTTGCTGGACTAAAAAATACTGCACAAAAATGGCTAGATCTCTCTTCTTATAAAAATCTCACAATCTTATAAAATCTATATCCCAACCCTATTCATTACGCAATACTTGAAGTGCATCTATTTTTGAAGCGCGTCTAGCCGGATAATAAGAAGATAAAGACACAATCAAAAAAGACCCTATTAAAGTCCCTATAAAATCCATATATGCTAAATCCAAAGGCAATTTTGTAATTCCATAAACATCAGCAGGTAGAGAAATAATAGGGAATGTGCTTAAAATATACATACAAATTCCTGCTAAAATCACCCCAAAAACAATCCCGCCAAATCCAATTACATTACCCAACCAAAAAAATATTGACTTAATTTCCTTTTGACTTGCTCCCATGCTAAGCAACAATGCAATCTCTTTACGCCTATTCATAATCACCATTAAAAGAGAACTAATAATATTTAATGAAGCCATCAAAACAATCAACATCAAAACAATAAACAAAGCCCGTTTTTCCATAGCCATTGCTGCAAAAAAATTCCCATTCTGCTGCCACCACCCCTCAATCCCTAAACCATAATGCGGTATCTCTTGCAAAGCTTCTCTAATTTTATGAATATCCTCCATAGGCTTAGCAGAATAAATATGGATTCCATCATAAACCCCAGAAGGAATATTTCTAATTTTTGCCAAAGATGCAAAATCTGTATACATATACCCCACATCATAAGCTTTCAAACCAGAATCAAAAACCCCACTTACATTAAAACGCTTCATCACAGGACTAAACACTAATCCTGTAGGTTCTAATTTTGTAAAAAATAAAGTAAGTTTATCTTCCAATTCCAATAAAAATTTATCATATAGCCCACGCCCAACAATGAGCGGAAAACTTGCCACCTCTTTTTGTTCTACAAAAGCCTTTTGAAACACCTCATTAATCTTTGATTCTTTTTGCATATCCACACCAAAAATCATCCCCGCAGACATTTCACTACCTTTTCTTACCACTACCTGCATTTGTAGATATGGGCTAAACAAAAGATCGGGGAATTTCTCTTCTAATTTTGCTACTACACCCTCTCCAACACCTCTACTAGAAGTTGCAAACAAACTCAAAGGATAATTCATCACAAAAAGTTTTTTTTCAAATTCCTTAGTCATACCATTCATAATAGCCATAGCCACAAGCAAAACCATCACACCAATCCCAACTCCTAAAAATGCAAGAATTGCAGTCACTGTGATAAAAGGCTGAGTCTTATCAAAACGCAGATATTTAAAAATAAAAAATACAATCAGTTTATTTGTCATGCTTTAGCTAACAATCCTTTTTTAGGACCACTTTTTCCATGACATTGTTTATATTTTTTGCCACTTCCACAAGGGCAAGGATCATTGCGCGCAATTCTTGGAGTTCCAAGTTCTCTATTGTTTTCAAATTTTTCAGATTTCTCAAGTTCATGCAAAATATCACGCGTTTGATGTTGCACTTGTTCTTGCTGAAACTGAATAATTTGCAAGGTTTTAATTGCTTCATGTTTAATTGCATTGATTAATTCCAAAAAGAGATTGTAACTTTCTTTTTTATACTCCACTAATGGATCTTTTTGATTATATCCACGCAAACCAATCCCTGTTTTAAGATTATCCATTGTATAAAGATGCTCTCTCCAAGAATTATCCAAAACTTGCAAATAAATCACACGTTCAATTTCACTGCGTTGCTCCAATGTCAAAATACTCATTTTTTGCTCATATTTTTGTTTTAACTTTTCAAGCACAAAATTAAACAATTCATCATATTCTTTATTTTGCAAATCCTCTTGTTGAAGATTCAAATTAAAACCTTCCTGCATATTTTGCACCAACGATTGCAAATCAAAATTCATCATATTTCCAGCTACAATCTGCATTCTTGCGAAAATTTCCTCTAAAACCTGTATTCTATTTTCATCAATTCTTTGCTGAATATCATAATTAGGATCTAAGAGCTCATTACGAAATTTATACACAGTTTTACGCTGTTCATTAGCCACATCATCGTATTCCAACAAATGCTTACGAGATTCAAAATGTAGACTCTCCACTTTTTTTTGTGCATTCTCTACAGATCGCGTTACCAGCGAAGATTCTATGTGCTCCCCATCTTTTAAGCCGAGTTTTTCCATAACACCTTTGATTTTATCACTTCCAAAAATCCTAAGCAAAGAATCCTCCAAACTCAAATAAAATTGACTCGTCCCAGGATCCCCTTGTCTCCCACTTCTTCCACGCAATTGATTATCAATTCTTCTACTTTCATGGCGTTCAGTCCCAATAATATACAAGCCCCCTAATGCTTTAATTTCATCGCTAAGCTTGATATCCACCCCTCTACCTGCCATATTTGTAGCAATTGTTACAGCACCCTTAACACCTGCATCTTTGATAATTTCTGCTTCCCTTGTGTGTTGCTTAGCATTTAGCACAGTATGCGGGATTCTTTGTTTTTGTAACAATGCGTGCAAAAGTTCGCTTTTTTCAATACTTGCAGTACCCACTAATACAGGTTGCCCCTTAGCATGTAATTCTTGTATTTTTGCAATCACAGCGTCAAATTTTTCTCTCTCACTTTTATAAATCAAATCATTTAAATCTTTTCTTTGCACAGGAAGATTGGTAGGAATGCTCACCACCTCCAAATTATAAATTTGCAAAAATTCTGTAGCCTCAGTTTGTGCAGTCCCTGTCATTCCTGCAAGTTTTTCATACAATCTAAAATAATTTTGAAATGTAATATCTGCTAGCGTTTGACTTTCTTCTTTTACTGACACATTTTCTTTTGCCTCTAATGCTTGATGCAAACCTTCAGAAAATCTCCTCCCCTCACTCAAACGCCCTGTAAATTCATCAACAATCACAACTTCGCCATCAGCCACCACATAATCTTTGTCTCTAAAAAATAAATAATTTGCCTTCAAGGCTTGATCAAGATGATGAGATAATGCTGCATTTTCTAAACTATAGAGATTATCTACGCCAAAAAGCTCCTCGGCTTTTTTAATTCCTTCATCTGTCAATAAAATCACGCGGCTTTTTTCATCGATGCTAAAATCCTCTTTGTCTTGCATTTTTTTTGCCACAATATCTGCTTTTTTATAATTTTCCATTTGCCGATTTACAGGTCCAGAAATAATCAAAGGTGTTCTTGCCTCATCAATTAAAATAGAATCTACTTCATCAACAATTGCAAAATAATGACTTTTTTGCACTTTTTGTGCCAAATCATATTTCATATTGTCACGCAAATAATCAAAACCAAACTCATTATTTGTGCCATAGACAATATCTTTTGCATAAATTTCAAGGCGCTTAGAATCATCTTTTTCATCACCTGTAATCACTCCGACTTCAAACCCCAAAAAGTTATAAAGTGGTTCCATAATCTTTGCATCACGACTTGCAAGATAGTCATTAACTGTTACTACATGAATACCCTTACCGCTTAATGCATTTAAAATTACTGGCAAAGTAGCTACTAAAGTCTTACCCTCACCTGTTTTCATCTCAGCTATACGCCCTTCATGAAGCACCATTCCCCCAATAAGTTGTACATCAAAATGACGCATTCCCAAAACTCTTTTTGATGCTTCTCTTGTAATAGCAAAACTATCTGGCAATACATCATCTAAATTTTTTTGCCCCTCTCTTACACTTTTTTGCAATTCCAAAAAGCTTTGCTTTAATGCTTCATCATCTAATTCTTGATATTTTGATTCCAATTGATTAATTTCTTGCACACGCTTTTTATATTTTTTGATTAGCCTTGTATTTCTTGTCCCAAAAATCTTACCTAACATAGACTGCACCATCATATAACCTTATTTTTCTTATAATATTCTTTGCAAAATTCTATCATAGTTAGGATAAAATTTTAATAAATCAACCAGAGAGGAAAAAATGCAAAGAATATTATTATTTTTTAGTTTTATTTTATTTTTTACTCCACTATTTTCATGGGATACCAACATTACAAGCATAGAAGCAAACTTTTTACAAGTCACCTATCAAGGAGAAGAAAAAATCACTTATTCTGGAATCCTTTATGCCAAAACTCCAAATTTTGCTAAATGGGTCTATCAAAACCCACTCAAAAAAGAAATTTATCTTAATGGCAACGAAGTAGCAATCTATGAACCAATGCTAGAACAAGTGACCCTCTCTACCCTCACACAAAAAAATGATTTTTTCACAATATTGCATGCTGCAAAACTAGGCGAAGATGGCAACTATCATGCCATTATTGCAAACACACACTACACTCTAATATTAAAAAACAATCTTCCCTACCAAATCCACTTTGTCGATGAATTACAAAACACAATCAAAATCACGCTAAAAAATGTCAAAACCAATATTACTATCCCTGATAATACCTTCATTTTCACACCACCACCACACATTGACATTATTAAGCAATAATGTTAAAATCTTTTGCTTTCAAAGGCATTAGTATGAATTACTCTTGTAGCGGGGCTGACTTGGCTTTCGACAGGAGTTGTATTGCTTGGGTTGCATGTCGGTCTTGGCACACCGTAATCCTGCCAATTTAAAATTAAACGCAAATAATACAAATTACGCTCCAGCTTACGCAAAAGTAGCGTAAGTTTATCTTAGCTTTGGAGCCAGCTTGATAAAAATATCTACTATTTATTAAAGCTGTCATTTTAGTAGATTGCTCCTATTTTTTACCCAAAAAGTAGGCTAAGCTATGGGTTGCTTATCTTAGAGGTTTTGAAAGTTGAACCTTAAGATAAAAAGATTATCAACTTTTTTCTAAGCATGTAGACGCCCTTGTGGGTATGGCTTTTGGACTGGGGTTCGATCCCCCACAGCTCCACCAAAATGAACTTTTTATCTCCTAACCTAAAAAATTTATATTTTACATGCCAAAAATATTTTTAATGATCAATCCTCATAAGCTCCAAACTACATTATCCTTTAATCTTTAAATTTATTTTTTGCAAATCTATACACCATACTACATAAAAAATCTCACTTCAGTGTATTTTAATTCTTTTAGTCACACTAAGTGAAAATAAATAAAATAAAAAACCACTAAATCACATCAAAGAAGATAATATCCAAATAATCCACTTATTTATAATAAATAAAGCTTATCTCACGCAACAAATTCTTAAAATAAATACAATCTTATTTAAAAAATTATTTTAATTAGGGACATAAAAAACCTATCTGATAGAGTAAATAAAAAGTTTTTTTAGATATTTTAAGCAATTTTTAAGCAATTTTATAAATAAATTTCAATAAAATTAGTCTTATTATTTCTCTTGAGAAGAGATAGAAATATCTTTAAGACAAGAAAGGAACAATTATATGAAAACAAATAAAACAAATAGATTTAAAATCTTTAGCCCCGTTGTGGCAAGTTCACTAGCTTTAATCTTAGGTAGTGGAAGCGTATATGCAGATTCAAATATCACCAATACTGAATGTGGAACAAGCGGAAATTGCACAGATATCAAAGGAGATTTAACATTCAAATTTGGAACAGGAGAAACCACACAAATCTCTGAAGATCTTAAAACCGTAACTTTTTCAACATCAACAACACAAGTTGATTTAAAAGATACTAATTTTGAAGGTCAAGCCTTTGATTTTCCAAATTCAACAATGACAATTAATTTTAATGGACAAAGTTCTAAGACTTTCAAGCTCACTGCAGAACAAGCAGAGTTTAAAGGAAAATTGCAAGTTTTTGGTGGTGGCACAGGAAATAATTTTACTGGAACTTTCAAACACGGCATGACTGGAGAAATCAACATCGGACCTGATAAAAATCTCTCTAATGCTAACACTACCCTTATTTTTGGTAATGATTCTAGTATGGAACCAAGTAAGGAAACTAGTGAAAAAGTAAGTATGCAAAATCAAGAAGAACCAAAAAGCCTAAATGGTGGTATTTTTATCAGAAGTGGACAAAATGCAACTAATACTATCACCTTTAAAGAAGATTTTAAAACACAAAAAATCTGGACAATTGAAGGAAAAAGCACAGTTACCTTTGAAAAAAATGCCACAATGGAATCTCGTGATGAAATAATTTATGCTGGCTGGTATCAAGATAAAAACACTGCCAATGCTACTTTTACCTTTAAAGGAGAAAAAAACTCAATCAAAAACACAAGAGGAGATGGTGGAGGAATTGCTATCCAAGCAAATGCAAATCAAGGCGGAGGTAAAAAAGCAAGTAATACCCTTAATTTTCAAGGAAGTAACTCCACAAATACAATCGAAGGTAATATTATCGCAACTGCAAATCTAAATAATGGAGCCCCTGAAGGAAGTAATACAATTACCTTTGATAAAGAAACTGCAACCAATGAAATCAAAGGAAATATCAATACACAAGGAAATACTAACTCAAAAAACAATATCACTTTCAAAGGAAAAACTTCTAATACCATCACAGGAAATATTAATACTTCAGCAGGAAATGCAAAAGTTACTTTTGAAGTTGGTGAAGAATCTACTAATGCAATCAATACAATCACAGGAAACATCAATACAACATCAGGCAAAACAACAATCGCTTTTAACAAACCTACTACACAGGCAAGTGGAAGTGAAAGTGAAAGTGCTGAAAGCGGAGGTAGTGAAAGTACTGGAAGCGGAGATAGTGGAAGTGCTGTAAGCAGAAATGGTGAAGGTAGCAGCGGGGATACTCAAACTCCTTCTAACACAATCACAGGAAATGTTGTTGCTAATGCAGCAACCAATGATATTTCTTTCAATACAGATGGAAATAACAAAATTAAAGGATGGATCAGAGCTCATGGCGGAGCAACTGCCCAAAATAAAATCACCTTTACAGGAACTGGGACTAATGAAATTGAGGGAAAAATCTCTGCAGAATGGACAAACAGATCAAGCAATAATACCAACACAATCACTTTTAATAATCATTCTGGAAATAATAAAATTATTGGCGATATCATCAACAATGCCCAAACAAACACCATTACTACTTCTTCTGATCGTTTAAACTCTAGCAATACAACCATTCAAGGAAATATTAGCGTCGAAGGTGGAGGAGTAGCCACTAACACAATCACTCTTCAATCTCAAGGTGCTAATAAAATCATCGGAAATATCACAACTAACGGAATTGGCGATAGTTCACGAAATTCAAATAATATCTATATCTCTGGTAAAGTTAGTGCTGCTGATTCTAAAAAAACAACTGCTCCGAGTGAAATTCTAAACAATCTTTCATTCTTTGCAGGAAACATCACTACAAATGGAAAAAATAACAGCACAAATATCGTATTTGAAGATAGCATTTGGTTACCATCTAACTACAAAGAACTTATAAGTAATGCAAGCAATGCAAATAATGCAAAATTAGAGCAAGATGGTGCAGCTATCCTAAATGTTGAAACTGGAACTATAAAAAATAACTTTGGAACTACAAACATTGTTTTAAGAACTTCAAGTGCTACTGCTTTAAACACCCTAGGCACTTCGATGTTTAATGTAATCAATTCTGGAAATAGTGGAAAGGTTAATATTGTTGTTCAAGGTCAGGTTAATGTCGGAGCCAATGTTACTTATGGAGGCAAACTTGAAGGTGATAATTATATATGGGCTGGAACACAACATCTTGGAGAAGTAACCTTTATTTTTGCTAATAACCATAATTCTGGAGCAACACCGCTTGCATTAGAATCTAACTCTTCAAACCCTATTCAAGATAATTTTAGTAGTGAAAGCACTGATGTTTCAGACACAAACTCTAAAGTCCTAGGCATCACTTATCAAGATGGAGTAAAACTTACACTCAAAGATAGAGTTGTAAAGATCAATAGTCAAAATAGATCTTTTGTTGAAGTCTATAAAGATTATTTCTCTAATATCGCGGATAATGGATTGCTAACACTTAAAACTGATAGAAAAAATAGCAGTAATGTCCAAACAGATACTATCAGTATCAAAGGTCTTGCTTTAGGAGATCTCTCAGAGCTAGGATCAAGCACTACAGAAGAAGAAAAAGAAAAAGCAACAACAACTTACAACTACAATGTAACCCTTGAAAAAGGATCAGCATTTGTAGGAAATATTAAGTTACAAGAAAATTCTAATGTTGCTTTAACAATGGAAGAAGGCTCTAAACTTCTCACAGACACCGCACACCTCAAGATTGCAAATCTTATGATTAAAAATAGCAAAGGTGTAGATACCAATGAGTTTCTTCTAGGAACCTTTGCACAAAGCAACACTATTATTGATATTGCTTCAATGGGAAATGATTTAGGAGATTTAGCCACAAGAGAAGATTTTAGATTGCTTGAGATTGGAAAGGCTTCTATGCAAGAACAACAAGTAGAATCTACTTCAGCTAATGGTCTTCAAGGAAATGGAGCAATCTTTAGAGTATATATGAAAAGCAATGCTGATCAAGATAAAGCTACTCTAGCTGGTATTAAAGCACAAACAAATATGCAAAAACAAGAAATGGAAGCTCAAGACACCCAAACAAGTACCGATGGTCGATACGGACATATCTATAGTGATAGAATCCTAATCCTATCAGGAAATACAGCAACCAAAAGTAATGAAGATAATAGTAATCAAGTAAATTACATTCAAGTTATTGCAGATGGAAAAACCAATTTCTCTAGCATCAAATACCATGGTGGTGGTACAGAAAAAGAAGGCAATATTGCAGTAGCTACGGTAAAAGGAACTAACGATCAACAAGTTGCAAAGTTTGAAGGAGCAACACAAATCCAAGGTTTTGATGTTATTGGTACAACACTCACAACAGCCACTACTGATCAATATGGAAAAATTAAGAGTGCTACAGAAACAAGCAGCACAGATACCATGAAT
>NZ_JAJTMY010000007.1 GCF_021300615.1 Helicobacter anatolicus
TTACTAGTTAAAATATTTTTACCTATGTAATTTCTACCACCAGTGGAAGTAATATTAACGATTCTAAGGGTATTGGTACCACTATTTGTTGGGTCTAAAGAGATGATATTTCTAGCCTTATCTCTACTACCTTCTTGTTTGTCTGCTAAGGCACTAAGGTCTTTGAGATTGATCTCATTAGTCTTGCTCTCTAGTTTTAAAAAATTCTGTTTATCTGTGTTGTTATTGTCTTTATTGTATGCAATGATTGAAGTAGTTATTGTTTTGGTTTCATCTGTGATTTCATTATTGCCTATTGTAGTTTTTTCTCCAGAAAAATAAAGATAGTTTATTCCTTGATTTCCATTTGGACCAGCAGTAATAGTTCCAGCAATAGTATTGTCTCCATACATAGAGATTTTATTAGTTCCACCATTAGCTATGATAGCTCCTGTGATAGCATTGGTAGGTTTGGATTGACTAGCCATTCCTTCTGTTTTACCAAAGATAATAGCATTGCTCCCCCCGTTTACTTTGATTTCTCCATCAATTCTATTAGAATCCGTAGATTTAGAAGATGGTTCTTTTTGCATGCTAGATGTATCAAAAATAATAATATTAGAACCAGAATTAACAACAATATTACCTTGAATTGCATTATCCTTATTACCATTAAAAGTAAGAGTAGAATTAACGCTATATGAAGACTTGATATCATCACTAAACCCAATGATAATATTTCCTTGCATGCCATGAGAAAATTTTCCAGTAAAGGTAGTTTGACTGTTGATGTCTTCGTTATATACAGTTAAGTTCCCGTTAAAAATCGCTTCTGATGCTTCAAGGTTAAAGGTTTTGCCTGAATTTAAGACTACGGTCATTATTTTATTGGGAAAATTAAAACTTTTGCTTTGAAAGTATGAATCTTTGAGTGTAGCTGAGTTGATGCTTTTACCAAAAGTTACAGTATAACCAACAAAATCAATGTTTGAATTTTCAGGAGTATTTGCACTCTTAAATTTGAAAAAAATATGATCTTTAATATCAGTGCAGCTCATGGAACTACTACAACTTTTATTTACATTTTGTCCATATAAAGAGCTACTAAGCAAAAAAGCCAAGGAGCTTGCTATAATAGGTTTGAAGAGTTTAAAATTTTTTATTTGGTTTGTCTTCACGATTATTTCTCCTAAAAAAATATATCATTAATTTTTAATAAAAAATATCTTTATATATTTATTATATTACAGTATTTTCTTAAATATTAAGCGGGGTTTGAGGGGTGATATTTTATAAAAATTTTTATTTTTATAAAAAAGACAAAAAGAAGTTATTGGAGTTAATTTAATTTTATTTGTTAAATAAATCCTTTTACATTTCTTGTTACATGATTTTTTTCATATCCTTAAATCAAAATGATCTTATTAAGCAAAGTTATGTTTATTTTGAAGTTCATTATAGGTTGCTATGATTATAATTAATTACAGCAGGGATTGATTATTTTTTGATAGTGATTAGTTTGTTTAATTGTATTTTGTGTTTATTTTAAGAATTTATCGTGTGAGATAAACCTCACTCGATATTGGTATAGACTGCTTGGACATCATCATCTTCTTCAATGCGATCTAGGAGTTTTTCTACTTCGCTCAATTGTTCTTCACTTAGCGTGATAGGGGAGTTAGGAATGCGTTGGAGTGAGGCTTTTTGCACAGGGATCTGGAGAGATTCAAAGCCTTCGTTTAGTTTCCCAAAATCAGTGTAGTCTCCATATGCGATATAAGAAATTTTTCCATCAATCTCGATTTTTTCAAGCTCTTCAAGTCCATAATCAATTAAGGATAGCTCAAGATCTTCAAGATCTATTTGAGGGTTTTCAAATTCAAATACGCTTTTGCGTGAAAACATAAATTCTAGAGATCCATTAGGCACGATAGAGGCATTAGGGGTTTTGTTGAAATAGCTTTTGATATTAGCAATCGTGCGTGTAGGATTATCTGTTGTACATTCAATCATTATAAGCACGCCATGAGGAACCTTTCCTTCATAAGTGATTTCAGTAAAGATTCCATCTTTTCCACTTGCACGCTTGATGGCTGCTTCGATATTGTCTTTTGGCATGTTTTGGGCTTTTGCATTGGCAATAGCTGTACGGAGTTTTGCATTCATATCTGGATCGCTCCCGCCTTCTTTGGCAGCCACAGTGATTGCCTTGGCAAGTTTAGGGAAAACTTTGCTCATTTTATCCCATCGTTTTTCTTTTGCGGCTCTTCTGTATTCAAATGCTCTTCCCATTATTTATCTCCTTGTAAAATTTTTGCAAGTTCTTTGGTGTGGTAACTGATAATAATATCTGCACCAGCGCGTTTAAAACTCATAAGGGTTTCAATCATTGCTTTTTGATAATCAATTAATCCAGCTTTTCCTGCGAGTTTTAACATGGCGTATTCTCCGCTTACATTATAGATTGCAAGTGGGACAAGGGTTTTGTCTTTGATTTCTCTTACGATATCAAGATAAATTAATGCAGGTTTTACCATTAAAATATCCGCTCCTTCTTTTTCATCTTCTAAGCTTTCTAAAATTGCTTCTCTTCTATTTGCACAGTCTTCTTGATAGCTTTTTCGATCGCCAAAGCTTGGGCTAGATTGTGCTACATCTCTAAAGGGTCCATAATATGCGCTTGCAAATTTTGTAGAATAGCTCATAATGGGAATATGTGCAAAATTTGCATGATCTAGTGCTTTTCTAATTGTACTTACCATACCATCCATCATTGCACTTGGTGCAATCATATCTGCACCAGCTTGAGCTAAAATCACTGCTTGTTTTCCTAGATTTATTAAAGTAGCATCATTATCTACGCTTTGGAGTTTGTGATCTAAGATACCACAATGCCCATGATCGGTGTATTCGCAAAAGCATAGATCCACGCTTACTACCATTTGAGGAAATTTTTCTTTAATGAGTTTTGTAGTTTGTGCAACAATATGAGTGTCTTTTAAGGCAGCGCTACCTATGGAATCTTTGTGAGAGGGGATACCAAAAAGCAAAATATGATAGATTCCTAATTTTTGTAATTCCTCGCATTCTTTGAGAATGTAGTCTTTGCTCATTTGATATACATCAGGCATAGATGCAATTTCATTTTTAATCCCTTTTCCTTCTATGACAAAAAGCGGATAGATAAAATCTTGCAAATTTAGTCTTGTTTCTTGCACTAGGCTACGAATATGGGGATTATAGCGTAGTCTTCTCATTCGTTTAAACATTTTTACTCCTTAGTATTTAATTCCTATTTGTAGTAATTTCTCTCTTAAATATCTCATTTGGATATTTTTGTCAAAGCACCATTTTGGTTCAAGTAATAAATCATCATGTGCGCCTGAACTAATTCTATGGATAACAATATCTTCAGGAATTATTTCAAGTGATTTGATAATTAAATTTCCATAAGATTCTAGCGTAATTGGAGTGTATTCTTGATTTTTATACATTTTTGCAAGTTGTGTATCTTTGAGAACATAAAGTGGGTGAATCTTAATTCCATCAATTCCCCATGAAAGTGTAGTTTTTAAAGAGTTTAACATCATTTCTTCATCTTCATAAGGCAGGCCATAAATTAAATGCGCACAAATTTTAATATTATGTTTGCGTGTTTTTTCAAAAAGCTCGGGAATACCTTTTGTGGAATGACCGCGGTTGGTTAGCTCTAATGTTTTGTCATACACGGATTGAATCCCATATTCAAGCCAAATTTCTTTGCCAGATTGCACATAGCTTTGTAAAAGTTCTAATAACCCATCTTTAATGCAATCAACTCTTGTTCCTATACTCATCCCCACTACATTTGGCAATCGCATTCCAAGATCATAGATAGCTTTTAGTGTGTCTAGTGGTGCATAAGTATTACTATAGGATTGAAAATAAAGCATGTATTTTTGCACATCAAATTTGTCTTTATTGAAATCTGCATGCCATTGAAATTGTTCTTGTAATTGTTTTTTTTGTAAAGATAAAAGAGGGTTATTAGTGGTGGAAAAATTAATCTTTTGATGGATTGAAGAATCAAGTTTTTTTAAACTAGGTGAAAAGCTTTCGTTTCTACAATAAATGCATCCACCTCTAGCTACAGTTCCATCGATATTTGGACAAGTAAATCCTTGTAGAGAAATAGGAATTTTTCGCACCCTTTGCCCAAATCGTTTCTTGAAATATCTGCCTAATGTTAGCAGTTCTCTCATTTTAAACCTTTGGTGTAATTGTCGATGTATTTTTTATCAAAACAAGCTTGACAAAATGCATGATCTTTATTTTTTAGGCTGCGCGCTAATCCCTCAAGTGATAAGAATCCTAAAGTATCAGCCCCAATAAAATCTCTCACTTCTTCTAAAGAGTGGTTTGCACAAATCAATTCTTTGGTATCTGGGGTATCTACGCCATAATAACAAGGTGAAATTGTTTGTGGAGAACTGATGAGGAGATGAACTTTTTTTGCACCTGCTTGACGTAAAATTTTTACGATTTGTTTGCTTGTTGTCCCCCGTACTACAGAATCATCAATTACGATAATTTCTTTATCTTTGATAATTTCTGTGATGGGATTTAATTTTAGTCTTACTTTGAGTTCGCGCATTTGTTGGGTAGGCTCAATAAAAGTTCTACCGACATAGTGATTTCTAATAATTCCTAATTCAAAATTAATGCCACTTTCTTTAGAATACCCTAAAGCAGCTGCTACTCCGCTATCTGGGACGGGAATTACCATATCAGCTTTAATTTTATGTTCTTTTGCAAGTTCAACACCCATATTTTTTCTTACTTCATAGACATTTCTGCCAAAAACTTTGCTATCAGGGCGTGCGAAATAGACATATTCAAAAATACAAGGATGGGGATTTGGAGCAAAAACTTGGATAGATTTTGGCTGTGTGACAATCTTATCTCCCAAACCTTCAAACACAAGCATTTCTCCAGGATTGACTTCGCGGATATATTCTGCACCTACAAGATCAAATGCGCAACTCTCGCTTGCTACTATATAACCCACGCTACCATCAGAATTTGTGATTTTTCCTAAACATAAAGGACGCAATCCATAGGGATCTCTAATTGCAAACATTTTGGTGCGTGAGAGAAAAATAAGTGCGTATGCCCCATCAATTTCTTTTAAAGCATCAATAATTCGCTCTTGCAAATTGTCTTTTTTATTTTGAGCGATAAGATGGATAAGATTTTCTGTATCCAGATAGCTTTGAAAAATTGCCCCTTTTTCAATAAGTTTTTTTCGTAAAAGGAGGGCATTTGTAAGGTTTCCGTTATGTACAACTGCCATTTCTCCAAGATTATATCTAGCAAAAAGAGGTTGTGCATCATCTATAGATTCTTTGCCTGCGGTAGAATAGCGGTTATGCCCGATACTAGCGTTACCTATAAGTTTTTTGAGATTTTTTTCATTAAAAACTTTTGTAACAAGACCATTTCCTTTGACAGTGTGAATATTTTTACCATCGCTAGAGCTAATACCACTGGCTTCTTGTCCGCGATGTTGTAAAGCAAAAAGGGCATAATGACTAATTAGAGCAGAATTCTCTACATTGTAAGTGCCTACAACTGCGCATTCTTCATTCCATTGTTTCATCTTTTAATCCTTATTTTTTATTGGTACTAAGCAGAAATTCTCTACAATGCAATCATGAATTGTAAAATAATTCACTCCTTCTTTATGAAAATAGGTGATTTTAAAATTCAAGGCATCAAGAGTGTTTTTTATAATATACATTCCTAAGCCAAAGCCATGCTGTTCATTAGCCTTGTTTTCGTCTTTGAAATAGGGTTTAAAATATTCATGAAAATCTTTTTTTAATGCTTCGCCTTTGTTGCTAATAATAATATCGCAGTGGTTGGAATCTACATAGACTTTTTTGTCAGGGCTATATTTAATAGCATTATCCAAAAGATTTTTGATAGCCATTGCAAAAAGTTCGAAGTCTGCTTTGACGATATCATTGGGATCATTAAGAATGATAGGATCATTTTCAATTTGATCAATAAGTAGCATTTTTTTTGTGTGATTAATGAGATCTTCAAGCAAAAATTCTTCTTTTGTGATATTGAGGTTTTTTGAGGTGAGTTGTTCGATTTTGGCAAATTCATCAATGAGATTTTGTAGGCGTTTAAAAACTGAAATTAATCTTGTCTTTTGGAGGCTATTTTCTAGCATCTCAGCACTAATTCTACCTTTTGTGATAGGGGTTTTTAATTCATGCATAATGGATCTTAAAAATAAAGATCTTGATTGACCTAATGCGGCAATTTTTTTAATAGCACTATCAAACTCATTGGCCAGATCACCAATTTCATCAGATTGTAATGTTTTACAATCAATATTTAAATCCCCGTTTGCAAATTTTTTAACCTGTATGCGTAATTTTTTTAGCGGTATGAGACTCTGGATTACTAGGATAAAAACAGAAACTAGCACAATAATCCCTACAAAAGTAATAACATAAAAAGTTTTATAATGATTATTAAGTTTGTCGGTATAGAGTGTTGCTTTGCCTTGAGTTTCTAAAAGGATGTAAATTTTGTTGTTTATTTGGATGGTTTTTGCAAAAATTCCATTAAAAATTGGTGGTAATCTATTATAGTTTAGTAAAGCCTCTTTGATTTCAGGATCCTCGGTGACTTCAAAATCTAATTCTTTTAAAAAACCTTCCACTGTTTTTAGATCACCATTATTTGTGATGATCTGATTAATTGTAGCAGTAAATTGTTTGTATTTAAGTAGGGAAATTTTTGCTTCATTATCTTTTTGAAATTGTATAAAATAAAAAGAAAAAGCAAAAAAGCTAATTAGGGCAAATAAAAATAAAAGATTGATTTTAAGAAAAATAGAATTTTTTATCATTATACTTCTAGCTTGTAGCCCACGCCTCTAACAGAAATAATATATTTTGGTTTTTTGGGATCATCTTCAATTTTTGCGCGCAGGCGACCTATGATTACATCAATGCTTTTGTTAGAACTTTCAGGATTGATTGATTCTGATTCTATTGCGATCGCTTCTCTTGAAAATACATGCCCTTTTTTACTAATAAGCAATGTTAAAATTTCGTATTCTGCGCGTGTAAGTTCAACCTTTCTATCTTTAAAAAATACTTCACGACTCTCTCTGTCAATTTTAAAGACGCAATCTTTTTCTTTTTCCGTATTTTTGGAATCTTTTTTATTATAGCGTCTTAGGAGGGAATGGATTCTTGCTAAGAGTTCTTGGGGATCATAGGGCTTAGGAATATAATCATCAGCACCATATTCTAGAGCTTTTACTTTATCGTTAAGATCACTTCTTGCTGAAGAAATAATAATTGGAATATTTTTTTGTTTTGCTACTCGTTTACATACCTCTAAACCATCTAAATTAGGCAGTGTTAAATCAAGCAGCAATAAATCATATTCATGCGTTGCTAGTGCACTCATACCAGTATATGGCTCATCATAATTTGTTACTTTTATATCATTTTGTTCGAGAAATTCACTTAGTATTTCTGCTAACTCTATATCATCTTCAATCATCAAGATATTTAGCATTTTAAACCCCGCTTATCAACATTAATTTCAATACTTTTATATTAGCTTATTTTTTTTAAAAAGTTTATAAAATTTTAAAAAATTTATTGCTTTTGCAATGTTTCTTCGATTAAAGAAAGTTGGTATTCTAGATAATTGATTACCAAATCAAGTTTGCTTGAAAGATCTTTTGTGTGAGAAGATTGTAATCCTTCAAATAAAACCAAGGTTTTTTCTCTAAGGAGTTCTAAAAACCTAGAATCCATACAAATTACAATCTCTCTTTGTGATATGTTTGCATCTTGTTGAGAAGTATGCGATAATTGTGTTTGTGGAGTAAAGTCGTCTTGTTTAAATTCATCTAGGGTTTGTAAAATCATATCTTTTAGTTCCATTTCATTAACCACCTTTCAAAGTTTTTAAGCTCTTCACTACTGCTTGATGCATTAATAAACATTTTTTTTGCCGCTTCATTGACGCCACCAAATTTCTTATGTACCTTAAGACGTTTTAAGGCTTGTTTGGCTTCAAAATTTTCTGGATCTTTTTTGAGAATTTCTTGATAAATTACTAATGCTTCATCTTTATAGCCTTGTAATTCATAAATACTTGCAAGTGTTAATGTTTTAAACAAGGAAGTCCTTTGATAAAATTATTATTATTTTATCTTATTTTTAGATTTTTTAATATTTTTTTGTTTTGCAACTTTTACCTTGCGAACAGCCACAATTTTTGTTTTTTTTGGGTTTAATTGCAAAGAAAAATCCCACTATAGAAATAATAAAAATACTAAATAAAATGATTTCTGACATATATACTCCTTAAAGTATTAAATTTTTTTAGCAATATAAACTCCAAAAATAATTATAAACATCCCAATAATTTCAAAAATTCCAATTACTTCTTTAAGAATTAAAAATCCCATAATCGCAGCAGTCAGGGGTGATATTAAAAGAATAATAGAAGAGGCTTGAGTACTAATTTTTCCCATGATGTATCCAAAAAATCCTTGACCCAAAATCTGCCCAAAAAGCACGATTAATAATACATAAAACCATTGCTCATAATTTGCTGGAATTGCAAAACCTTCTTTAATTTCTCCTGTGATTCCTAAAACTAGCGATGCTCCAATGCACACAAAAAACATTAAAACCATTGTAGTATATTTTTTTCTTAGGCTATAAATTAGAGCAAGAAAAATGCTGTAACAAATATTACTTAAAGATGCGATGAGATCCCCATATGTTGTGGCTACACTCTCATCTGCCTTGCCTTTTATTAGGATAAAAATTCCTAAAATTGCAATTCCTGCACCGATCAAAAAATTGGGTTTTAGGCGTTCGTTAAAAAAGAAAATACCGATAGGAGTGAGTACAAAAATCACTAATGAACAGATTAAATTTACATTTGTAACGCTTGTATGATGCAATGCGGTATTAAAAAAAATTAAATCTGCACCAAAAAACAATCCAGCTAAAATCATTAAAAACATATCTTTATAAGGAATTTTTAAAAGATTGGTTTTTTTGATTGCAAAAAATAAAAACACAGGAATTGCAAAAAATACGCGATAAAACCCTAATACAATGGGTGGTATATCTACTATTTTCACCAAAACACTTGCATAAATGATAAAAGTTTCTGCAAGTAATGCAGAGAAAAATAGAGGTATAGACATTTTTTCACTTCTTTAAAATAAAAAATAAGGTTAATTATATAAATAAGTATTAAATAAAAAAATCTTACTGCGCAAGAAAATAAAAAATCTATTAGCACATAAAGTGCCAATAGAAAAATTAATGCATGTGAGAATGATCTTCAGTAGGCTGAATTGCCTTATTATCCGCTAGTTTTTCCAACTCAACTTTTTGTAAAAAGCTAATGAGAGAATCTGCCATTTTGATATAAGATTTTGCAGAAACACTATCAGGGCTAAAAAATACTATAGGCTTACCTGTATCTCCGCCTTCTCTAATCTTACCTTCTAGTGGGATTTGTGCAAGTAGGGGAGCATTATATTGTTTTGCAAGATCAAGAGATGCGCCTTTGCCAAAAATATCGCTTTCAGTGCCACAGCTTCCACAAATAAAACCACTCATATTTTCTACAATACCTGCAATAGGAATATTGAGTTTTTTAAACATATCAAGACTTCTTGCACTATCATCAAGACTTACCTTTTGTGGCGTAGTTACAGTGATTCCTGCACTTACAGGCACACTTTGTGCAAGTGTGAGTTGTGCATCTCCTGTGCCTGGAGGCATATCAATTACTAAAATATCTAAATCACTCCAAAGTACATCAGTAAGAAGTTGCTGGATTGCTCTCATAATCATTGGTCCACGCCAAATCAAGCTTTGTCCTTCTTCATAAAGCACACCCATACTAATCATTTCAATCCCATAAGCTTTAAGCGGGTAAAGCTTTTTACCAGAAGAATCTACTTCTGGTTTATTGCTATTTAATCCAAGCATTCTTGGGATATTAGGACCATAGATATCAGCATCTAAAAGCCCTACTTTTTTGCCTTGTTGTGCAAGAGCAATAGCTAAATTTACACTTGTAGTGCTTTTGCCAACCCCTCCTTTTCCGCTACTTACCATAACAAAATGCTTGATTTGTGGTGCAATATTTTTAGTGGTATTACTTTGCTTTTGTTCGGGTATTTGTGGAGTTTTAATATCTAGTTGTAATTTATTAATTCCTAGAGCACGAATTTTTTCATTGATTTCTTGATTAAGCTGGTTAATTACTTCTACGCTATTTGAAGGGATTTCAATTCGTAATGCTAGGGCTTGATTATGCAAATTGATATCTTTTACAAAGCCAAAAGTAACAATATCTTTTTGAAAATTGGGATAAATAATTGATTTTAAAACATTTAATACATCTTCTTGAGTAATCATATTTCTTCCTTAAAGCATTCTATCTAAAAGATAGTATAGGACCTATTATAGCTTTAAAAAGTTTATGAAAGAAAAAATATTTTTATAGTAAAGATGATTTTTAAAGGAGAGGAACTCTAAAAATCATAAAGAAGGGATTAAAAATGGAATAACACTGATTGCCAAAAGCACAAAAGTGCCAAGGTTTAGTCTCTCCCATTTTCTTTGTACAATATTTAAAAAAACATATATAATAAACCCCGCAGCAAAACCTATAGTGATAGATGTGGTAAGAGGCATAAAAATAATTGTAAAAAAGCTTGCTACACCAATGGGAATATCACTAAAATTAATTTGTTTGATTTCAAGAAACATTAATGCTCCTACAACCACTAAAGTAGGATAGATTGCAAAGCTAGGAATTGCTAAAAAAACTGGCAATAAAAATAAAGTTAGTAAAAATAAAAAAGCTATAAAAACAGCACAAAGCCCCGTTCTTCCTCCTGCATTTACTCCTGCAGCACTCTCTAAAAATGCTGTAGTTGTGGAAAGTCCAAAAACAGGTCCCATTGTTGTGGCAAATGCATCAACTTGTAGGGTTTTTTCTAGTTTTTTATCTTCTTTTTCCATATTTTGAAATAAATTTGCTTTGATTCCAATTCCTGAGAGTGTGCCTAAAGAATCAAAAAGATCTGTGATAAGTAAAGAAATAATTGCTGGTATCATCGCAAGTGTGAGAATACTTGGGATTTCTAATTCCATAAAAATTGGCTTAATACTTGCAGGAGTGGAAATGATAGTTTCAGGAATTTTTTGATATCCAAAAACCCAACCAATAATGCTTAAAATAATAATACTTAAAATAAAACTTGCATTGAGTTTTAGAGAATGAAAAAATAAGAGCAAAAAGATTCCAAAAATACTAATAAGAATTTGTGGTTCTAAGAGATTGTTTAATAAAAGGTTATTACCTTGAATTTGAATAATTCCTATAGATTTTAATCCAATTGTAGTGATAAATGCTCCTAATCCACAACAAAGTGCGATACGCATATCTTTTGGAATGCTTTTTAAAATCCACATTCTTAATTTTGTAAAAGAAATAAGTAGAAAAAAAAGCCCTGAAATAAATACTGCACCAAGTGATTGTTGCCAACTAAGCCCCATGCCTTGTACCAATCCAAAAGTAAAAAATGTATTTAGTCCCATACCTAAACTCATGGCAACAGGCACATTTGCCCACAATCCAGTAAGTAATGTTGCTAGTGCAGTAATGAGAGAAATCGAAGTAATTAGAGGAGCTTTTGGCATTCCTGCTAGAGAAAGAATGTCTGCTCCAACAGGAATAATATAAAGCATTGCTACAAAGGTTGTGCAAGCGGCAAAAAACTCTTTTTTGATATTTGTGCCATGTTCTTTGAGTTGAAAAAATTTTGTAATAAAATGCATTCTTACTCCTGTGGTTTTAGTGTGATGTAAGTAATTTCTGATGTGCTTCCTAGACGCATTGGTGGACCCCAAGTGCCACTTCCTTGAGAAACATAAATATATTGGTTGGGTTTATAGAGATGTAGGCCTTTGACATAGGGCTGATCTAGTGCGACTAGAAAATTAAAAGGGAAGATTTGTCCGCCATGTGTGTGACCTGATAAAATTAGTTCTATTTTTTTATTGCCGATAAATTTTAGTACTTTTGGCTGATGGGATAATAATATGCTAGGAACTTTAGGATTTCCCTTAAGGATAGCTTGTTTGATATTTGGTTTTAAAAACCCCATTTTTTCTCCACTAAGATCTGTAATCCCAATAATATTGATTAGAGGAGTGGAATCTATGTTAATTGTTGTGCTAGTGTTGTTTAATACGACAATTCCAAGTTCTTTGATAAGATCTAAAATTTCTTCTGTGTTGTGATAGTATTCATGATTGCCTAAAATATAATAGATTCCAAATTTTGCTTTGAGATTTTTTAATAGCATGATTTTTTCTTCAATGCGATGAGAGTTTGAATCTACAATATCTCCAGTAAGCATGATGGCATCTGGTTTTAGTTCATTGACCTTTTGAATCATTTTTTGCAAATTTTGTATTCTTGTTAATGTGTTAATGTGCAAATCGCTAATTTGTATGATTTTCATTTCTTTTTGTAATCCAGAAATAGGAACGTCAATATTTTTGATGATTGGCTTTTTGTATAATCCAGCATAAAGCCCATAAAAGATTGCGCAAATTGCAAGGATAAAGGAAAAATATCTAATAGATGGCATAAGTAGATGGTATTGTTCTTTTGTAGCAAAAATCAACAAAGGCGATAGAAAAATATAATAAAAAATTGCACCAGAAAATAGCAAAAAGCTTACGCCCAAACAAGTTGAAAATAATAATTCTAAGAGATAGGGGAGGTTGAAATAATGATGTAGAGTAAATAAAATATTACAAAGAAAAAGTCCCCATACAAAATAATAGGCATAGCGTTGCGAATATCTAAAATAAGTATAATAAATCAATAAATGCATACCACAAGACACTAAAAAAGCAATCAAAAAAAAGAGCAAAAAACTTGTATTGTGATTTTGGGCTTGCAAAATATAAAAACTCCTCTATAGAAAATCTATAAAATTTATTTAGTTATAATTATAGCAACTTAATTTATGAGAATCAAAAAAAGAAAAAAATAGGAAGTAACATGGAGATGAAAGTTGTTTTTGTTTGTTTGGGAAATATCTGTCGATCTCCCTTGGCTGAAGGTATTGCAAAAAAATACGCGTATGAAAAAAAATATAATTTTGCAATCAATTCTGCAGGGACTTCGGGATATCATAATGGTGAGCCTCCGCACAAAATTTCCATTGAAGTAGCAAAAACAAAAGGGATAGATATTAGCAATCAAAAAAGTCAAAAAGTCTCACCTTATATGGAAGCAGATTTTTATATTGCTATGGATGAGGAAAATGTAATACAATTAAAAAATCTAGGCATAGCAGCAAAAAATATTTTAAAAATTGGTGATTTTGGCTTAGGGGGGAAAGATATTCCCGATCCTTATTATGGAGGAATAGAGGGATTTTATGAGGTTTATGATTTATTAGAAGTGGGGGTAAAAAATTGCTTAGATTATCTTTTTTCTCAACAAAAATTTACACAAGATATTGAAAAAATTTATATTTTTATCAATGATATAGATCAAGAAATTTTTAATCTTTATGAAAGCTTGAAGGATAAAAATCATTCATTTTATCAAGAATTATCTCTGCTATGTGAGAAATTGCACCTTCCTGTAAAAGATAGTGTGATTTTGGCATTAGCAGATAGAATCTTACAACTTAAAGAAGGATCGCTTTTACAAGAATTAAAAAATTTAAATTTTGCAGAAGAAAAAAATGTAGAAATTAAAACCAAGCTTTTTGTATATATCGAGGAGTTTTATAAAAATCGTGCAGAAAAGATTCTTGCCTTTATTGACAAAGAAGAATTACTTAGCGATTTTTATCGTGCTATTTTTAGGGGAGTGCATGAAATTGGTAGTGCAATTAATGTTTTTGCAAAGGCATGGCAAAAGACTTTGTTTTTAGATCTTTATCCATATTTAGAAAAAAAATTTCCAGAAGATGAGATTTTAAAAATCTTGCAACCTACCATGGATCAAGAAAAGCTAGATAATCAAAGCTTAGTGCAAGGGGATCGTAGTTATTCTGTCATTGCTATGCAAGGAGAGGAAATAAAAACTCTTTCTTACTATGAGGCATTTCCTGAGATTATGGAAGATATTTTACAAAAAATCACACAACTTTTGGAAAATCTTCAAAAAAAAGAAGATTTGATTTATCAGCAAAAAGCGCAATATATACAATATTTTAAAGCCCTTCAAGTAGCTTTAAAAACACAAAACAAAGAAGATTTAATTGTAAATTGGCAAAAGGTAGATGCTGCTTGGATGCAAATTACTACTCCTTTGCAAATTGGACATTTTTTTGAATATTATGAAGATAAATATCGCCATAGTGTTGCGCCTGAGTGGGATTTACGTCTCTCTCTTCCACAAAAAGATGATAAAATTGGTAAGTGGATGAAAGAGTGTTTCACCTATTTTACAAAAAAATTAAACCCCTCATCTTCTTTGATAAAATTTACAAAAAAAGCTTTGGATCAAGTGATGGTTTTTCCTTCTATTCCAGCATTATTTTATGGCACAAATTTGAATGGACTTTTTTCTGCACAAGTCGTGCCTAATGATGAAAGGATTACAGAAAAATATGGTAAAAAAATTTTTGCTTTTCCTGATAGAATCATAAAAATTATGCAAAATAAGCCAAGAATGCAAATTTCTTATCTAACCTTTGGTAAGGAGGTAATGGATAATTATTATAATCTTTTGTTTCATCAAGAAAAATTATGGTATGAAATTTATGAAATTACTACCAATGGGCATGAATATGGGCATATTTTATGGATGGAAGAAGATACACAAATTTTGATGAATCTAAGTGGAATGTTTAAAAATATTGAAGAATTTAAGGCTACAGCAGGTGGTCTTTGTTCTTTTTTCTTACAGGAGGAAAAGGAGGTAGAGCTTTTCCAAGAAATTATGCTTGATAATATTATTCGTGCAGTAGGGCTAATGGGGTGGAGAGAGCAAGATGAGGTTTTACCTTATTATTATGAAGGGCTTATACATTTGCATGGTGCTTTTATTACAAAATCTCTTAGTTTTAAAGCAGAAAATAATCCCAAGCTTTATGTGCATGTTGAAAATTTTTTAAAATTAAGAGAATGGTATTTGGAGGTTTACGAAGATTTAGCAAAGCATTATATTGAAAAAAAAGATGCAAAAAATTTTCTAGAGAAATTTGCAAAGAATAAAGAACCAGTATTAAAAGAAGCAAGAGAATTTGTAGCATGGTATTGGGAGCAGTATCAGCGTATGGGTAGAGAGGTAATAAAATGAGTAATTACAAAAATGTGTCAAAAAGATTTTTTTTAAGTTTGTGTTTTGCTTATTTTGTTTATGCAGAAAATGCCGCTCCAGATTTTGTTAATATTATGTTAAATTTTGAAAAAGAAATGAATTTAATACAAGAGGCGTTTTTAAAAAATTCTCAAACTCTTGTGGAGGTAAGGCAAAGACGCCTAAAAAAATTATCAAATCAACTAAAAGAGATACCTACAAGTTTTTATCTTGATAAAAAAACGCGTAAATTTCAAAACTTGATAGATTTGCGTGTTATGCGAATGGATGAGGAATTAGAGGCTATGGGGAAAGCTTTAAAAAGGAAAGACATAGATTTTGCATTTCAAAATTATTTAAATATTTTAAATGAGTGTAATAGTTGTCATATTCTTTTTCATCGTTAAGATTTTGTAGTTTATTTTAATCTCTATATAGTCTTGGTAATGGTCTTTGATTGCTTCCTTGTAGGATTCTTCTTGCTTTTCTTTTTTCAAGCTCTTCTTGATTGCTATTTCGCTTTTTGTTAATTGTTTCTACTCTTGAATATGATCGATTGAATTTGAAAGAAAAATCTTGAAAACTTAGTCTAAAACCAAAGTTAAATAAATAAGTGGTATTAAAATTGCTAAAAAATGTGCGTGAAAAATTTGCATAAAGTTTAAAAATATTACTAAATGAAGCATTTGCACTCAAAAAGATTTTCATGCGATGGTCAGAGAGTGTATTGACAGTGAAATTGTTTTGTGTATTAACATCAATAAAGGTAATATCTCCACCAGTATTATTATTATAGGCATAGCCCACCCCACCACGGATATCAAAATAATTTTGTGTATTAAAAAATCTTTTTCCAATAGCTAGATTTGCATCTAAAAGCACGATAGATGCACTATCTTGCGTCCCTCCAAAATTTCTTTGTGTTACTTGATCGACAATATTTATATACCCTCCTGACATAAAGCCAATTCCCGCATTACCACTAGGCTCCACAAACCAAGAATATTTACGCCCAAAATTAATTTTGCTTCCGATTCTTCCTCCCAAGAAAAATAGATGATAAGAATCTACAAAATCTGCACCAGCCAAAATATTTTTTGGAAAAAAATTATTGCTAGAATAGTTATATTTCATTTTCATATCAAGGTTGAGCGTAGCTTTTTTACTAGCTTCATAATTGGCTTGATAATATCCTGCAAAGCCAAAATTATTGACACTGCCATCATAGTCTGTGTCATAATCTTTCATTCTTGCAAAATCAAAATATCCTCCTGCAAATTGTCTTAATCGTCCAAAATTCCAACCATAATCATAACCTCCTTGAAAAGCTTGATAGTTGTCTTTTGAGCTTTTATGGCTTTGTGATCCTATGTAATAATCTCCCCAAAAATTATGCTTTGTTGTAGTATAGACTAATTCGTCGATATGTTTATTAATACTATCTGTTTGAACGCGATAGATTCTATACTGCAAGGTCATCAAACGATTAATAGAATCTACTATTTCTTCATCAGGTTCTGGTGGCATAGGGGGATCTTCTTTATCCACGCGTAATACCCATTTAAAGCCTTTATCTTGTACTTCCTTGATAATGTTTGCACTATAGTTATAAAGCCCGATTCTAGCAGGTAATGCCTCAAAGACTAGATTCTCTCCTCCATTAAGCACCTCTGCGACTTTTATTTCAGTACTTTTGGTGAGATTATCAAGATCAGAGGTTTTTTGGAAGATTTGCAAATAGTGTTTTCCTGAAGTATCATTTTTGATTGTGACAAGGTCACCTTGATTATTAGGTATATCTACAAGTGTTCGAAATACCCCCTTATCTCCATTTGTTTGCAATGTGTCGATATAAATTTTTCTTTGTGTATAGGGGTTATTAAAACGCCTTGTCGCAATGTCTATATAAGATAAATCACCATAAATATCTGTAGTTTGTAAATATACATTAGTATTTGGATCTTTGGCATTACTAATAGCAAGAGTATTGATTTTTACATCTCCATCAGTGACTACCCATTTTCCACCCCCGCTTAATCCAAGATTAAATGCTCCTTTTTTATAATCCTCTTTCCCTACAAGATAAGAGTTGTTATTGGTTAGGTAGATATTTAGCGCTGCTTCATCGCCATTGATATGAAAATTTCCTTTGAGTTGAATGATATTACCTGTATTTACAGAGGAGTTATTGCTATAGTTTACATAAATCTGCCCTTTTTTTTGATCAATGTTAAAAATATAACCACCACTTGATTGATCAACATTTTCTGTATTAACGATGAGATTTTTATTGAAAGTAAAAGTTCCTAATTGATCATTGCCTTGAGGGTCGGTTGCATTATTTTTTCCACTTAAAAAGACGCCTAGACCAATATTGCTATTTGTAGTAAAATCGATACTTAAGTTTGTATCCACAGTAATTCTTGGGTTTTTACCTCCTGCAAAAAACATTGCACCATATGTGTTGTTAATTTTTGTTGTATCAACATGAAAAGTAATGGATTGTTTGCCATTTAAGGTTTCAGTTTGTGAGTTTGTAGCATTGAGAATAAAACCTAGCAAAGCCTTATTGTAATAAGTTGCATAAAAAGAGCCAGTACCAATAACCTTAATAATAGGGGTATTTGAATAGGTGAGAATCTGTGGCTGATATGTTTTTAAAAAATTATTGTCTGCAGGAGCGGTGGCCTCTACATTTTTAGTGCCATCTCCTCCATTTGTGATATTTGGCATTGCGCATAAAAATGGGCAAGAAAAAAGTAGTAAAAGACATGAAGAAAAACTTTTTTTCATATTTAACTCTTGCCACCCATTGCATTTATATTTCCATTATAGCAAAAATTGATAGCAAAAATAATTCCATAAAACCTATTTTGTTTGTTATAATTTAAAATAATTTCATGAATAGTTGGGGTTTTTGATGAAAAAATATAATGTTGGAGTTGTTGGTGCAAGTGGTGCAGTGGGTGAGGAATTGTTTAAAATCCTAGAAGAGCAAAATTTCCCAATCGCAAAACTTATTCCTATTGCAAGTGCAAGAAGTGCAGGTGAAGAAATCGAAGCTTTTGGAGAAAAGTATGTAATACAAGAGCTTACACCAGAAATTTTTGCAAAGGAAAATATAGAAATTGCATTTTTTTCTGCTGGGGGTGAAGTGAGTGCAGAATTTGCATTACATGCGGCAAAAGCAGGAGCAGTAGTGATTGATAATACAAGTTATTTTAGAATGGACAAAGATGTGCCACTAGTAGTTCCTGAAGTTAATCCTCAAGATATAGCATTGTGGAAAAAAAAGGGTATTATCGCAAATCCAAATTGCTCAACAATACAGATGGTGCAAGTCTTATCTCCTCTACATCAAAAATATACAATCAAGCGTGTAGATGTAAGCACTTATCAAGCAGTAAGTGGTGCAGGAAAAAAGGGAATGGAAGAGCTTATCATGCAAATGCAGAAATTTTTTGCTTTTGAATTAGAAGAGGCAGAATCTAAAGCATTTCCCCATAGAATTGCATTGAACCTTATCCCACAAATTGATAAATTTATGCCAAATGACTACACCAAAGAAGAAATGAAAATGATAGATGAGACAAATAAAATTTTGCATAGTAATATTGCTATAAGTGCAACTTGTGTGCGTGTTCCTATTTTGCGAAGCCATAGTGAGAGTATCACAATTACTTTTGAAAATGAGGTAGATAGCAATGAGGCAAAAAAGCTTTTAGAGGGTGCAAAAAATATTGCTGTATGCGATGAGCCAGAAAGATTGCTCTATCCTATGCCTATGATTGCTACAGATACTGATGAAACATATGTAGGACGCATTCGCAACGATCTTTTTGATAAGAAAATTTTACATCTTTTTTGCGTGGCTGATCAAATTCGTGTGGGTGCTGCAACAAATGCGGTGCGTATTGCACAAGAATGGATTAAGCTTTAATTTTTAGAGTTTTTAAAACCTTATGGTTTTGTAAAGTTTTTCTATTTTTTGTAATTATTTTTTAGATTTAATCTTGTCATGGGATTAAATCTTTTATCAAGTTTTGTTATTTTTAAAGTTTAAGTTTTACAAGCTCTTTTGGTACTTTGACTACAGACTTAAAAATTTTATTTTTAGAGGTAAGATGATTCAGTGCTAATCCTCCTGCATGTACATCATAATCTAAAAAAATCGCCAAGGTTTTTTCTTTTAAAAAAAATGTAGAGGTTGATATACTTGGCTCATAAACTATTAGATCTTTTTCCAAAGATTCTTGTTGGATCTTAAAGTCACTTTTTTCTCCAATAAAGAAAAATTCTTCCCCATTTACTGCGAGTTGAAAATCTACATATTTATAATGACTTTCATACATTGCTTTGTGAGATTCTTTGAGATTGTAGCTTTGTTCAATTGCAAACATATCGTATTTAAGTGGAATTTTTACTTCGCCTTGCGTATTTAAGATGCGTTGATGGATTGTTTGATCTTTAAGAGTGGATTGCAAATATTCATAAAGATGCTGCATTTCTTGTGTTTTATAAAAAAGATGATTTAAAGAATCCAGATTGCCAATAAGTGCCATAATAAAAGCCTTTATGATTTAATTTTTATAGCTATAATCGACAAATTATAATACATAATTATAGAAAAAAATTAATTTTTAAAAGGAATAAAAAAATGAAGGTTGAGTTCTCTAATAAAGCAAAATTACCTACAAGATTTGGAAATTTTATCATTCAAGGAGTAAGAGAAGAGACAGAAAATGGAGTTTTTGAGCATTTAGTAATTTTTAGTAATGAGCTTTTAGAAACCCCTTTAGTAAGAGTGCATTCTGAATGTCTTACTGGTGATGTTTTTGGTTCTTTGAAATGTGATTGTGGAGGTGAGCTTGCTTTAGCGATGGAGCAAATCGCACAATCTAAGCAAGGTGGTATGCTTATTTATTTGCGGCAAGAAGGAAGAGGAATTGGATTGTTTAATAAAGTTAATGCTTACGCCTTGCAAGATCAAGGATATGATACAATTGAGGCAAATCGTGCCTTAGGCTTGGCAGATGATGCAAGAAATTATGATGTAGTGGGGGAGATTTTTAAGCATTTTGGAATCAAAAAAATCCAATTGCTTACAAATAATCCTCATAAAATTAAATGGATTGAAAAATATGTAGATCTTGAGCGAAGTAGTATTATTATTGAAAGCAATTGTCACAATGCACACTACCTTCAAGTTAAAAAAGATAAAATGGGACATCTTTTAGGGGAGTAAAAATGATCAGTTTTCAAGAAGCTCTCCAAAGTATTTTATCTACTCCTTTACCCCTTGTTGGTGATGAAAAAATTAACTTTACAAATAGCCTTGATAGAATCTTAAGTACAGATATTTATGCGCAAGAAAATATTCCTCTAGCACCATTATCAAGTATGGATGGCTATGCATTTAATTATGAAGATTTAGAGATTTTAAAAACACAAGGATTAGAGATTTTACAAGATAATCCTGCAGGGAGCGAACTTAGTATTTGTAAAAAAGGTTGTGCGATCAAAACCTTTACAGGCGCATTAATGCCAAAAATGACAGATACTATTGTGCTAATTGAAGAATGTCAGGTTCAAAATCAAAGAATTTTTTTACACCAAGATATACATTTGCAAAAAGGTGCATGGGTACGCCCTGTGGGGAGCAATTATCAAAGTGGTGAGAAACTTTTACAACAAGGATTAAAAATTTCCCCTTATGAAATTGGATTATTAGCAGAATTAAATTGTAATTTTATTTCTGTGAAACAAAAGCCAAAAGTTGGGATTTTGGTGAGTGGAAGTGAGATTATTGAGGTAGGGGAAAAAAGAGAACATAATGGGCAAGTAAGAAGTGTGAATAATCATCTTTTAAAAGCAATGGTTGAAAAAAGTGGCGGACAAGCTATTGTTTATGAAACTTTGCAAGATGATAAAGATACTCTTTTAAAAACCTTTACAAAAATGTTAAATGAATGTGATTTGATTGTAACAACCGGGGGAATGAGTAAGGGAGATTATGATTTTACACAAGATGTAATTTTAGAACATAGTGATGTGATTTTTAAAGGTGTGAGGATAAAGCCAGGCAAACCCGTGCTTTTTGCACTCTCTAAGTCTTCCAAAAAGCCGATTTTAGGACTTGCAGGGAATCCAAATGCTGCAGCGATTACTTTTTATTTGTTTGGTGGTTTGTTATTAAAAAGAATGACAAAACAAAAAGCGGAACTAAAAATTCTAAAAGCTTATCTTAAAGAAGAAATGACAAAAAATGATCAAAGGTTGGAATTTCGAAGCGTTAAGTTAGAGGTTTTAGAGGGAAAATATTATGTAAGCAGTCTTTGCAAAAATAATCAAAGTGCAATTATTAATAATTTATGCGAAGATCGTGCGTTAGTAATCTTTGATGCAGAGAAAAAAATCCTTGCAAAAGATACAGAGGTAGATATTATCTTATTAAAGGAGTTTGAGTGATACGCGTAGAGTTTTTAGGCCCTATTGGTTTGGAGGCACAAGAATTTGATGTCAAAAATCTTAATGAATTGAAAAAAGAATTGCAAAAAATTAAAGAATTGGAATCTTGGTTAGAATTAAGTGCAATTGCTGTGAATGATGAATTAGTTAGCACGCTAGAAATAGATTTAAAAGACGGGGATAGGGTTGTTTTACTCCCACCAGTATGCGGAGGGTGATATGCTAGAGATTTTTAAGGGAGCTCTACCTACTTTAGAAATTTATGAAAAATATGAAAAACTTGCACAAGAAAAAAATTGTGGAGCTTGTTGTGTGTTTTGTGGCGTAGTGCGTAAGGAAAATGATATTTCTGGATTGAGTTTTGATATTTACGAACCTTTGTTAAAAAAATGGTTTATAAACTGGAGTAAAAAATTAGAGCAAGAAAAAATCTTTTTAGCTATGGCACATTCTGTTGGAGATGTATTGGTTTTACAAAGCTCTTTTATGTGTGCGCTTATTTCTCCACAAAGAAAGGCTGCATTAAAATATTATGATGAGTTTGTTGAGGATTTTAAACATCATGCACCGATTTGGAAATATGATTTAAAAAATTCTGAGCGAATTTATGCAAAAGAGCGTAGCTTTTTATTGCCAGAGAGTGGATTGTTTGCAAAATGAGTGCAAAAATTATTGCCTTTGGTGGTGTAAGCAATAGTGGAAAAACCACATTAATTGAAAAAATACTGGAAAAATATAGCAATACATTTTCTTTTTTTGCCATCAAGCATGATCCAAAAAATAAAGCAGTTTTTGATGATGCCAAAAAAGATAGTGCTAAATTTTTTCAAGCAGGTGCTGATGTATGTATTACTTCAAGTGAAAAAAGTGCAATTTTTTTACATCAAGAACAAAATATTTATGATCTGTGTAAGAAATTTGATGATAAAGATTTTATTTTGATTGAAGGATTTAAAATGTTGCAATGCCCTAGAATTTGCGTTGCAAGGAAAGAAATTTTTTTAGATGAGATAAAAAATTCTCATGCTATAGCACTAGATTCTATAAAAATTTTAGAGGGTATAAATTTTCAAGGGAAGATTTTAAATTTAGAAGATATTGAAGGAATTTTTGAGTGGATTTCTTGTCATGCAAAAACTTTAAGGGAGTTAGAATGGAAAAAATAAAAATTGGAATCATTACAACAAGTGATCGTGCATCTAAGGGGATTTATGAAGATATTTCTGGAAAGGCAATTCAAGAGGTTTTAGAATCTTATATTAAAAATCCTTGTGAGTTTTTTTATTATCTTATAGAAGATGAGCAAGTAGAAATTGAAAAAACATTAAAATTTTTAGCAGATGAGCAAGAGTGTGATTTGATTGTAACTACAGGTGGTACAGGCCCTGCACCAAGAGATGTAACACCGGAAGCGACAATGAATGTGTGTGATAAGATTTTGCCAGGTTTTGGGGAATTAATGCGTCAAAAAAGTTTGCAATATGTACCAACTGCTATACTTTCAAGACAAATTGCAGGAATTAGAAAAAAAAGTTTAATTGTAAATCTTCCTGGGAAGCCAAAGAGTATCCAAGAGTGTTTAGAAGCAGTATTTCCTGCAATACCTTACTGCATTGATCTCATTGGTGGAAGATATATCTATGCTACAGAAAATATCAAAATTTTTAGACCAAAATCTTCTTGAGGAAAATACATGAAACTTACACATTTAAATGAAAAAAACAATCCAAAAATGGTAGATGTGGAATCTAAGGAAGTTACACAAAGAGTTGCGATTGCTAGTGGTAAAATCCAAATGAGTAAAGAAGCTTATGAAGCAGTTTTACAAGAAAAAACAAAAAAAGGTGCGGTACTGCAAACAGCCATTATTGCAGCTATTATGGGGGCAAAAAAGACAAGTGAGATTATTCCCATGTGTCACCCATTATTTTTAAGTGGTGTAGATGTTGATATTTTTCAAGATGATGAAAAGCAAACTTTCAAGCTTCAAGCCAAGGTAAAAACTGAGGGAAAAACTGGTGTGGAGATGGAGGCATTAAGCGCGGTAAGTATTGGTCTTTTGACAATTTATGATATGGTAAAGGCTATTGATAAATCTATGATAATTTCACAAATTTGTTTAGAATCTAAAAGCGGTGGTAAAAGCGGAGATTTTAAACGCGGTTAGTATTTTTGTCTTAAAGCTATTATTTTTTCTTAAAATCATCAAAAACTTGCGTCATTTTTGTGAGGCGATCTTTGTCAAAATGTGTGTAGATTCTACTGGTATTCATGTCTGCATGCCCTAAAGTTTCTTGCACTAAAATTAAATCTTTATATTGTTGATAAAGCAAGGTTGCAAAAGAATGCCTTAATAAATGCGGTCCCATTTTTTCTTTTTTGATTCCTGCGTATTTTAATATTTTTTCTACTATTTTATAGAAGTAGCCCTGTGTGATAGGATTACCTTTTTTATTGCAAAATAAAAGGTTATTAACTATTTTAGGTATTGTGTTGCGAAAATGAAGCCATTCTTCAAGATCACTTTTTAAAATTTCTTGTTTAATTATCAAAACCCTGCTTTTATCTCCCTTGCCCCTAATATTAAGGATATAGTGCTGATCTTCTAGAATAATATGTCGTAATTCCAAATAAAGTGCCTCGCTAATTCGTATCCCAGTATGTAAAATTAAATTTAATATTGCCCTGTCGCGTTTTTGCACATTTGTTTTGCAAGGAAAGTCTTTTAATGCTTTAAGAAAAATTTCTATTTCTTCTTTTTTAAGATAAGAGGGGAGTTTTGCTTTTGAATTTTTAATCGCATTTTTTAACTCTATTCCAAAGACATGGGAATATGATGGAGTAATTTCATTTTGCTTATCGATATATTTAAAAAGCCCAATCAATGCAATTCTATAGCTTTTTTTGGTTTGAGGACTTAGGGAACTAGTATAGATTGCTAAAAAATCATTAAGCATTTCTTCATCAATATCTTTTAAGCTTTTTGGTTGCTTTTTTTGAATAAAATGGCAAAACTTTACTAGCGGTGTAAAATAGGTATTAATCCCTATAAGGCCAATATTTCTTGCCTTTCTACATATTTTTGTAATTTCATCGATATTTTTTTCTTCTTGCATTTTTTCTAGTATTTCAAACATTTCTTCTTTATTAGCAACAAGACGATTGGATAAAGTAGTAAGCTTGTATCTTAAAAAGCGTCTCACCCAGTCTGTAAGGTTTTCTTCAATATTTTTATGAGAATCTTCTAAGATATATTTCAAATCTAGCCTTCTTGTTTAACTTTTTTGCTTTTTTTCAATAAATCTGCGATTAAAAATGCTAATTCTATAGATTGAATTGCGTTTAATCTAGGATCACATTGCGTGTCATAGCTACATGCTAAAGTAGTTTCTGTAATCGCTTGAGATCCACCAATACACTCTGTAACATTTGCTCCTGTCATTTCTAAATGGATTCCACCCGCATAGCTTTTCAACTCTTGATGAATAGCAAAAAAAGATTTGATTTCTGAAAGAATACTTTGAAAATCTCTTGTTTTATAACCATTGCTTGTTTTAATTGTATTGCCATGCATAGGATCACAACTCCATAGTATTGCACGCCCTTCTTTTAGAATTTCTTCCAAGATTTTTGGGAATCTCTCTTCTATGATATTTGCCCCCATTCTTACAATAAGATTAAGACGCCCGGATTCATTTTGAGGATTTAAAATATCACAAATCTTTAAAATCTCATCTTTAGTGATATTTGGTCCAATTTTTACTCCTACGGGGTTTTTTACCCCTCGTAAAAACTCCAAATGCGCTCCATTGCAATCTCTTGTTCTCTCTCCAATCCAAAGCATGTGTGCAGAGCAATCATAAAAATCACCACTAAGACTATCTTGACGCACTAATTGCTCTTCATAATGTAATAATAATGCCTCATGGCTTGTGTAAAATTCTGTTTCTTTTAAAGCAGGGGTGTTTTGCGGATTGATTCCACATGCCTCCATAAATCCCAAAGTTTCGGTAATGCGATTTGCAAGGGCTTCATATTGCCTGCCAAAGCTATTGTTTTTGACAAAATCTAAATTCCATTGATGTACTTCTTTAAGATCTGCCAAGCCTCCTTGTGCAAATGCGCGTAATAAATTTAGTGTTGCAGCACTCTGGTGATATGCCTCTAGCATTCGCGAAGAATCTGGTTCTCTTGCATCTTTATCAAATGCAATTCCATTGATAATATCACCCCTATAGCTAGGAAGCTCTTGATTGTTGACTTTTTCAAAGTCACTAGACCTTGGTTTAGCAAATTGTCCTGCCAATCTACCAACTTTAATAACCGGACAACTTCCCGCAAAAGTTAAAATTGCACTCATTTGCATCATGATTTTAAAAAGATCGCGAATATTTATCGCGCTAAATTGTGAAAAAGATTCTGCACAATCCCCGCCCTGTAATAAAAATGCTTCACCACGACTTGCTGCACCAAAGGCTTGTTTGAGTTTTCTAGCTTCGCCCGCAAAAATCAATGGAGGATAATTTTTTAGTGTTTTTTCCACTTGCAATAAAGCTTCTTGATCTTTATAGATAGGGTGTTGCTTGATAGGAAAGTTTCTCCAGCTTTTTTCATTCCAGCTTTGCATAATGCATCCTTTTGGGGCAGTAGTTTTTTATTTTTATTGTAGCAAAAATTAAACTATGTTATAATAACCCTCATACTAATGTAAAAGTTTAGAGGAAGAATATGATATTTGATGATAAATTACTTGCGAAACTAGAAAGATTGGCGATGATAAAAATTAATCCTGAAGAAAAAGATAAAGTGGCAAAAAATCTTAGCAATACCATTTCGTTTATGGATAATATCGCAAACGTCAATACAGATTCTGTAGAAATTTCTTATACTCAAGCAACTCCACTAAGAAAAGATGAAGTTTGCAGTAGTTTTGAAATAGCAAAAGACACGCTAGATCATGCACCACAAGCAAGTGATGGGTATTTTATCGTTCCTAAAATTATTGAATAATTTTTGTATTCTTTATTTTTTATTTATATTTTTGCACAAGGTTGATTTCTTGTGTAAGAAATTATTATAGATAAGATAAATGATGGATTTAAATTTCTACTATTAATTTTTATTTTTCTAAAAAACTTGCACAATAATTGTTTTATTCTAAATAAATATCATTTAAATAAAAATTTTTATTTTTTTACTCTAAAATTTTCTTAAAAACAAACTTGATATTTTAATATCAAAACAAAAGTTTTTAAGTTATTGATTGCAACTTCTTTAGCGTTTAGTTTAATTTTTGCTTTTATAAAACTACACAAATAGCTTACAATATTAATCTGATTGTCTAGTGTAATCTTAACAAATGAATAAAAAATTAAAATTTTTTATAGATAGAACATAAAAAGTTTATCTAATGGTAAATACAAAAAAAAATTTAGATATTTTAATAAAATTTTAAAAAAAATCATATAATACCCCGATTTATCTTCAAATTACTTCAAAAAAATATTTTGCAAGAAAAAAGGAGAAGTAAAACATGAAAACAAATAAAACAAATAAATTTAAAATTTTTAATCCTATCGTAGCAAGCTCACTGGCTTTAATCTTAGGTAGTGGAAGTGTGTATGGAGGAAATATTGAAAGTAGCTGTGGCAGCAATAATAGCTGTAATCAAGTTGAAGGAAATATCACCTTTCAATGGGGAAGTGTCTCAGATGGTGATTTTAGTGTATCAAATTCTGGAACAGGTGGTAAAGATAGGGTAGTCACCTTCAAAGATAATACAATCAATCAAGTCACATTAAAAGATACAAGTTTTCAAAACAATCAGGTCTTTACTGGTGAAGGATCTCATACAATGATAGTTGATTTTAAAACAATCAACCTCAATGAAAATAATACAGATTCTACTAGAACCTTCACTTTCAATGCAGATAATTTATTTACTGGGAATCTTTTGATTGCTGGACTTGATAGGGATAGTAGCCTTCAAAATAGCTTTAGTGACAAAATCACTTTTACAGCAGATTTTAAGCAAGGTATGAAAGGAAATATTGAAGTCCGAGGAAATGGAAAACATACAATCAGCCTCAATGATAAAGAAATTAAAGGAAATATCCAAAGTAATGCGCAAGGTGGAAATCTTACGATTAAAAATGGAACATTAAAAGGAAATATTGGAGGCAATACAATCGGTGCATCAAATGCAAAAGATTTTTATATCACTTTTGAAGATTCTAAAATGATAGGAAATATCCAAACAGCAGACAATGATTTTTCACGCAGAAATGTTGTCTTTAAAGCTTCTGAAAATCAATCATTGAATACAGATGGTAATGATAATTTTATTTTGGTTGGAAATATTACTTCTAATGGAACTGGAGCCGCAGATACGCTAGATAAAAACAATGGAAATTATGTCATCTTTGAAATAGGTTCTATGCAGGGGGATATCATAGCAAATGGAGAAAAAGGATTTGGTCGTGCAGGATATAACAAAGTAGAGTTTAAAGCTGCGGGAGCCAAACTCAAAGGAAATATTGGAGGAAATTTTGTTAAATACAGCGATCTAAGATCAACAAATGAAGTGACATTTAGTGGAGCTTCATCAATTCTAGAAGGAAATATTGATAGTCAAGCCAATGTCGAAAGTGTTGTGATTTTTACAAATGGAGGGGTGATCACAGGAGATGTTAAGGCTAGCACGACTTCTACTGGAGGAAGTGCGATTAATAAAGTTACTTTCTCTGGAGTTGGAACCAATACAATCCAAGGAAAAATTACAAGCAACAAATCAAAAAATACTATTATTTTTAATGGAGAAAATACCGCTTCTACTCTATCTGATTCAGATGTGAAAAATGAAATCAAAGGAGGAATTGAAAGCTCTGGAAATAATGAAATTATCTTTAAAAATGCCTATGGAGCAAAAAATTCTGTTTCTAATAGTATAACTGGGGATATTCTAGCTAGTGGTGGAAATAATACTATCACTTTTGAGACAGGAAATCTTAATCCTTCAGCAAAGAACTCTATAGTAGCAAATATCACAGGAAATGGCGGGACAAATAAGATTGTAATGAATGGAGATAATACTATCGATGGAAAAATCCTAGCTGGAAATGGAGGTAACGCTGGATATAATTATTTCTACTTTTCTGGATCTAGCACAACATTTGGCGGAAAGCAAACTCTAGATTCTAAAGCTATTGCTACATCTATTGTTGCAGAACAAACAAGCGGGAATGCTACAGAAAAAAAGAATCTTCTTCTTTTTGAATCAGTAAACAACACTCTTACTCTTAGCGAACTTAGAGCCAATGGATATGGGCAAAAAGCACTTAATGTTTTATCTTTTAATGAGCCTAAGATGCTACTTTCTCAAACAACGCAACAAAATAATCTCTCAATCCAATCAATGAGTGCTGATAGTGGCTATAACTATATAGGTAAAAATATTTTAACTAGCAATGAGCAAAATTCTGCATTAACAGAAAATACTAATAATATAAGTTTTGTTGATGATACCAATGCTTTTGAAGGAGTGCTTCAAGTTGGATCTATAAGTTCTAGCAATGGAGGAAAAAATAATATTTCCTATAAAGCTAGTGCTAATATTTTAGCTACGACTATGGAAGGAAAAGAAGGAGAAAAAGAAGAAGGCAAAGTTATCGCTACACAAAATGCCATTATCGGATCTTTAGCTTTAAATAACGATGAAGCCACCAAGGCTAAAAATCTTTTAAAAACTGCTATTTCTGGAAATAACAATCTTTATTTAGATTTAAGTAAAAATACTGATTTTGCTGATGTTAATAATCTTATTAAAAATGAAGCTAAACCCTCACAAACTCTAGATCAAGAATCTTTATTATCCAAAACTCAAGCAGTGATTCTCGGTAATATTGATAATCAAGATAGAGGAACCAATAATATTAAAATTGTAGGGGGAAGTTCTAAAGCAACAGATATGATGAAAATGGGTGAAGAAGTAGCAACTAATGACCATATTAAAATTGGTTTAGTGGGAAATATTACTACAAATGGTGGTAGCAATAACCTTATTTTTGAAAATAGTATCTGGCTACCTAACTACATTGCAACTACAAATACAGAAGAAGCAACTAGTATAAGTATTCCCAAAAATCTATCAGGAACACTGATTAATAGAAACAATGGAACTACAAACATTGTTTTAAGAACTTCAAGTGCTACTTTAAATAACTTAGGCGCTTCTATGTTTAATGTAATTAATGCTGGAGATCAAAGTAAAGTTAATATTGTTGTTCAAGGTCAGGTTAATGTAGGTGCAAATATCACTTATGGAGGGAGATTTGATGGTGATAATTATATTTGGGATGGAAAAAGCAATACAAGCGAAACTACCTTTATTTTTGCAAATAGTAATGATATAGGTGTGATGGATGGAGTAAAAGAAGGTGAGGATAATAGTGGCAAAGATAGCTTTACTAACAATTCTACAGACACTACCAATGCAAATTCCAAGGTCCTAGGTGTAACTTATCAAGATGGAGTAAAACTTACACTAAAAGATAAAAGCATAGGTGGTGGTTCTTTCTTAGGAACTTATGCACATTATTTTAATAATGTAGCAGAAAATAATAGCCTCTTAACTCTAACTACAGACAGGAAATACTCTAACAATGCCCAAACAGATACAATTACTATTAAAGGTCTAGCATTAGGAGATATTACTGAACTCTCACCAAGCAGTAAAACAAGAGAGGGTGATAGTCAAAGTAGCACTACTACTTATAACTACAATGTAACCCTAGATAAAAACTCTGCACTTGTAGGAAATATCACTTTGCAAGAAAATTCTAATGTTACTCTTACAATGAATGAAGGCTCTAAACTTCTCACAGACAGCAATCATTTAAAAATCAATACTTTAACAATTAGCACTACTAAAGGTGTAAATACTAATGAAATCTTATTAAACACTTTTGCACAAAGTAATACCATTATTGATATTGCAACGATTAATCCTGATGGAAGCCTAGCTACAAATAATAATGGAAATTTAAATCCAGCTACAAGAACAAATTTTAGATTGCTTGAGATTGGAAGCGTAGATACAAATCTTCCGCAAGTAGAATCTACTTCAGCTAATGGTCTTCAAGGAGATGGAGCAATCTTTAGAGTATATATGAATGATTCTGTAAATCAAGATACTGCTACTTTAGCTGGTATTAAAGCACAAACAAATATGCAAAAACAAGAAATGGAAGAACAAAAAGCAGAAGGTCAAGGTACCGATGGTCAATACGGACATCTCTATAGTGATAGAATCCTAATCCTATCAGGAAATGTGAGTGAGAGTTCTGATGCCACTAAGGTTAATTACATCCAAGTTCTAGCAGATACTAGCACACAACTAAAAAGTATTAAATACTATGGTGGTGGTACAGAAACAGCAGATAATATTGCAGTAGCTACGGTAAAAGGAACTGGCGATCAACAAGTTGCAAAGTTTGAAGGAGCGGCACAAATCCAAGGATTTGATGTAGTAGGAACTACACTCACAACAGCCACTACTGATCAATATGGAAAAATTAAGAGTACTATGAATGGTGGTGCAGAAGGAGATAATTACACTACCTACTTTGTTGATTCTATGACTTCTAG
>NZ_JAJTMY010000008.1 GCF_021300615.1 Helicobacter anatolicus
GATTAAAAATTTTTCTCTAAATCCATATTTGCGTATAATCTTGCCACCTCATCGCCATAACCATTAAAAATCTGTGTTTTAATACGAGTAGGTCTATACCCCTCACCAATGAATCGCTCACTTGCCTGTGACCATCTTGGATGTGCCACATCAGGATTGACATTTGCATAAAAACCATATTCATCACCCGCAAGTCTCTGCCATGTGCTTAAAGGCTGAGTTTTACTCAATGTGATTCTAACAATAGATTTAATATTTTTAAAGCCATATTTCCAAGGCACCACCAAACGCAAAGGTGCGCCATTTTGATTAGGTAATTTTCTGCCATACATCCCCACTGCTAAAATACAAAGTGGATGCATCGCCTCATCAATCCTTAAACCTTCCACATAAGGGAATGGGATATTTGCCGCAAGAAAAGGATTTTTTACCGCGGGCATATCATCTTGTTTTAGCGTCTCAAAAATCACATATTTTGCCTGCGAAGTAGGTTTTGCTAACTTCAATAATTTATTAAATTCAAACCCTATCCAAGGAATAATCATACTCCATGCTTCCACACATCTAAAGCGATATACCCTCTCTTCTAATGGCATACTTTGCAAGATTTTTTCTAAAGAAATTTTTAAAGGCTTTTCTACTTCCCCATCTATCACCAGATCCCACGGAGAAGTTTTTAAAATTTTAGCGCGATAATATGGATCATCTTTTTGCATACCAAATTCATAAAAATTATTATAAGTACTTGCTTTTTCAAATGGTGTAAGCTCTTCTTGCAAATAATTAATATTTTTAATAAAGGAATATTTTTTCTCATTAAATACAAGCTCTGTAGTATTTTCTTCTGCAAAAATCCCTTGCATACCCATACCAAGAGATAAAAATCCCAAGGGCATAGTTTTTAAAATCTCTCGTCTTTTTTGATACACCCCTTCATCTGTGATTGCATTTTCTTTAATTTCCCATGATTTTTTATAAATAATTCTCATCTGTTTTCCTAAATTCATTTAAATGCGACTTTATTATTGTAAAATCTTTTCAAAATATTTTTAATAAAAGGTTATAACTAAATGGATTCTTATGAGTATGGCGAATTGCTCAAGACCCTAAAAACAAAGATTGACAATATTTACAAAATCATCAAACCCAACTCCCTGCAAGAGAGACTAAAAGAAATTGAAGCATTGCAACAAGATGCAAATTTCTGGAATGATGCAAAAAAAGCAGGAGAAATCGGTAAAGAAAAATCAAGGTGCGAGAGAATGTTACAAACCTATCAAAATGCAAAAGCCTCTATTGATGATGCAAGTGAGCTTTTTGAAATCTCTCAAAATGACAATGACACGCTAGAACTACTCTTTGCAGAATCACAAAATCTCGAAGATTCTATAAAAAAAGTTGAAATTGAAGTCATGCTAAGCGGGGAGCATGATGGAGCAAATGCCATTGTTACCATACAACCTGGTGCAGGTGGCACAGAAAGTCAAGACTGGGGTAGCATTCTTTATCGTATGTATCTTAGATGGTGTGAGCGAAGAGGATTTAAAGCTGAAATTTTAGATTATCAAGATGGTGAAGAAGCAGGGATTAAAGGTGTAGCATTTTTAATTAAAGGAGAAAATGCTTATGGTTACATGAAAACAGAAAATGGCGTGCATCGCTTAGTAAGAAATAGCCCATTTGATGCAAATACAAAACGCCATACAAGTTTTGCTAGTGTGCAAGTAAGCCCTGAGCTTGATGATAATATACAAATTGATATCGAAGAAAAAGATATTAGAATTGATACTTATCGTGCAAGTGGCGCAGGAGGACAACATGTCAATAAAACAGAATCTGCTATTAGAATCACACACTTACCAACAGGCATTGTCGTGCAATGTCAAAATGATAGGAGTCAGCACAAAAACAAGGCTACCGCACTAAAAATGCTACAAAGCAAACTCTATGAACTCGAAAGAGAAAAACAAAATAGCAGTATCGCAACACAAGAAAAAAGCGAAATTGGTTGGGGACATCAAATTAGAAGCTATGTCTTAAGCCCTTATCAACAAGTAAAAGATAACCGCAGTAATCTTGCTTATAGCAATGTAGATGCAATCTTAGATGGCGATATTGATCAGATCATTGAAGGCGTATTGATCTTAAAAAATTAAAGGATAAATAATGAATCAAGAAGAATTAGATGCACTAATTAAAGAACAACTAGAAAAAGAAAACTTGGGAGATGACAGCGAAATTTTAGATATATCGCTTGATTCTACAAAAGAAGACAAAGAAATAACAGAAAATACACAAATAGAAGAAGCAATAAAAGAAGAAAATAAAAAATCTAACGATACAAAACACAATATCACAGATGCTAATGCTTTTTTAAACACTCCTGTTGAAAAACAACACAAAGTAATTTTTCAGCTTGATGAAGTAGCAAGAGATTCTGAGCTTAGAGCCAATGAAGTATTTGAAGATCTTGAAGGTATCCAAGATTCAGCATTTGTGCTTAATGATGGTTTAAAGCAAATTTGTCAATATATTACATCACAAAAAGTTATTTTTGAAAAACTTGTTGCAAAATTCCCAAATGTAAAGATTTTTCAAGATTCTCTTGAAGATACCTGCATAAATTTAAAACTTATTGACACTCTAAAAGATAATCTTACCAACTGCGATAATCACATTAATAATGCAATTAACGCGATGCAATTCCAAGATATCCATCAACAAAAACTCAATCGAGTAATCCATATTATCCAATCTTTAGTGCATTATATGAATAGTCTTTTTGAAAGCAATAAAGAACACAAAGAATCTCGTGCACAACCTGCGCGCACACTTGTAGGTGATGATAGCCCCGACACATTCTCACAAGAAGAAATCGAAGAGCTCATCAATTCTTTTGGAAAAAAACAATGAAAAAAGTTCAACTTCTCTCCCCTGCAGGGAATCTTACTAAACTAAAAATTGCACTAGATTTTGGGGCAGACGCAGTTTATGGTGGAGTAAGCCACTTCTCTTTAAGAAATCGTGCGGGAAAAAACTTTGATTTTGAAACTTTTGAACAAGGAATATCCTATGCGCATTCCAAAAATAAAAAAGTTTACGCCGCAGTCAATGGCTTCCCCTTCAATCATCAAATAAAACTTTTAGAAAAACATATTTCTCAAATGGCAGAAATTAAGCCAGATGCATTTATTATTGCTGCACCTGGAGTGGTAAGGCTTGCCAAAAAACTAGCACCACAAATCCCTATTCATCTTTCCACACAAGCTAATGTCTTAAATATACTTGATGCAGAAGTTTTTTATGAAATGGGCGTAAAAAGAATTGTTGCGGCTAGAGAGATGAGTTTAAAAGATGCTATAGAGATCAAAAAACATTTACCAGATTTAGAAATTGAAATCTTTGTGCATGGGAGTATGTGCTTTGCGTTTTCAGGAAGATGCCTAATCTCTTCTTTACAAAATGGTCGCGTCCCTAATCGCGGAAGCTGTGCAAATGATTGTCGCTTTGATTATGAATACTATGTCAAGGATCATGAAAATGATAAGCTTATTCCCTTTACAAATGAACTTTATGTAAAAGCTCCAGACAATCCTGCAATGATTAGAATAGAAGAAGAAGAGGGGGTAGGCTCACATATTTTTAATTCCAAAGATCTAAATCTTTCAGGGCATCTCAAAGAAATTCTTGATTCTGGTGCAATTGATGCACTGAAAATAGAAGGTAGAACTAAATCCACTTATTATGCAGGCATTACCGCAAGAACTTATAAAATGGCATTGCAAGATTATTATGAAAATAAATTTCGCCCAGAGCTTTATCAAAATGAACTAAATACTCTTAAAAATCGTGGATTTACAGATGGCTATATTATTCGTCGCCCTTATGAAAAATTAGATACACAAAACCACTTCACCGCTATTAGTGAAGGAAGCTTTCAAGTTAGTGGTGAAGTGCTAGAAAATGGCGAAGCTTTTATGTGCAAATACACCACCAAAAAAGGCGATACATTAGAAATTGTTGCACCATTAGATTCGCAAATCCCACTTATAGAAAATGAAATTGGAAAAATCTATCAAGTAAATGAAAAATACTATCTCACACTCCATAAAATTATCACCGATGAAGATAAAGAGCTTGATGTAATTCATAGTGGCAATATACATAGCGTAAAACTTCCTGCAAAATTACCGAGCTATAGCTTTTTACGCGTACCGCTAATCCAAGGAATCTAATGTGGGGAATCTATCACAAATTAGCGTATGTATCATTGCAAAAAATGCACAAAAAACCTTGAGAGAATGCCTAGAGGTTCTAAAAGAGTTTGATGAAGTTATATTGCTTGATAATGAAAGCACCGATGATACAATAAAAATTGCCAAAGATTTTTCTAATGTCAAAATATTTTCAAGCCCCTTTATTGGTTTTGGACCTCTAAAAAATCTTGCAATCTCTAAAGCAAAAAATAATTGGATTTTAAGTCTAGATTCTGATGAAGTGCTAGAAGATGAGGCAAAGCAAATAATTGCAACACTAAAGCTTGAAAAACATCATATTTATGGAATCAAACGGAAAAATTATTATGATGGGACTTGGATTAAGGCTTGTGGCTGGTATCCTGACTTTGTTTGGAGACTTTTTAATAAAACCCATACTATTTTTCAAGACCAAAGCGTCCATGAAAGCCTAAAAATCTCACAAAATACACAAAAAATTAAACTAAATATCCATCTTAAACACTATACATTTTTTAATGTCTCACAAATGCTCCAAAAACTAGATTCTTACACCACTCTAGCCACGCAAAAAAATATCTACAAAAAATCATCTGTATCTAAGGCTTTTTTACGATTTTTATGGGTATTTTTTAAAGATTATTTTTTACGATCTGGATGGCGCTATGGTTACAAAGGTTTTATCATTGCATGGATGCAAGCTAATGGTTCTTTTTTTAAATATATAAAAATCTATGAAAAACAACAGCAAGAAAAAAACACAAAAATAGATCTTCACCCCTAAGTTTTCACTCTACATTTTTATAATTTTTATTTGATTTTACCCAAGCACATCATGTATTTTCTTGCATCTCTCTGCAAAATCCAAATACCATCTAAGAAATTAAAGTTTTTTTAAGCCATTTTTACATTGCTTGAGTTTATTTTCTAAAGTATTAAGATAGATTTGATGATTTTCTTTTAGCATAGCCCTTGCATTTTCTAGATGATATAAATGATAAGCAATACCTGCAAATCTTAATCTCTTCATTACGCCCCCTGCAAATAAAAATCGCGCAACAAATTCACTATCCTCACGCCCCCAACCAATAAAGCTCTCATTAAAACCATTAATTTTTTCAGCATCTTTTTTATAAAAACTCATATTACACCCACGAACAGGTAAAAGTTTTTTTGTATAAAATATAGTTTGATCAAAGCTTTTTTGATACGCAAGATAAGATAGCAATGCTATCCTCATTGCCTTAAAATGAAATTTTTCAAATGCAAAAAAATGGATTTTATGATCAAGGATTTTTTTAGTCTCCAAAGAATCTAACAAAATTCTACCACCTTGCAAAAATACCCCTTCTTTAGCAAATCTCACATGATCACTAACAAAATCTTTTTGTAAAATCATATCCCCATCAATGATAATAATATATTCTTGCTCTGCTTCAAGAATAGCTTTATTGCGTATTTCTGCAAGCCTAAATCCATCATCTTCATGCCACACATGCTTAATTTTTACCTTTTCTTGATAGCGAATTTGATATTCTGCAACTAATTTTTGCGTATCCTCTGTGCTTCCATCATCTGCAATCAAAATTTCATTAGGCATCAAACTTTGTTGCAACAAAGAATCAAGTACAACTTGCAAACGCTCTTTTTGATTATAAGTTGTAACAATGAAACTTACACCACTTACCATTTTATACCATCTCTTTTTGTTTAATAAGTTTAAAAAATATTGCAAAAAGTAAAAGCAGTGAAAACACGCTTACATTTGTATCCCAAATATCTCCGATCAAAGAATTTGGCAAAATACTAAAACACAGCATTCCTAAAACCGCAATACTACATGATGCTAGCAATGGATTCTCATTTCTTACAAAAGGTAAAACAAGTGCTACCATCCCCGCCCACACACAAAAAAGTGCTACAAGCCCTACAATACCTTTTTTTGCCAAAGTAGTTAAAAATTGATTATGTTTTCTACCTATCCAATCTGTATAAACATTTTCCCTTTCAATTCTACTCTTGCTTTTTTCTTTAATTTCAAGGCTTTTTGCTTTAATTTCTGCAGTGCTCAAACCAAAAATAGGTGCCATTTTCCACATTGCCACCGCCTCTTTCCACATCTCAAATCTTAAACCAATGCTTGTGTGCACTTCACCTTGTTGATACTCTTTTAAATCACTATTTACTAAAGCAACGCGTTTATAATCTGCCTGCCCCTTAAGCCCTATGATAAATAAAAACGAAATTCCAAAAGCCAATAATCCAAATAAAGCTTGTTTGCTATATTTTCTCTGATAAAAAAATACCAAAAATACTACAAAAATCGCCCCCACAACTGCACTTAAAATACTCCCTCTAGTCCCTGATAACAAACAAGCCAAAAAAGAAAGTAAGATTCCTAAAAAATATAAAATTTTTATCTTGCCTGTATTCATTGCAAAAATTGCTAAAAGCATAACGCTAAAAATTCCACAAATATCTGCAAATTCAATAATCCCACTCCAAGCATGCACCCGATCTATCCCTAAGACAAATCGTTGAAAAATCCCGATCATTCCACACAAACATGCCGAAATTGCCATCAAAATAAATACAAAATTTGTACAAAATCTAAAAGGTATTTTCCAAAAATAATAAGTTACCAAAGACATAATCAAGTATTTAGAAGCCAAATCTAAATCAAATAACGAAGGCCACCCCGCATGGCGAGAACTCTCAAATTCCCACCCCTTACCAAAAATATAACTCAATACCGCACTAAAAAAAAATCCAAACAAAGCAGCAATATAAAATTTTTCTTTTTGATGGAGTAGCCTTTTTTTTGTACCAAAAAAAGAAGCTACGCAAAAAACAATCAAAAATAAAATAGCACCAATAGCACTCCCCGCTCTATGCGGCGCAAGAAGAAAAAATACACTCAAAACTATTCCTGCTAAATAATCTAATTTTGTCACATATTGCTGCCTACCCATTTTTTTCCCTTTCTAATTTTTCGATCAATACGGCATTGTATAGCTTTCAAATCGCTTCAGCCAAATTTGCATGCGTTCATTTTTTAACAATAAAAACCCCTGCACTTTTTTACTTAAAAAATCCCCATAAAAAAATCGTAAAAAATTCATTTCAAAATTACTAAGCACAGACTCACACATTTTTTTAGTAGCTCCGCCACTAATTATTGTTACATGCCTCTGCTCTATTACACCATAATTTCCAAAAAAATTATTACATCCCAAAAATCCCACATATCGCCCCTCTTTAAACTCCAAAAAAGAATTGCTATAAGGTGCATTTATACGACTACCATCAATATCAACTGCAACAACCTTCCATCTTCCCAAAAAGCTATTGTTTTTTAATGCCTGTGCTACACTTGTTGTGTTTGCAAAAGCACAAAATAAAACACTAAAAAATATCATGATAATTTTCATATTCTCTCCCCTATATTATGGATTAAAAATTACTTTGCTACAATACCAAAAATATTTAAAATTTTTAAGGAATATTATGAATTTTGTAAGCATTATTATGGGAAGTAAAAGCGATTATAAGATAATGTCAGAATGTATCGAGATACTCAAAAAATTTGAAGTGCCCTATGAAGTTTTGATTGCATCAGCACACAGAAGTCCTGAGAGAGCAAAAAACTATGTTAAAGAAGCGGAAAAAAAAGGCGCAAAAGTCTTTATTGGTGCTGCGGGAATGGCCGCACACCTTGCAGGAGCAATTGCATCAATGACAACAAAACCAGTAATCGGAGTGCCACTTACTGGTGGGGCACTAGATGGTTTAGATGCATTATTAAGCACGGTGCAAATGCCAAGTGGCATGCCTGTTGGCACTCTTGCATTAGGTAAGGCAGGAGCAATTAATGCAGCCTATTTTGCAATCCAAATTCTAGCCCTACAAGATACAAAACTTGCAGAAAAATTGCAAAAAGATCGTTTGGAAAAATTGCAAAAGCTAGAAAAAGATTCTAAAGAAATTGAGCAGTTTATCTAAACTTAAAAGGGGTATTACCCCCTCATTTTTTTATAAATCAAAGTTTGTCATGCCATTGATAGCCATTTTTATCATCAAGCTTTGCCTAAATTCCTAAAAACTAGACATAAAACCAACTTTTTAATGCACTCTTTTAATACATTAAAGATTAAATTTTACTAGATTCCTAGTGTTGTGATTTGCAAATAACTCTCACAAATTCTATTTGCCACTTCTCTTATATCCAAAATTTCTGCCGCACTTAATGCTAAAAGTTCCCTACTTTCATCTTGCAAGTATCCCATTTCTTGCAACACAAAAGAAGGACGAAATAATCCAAACAAACATTCCTGCCCATTTGCACCATAGATATTTTGTATAAATAAATCTTGTAATAACACCCTTGCTTTAATCTTATCAAAACGCAATGCCAAAGTATTTGTAGCACTATTTTCTAAAGGGGTAAATAATCCTACCTTATCACCCAAATTTTCCCTACAAATTGCAAAAAACTCTTTTTTACTCCAAGGTTTTATCTTTATTCTTTTTTCTAATGCTAATAAAAACGCCTCATAAATCCTCTCATTTTGCAAAACAAAAGGAATTTCTATATCCCTTTGTGTAAAAACCATTCCAAAATTACGAAGCAATCCTAAATTCTCCCCCTGTAGAAGATAAAACACTCTATCATCATCAACCCTATCAAACTCCCCCAAACTTACACTAAGCGTAACATCAATCACTAAAATAAAATCCTTGCATTTTTCTTGCAAAAATAACAACACTTTTTTACAATCATTGCGACTAAAAATATCTTGATTAATGCTGGGTAAAACAAAAACCTCACAACCCTCCCTAATAGCCTCTTCTAAGCTCTCAAAATCTATTTCCCCAGTATCTTTTTTGAGTGCAATTTTTTTACCATTCTTATTTTTTGCTGCCAAAAATATCTGTTGATGATTTCCAATCCCATACGCAATTTTCTTACCTAAAAAGCAAAAAAATCCCAAAAGTCCAAAAACATCAAACCCTATAGGAAAGGCAAATTTTGCCCCAAACTTTTGTGCTAATTCCTCTTTATAATCTTTTTTTTGGATAAAAATACTGCGATTAGGAAAATCTTCTTGCATAAGCAAGGAATTTGCCTCATGATTTATTGGATAATTATGTAAAAACTCTAGCCTCATACTACCTCATTTTTTTATGATTTAATTATATAATTTGTCGGTAAAAACAACACTAAAAAGGGAAAAAATGCTAGATTTTCAAAAAGAAAAACAATTTGTCTCAGACTTAATGCTTGATATTTTAAAACAAAAAGATCCACTAGTTACAAAGTTTTTTCAAGCCTTCATGAAGCAAGATAATTCACCCACCCCAGCAATGCTTACAGAAATTATGCAAAATCATAAAACCCTAGATCTTATCAAAGCCTTTTCCCTCTATAATATTTTATTAAACATCATTGAAGAACGCTTTAATATCAAAACCACAAAACCCTTAGAAAAAATCACACAAACTTATAATGACCTTATCCATCAAGGTTTTGATTCTAAAGATATACAAGAAATTATCCAAAATATGGAATTTTATCCTGTTTTCACCGCACACCCCACAGAATCTAGACGCCGTACTTTTTTGGAAGCACATTATGCAATCGATCAAGATCTTTATAAAATTTTTGAACTTCATGACAAAGAACCGATAAATCACATCAAATACCGCCTGAATCTTTTATGGCAAACCCATCTTGTCAGAAGTGAAAAACTTGAAGTTTTATTTGAACTAGACAATCTTTTATACATTATAGAAACTACAATTATCCAAAGTGCACAAAAAGTGCTAGAAGTGCTAGAAAATACCTTAGAAAAACCCCTAGAAAAATCCCCCATACAATTAGGAAGCTGGATTGGTGGAGATAGAGATGGCAACCCTTTTGTCAGCAATGAACTTATGATGCAAGTAATGAAAACCCAACACCAACTCATCATCAATCTCTATATCAAAAAAACCGAGCAACTCATTCGCGAACTCTCTATCTCTCAAGATTTCTGCGAAATTTCAGATTCTCTACAAGAATCTATCATTTCACAAAAACAACATCTAAGCACAATAAGCAACAAACTCCACAGCAAAGAACCATTTAGAGCAAAATTATTTCTCATGAAGCAAAAACTCAAAAACCGCCTCACAAACATCAACACCAACTGGAAAGATGATTTTGTCTATAAAAACTCCAAAGAATTAATTGATGATATCAACCTTTTAATTGCAAATCTTCCAAAAGAATGCACACAAGGACTTAAAGAATTTAGACGCCTTGTTTTGCTTGGTGATTTTTATCTTTTAAAATTAGATTTTAGAGAGCACAAAAGCGTTTTTATTGAAGCAATTAGCGAGATTTTTTGCCTTATGGGGATTTGTGATAATAATTTTCCCACTTTTGAAGAATCAAAAAAAATAAAAATCTTAAACATTGCACTAAATTCCCAAACCTCGCTCCCTGAACTCCTCCCCTCTCTAAGCCAAAATACACAAAATATTATTGATATTTTCCTTACAATCAAATGGGGCAAAGAAAATCTCTCTGAAAATTTCTTGCACTCTTTCATTCTTTCTATGACCACAGATGCAAGCGATTTATTAATCATTCTTTGGTTTATCAAGCAAACCAAACTTTGGAATCCAGGGCACAAAGCACAAATTGCTATCACCCCTCTTTTTGAAACTATCAATGATTTAAAACAAGCAAGCAATATTATGCAAACCCTGCACCAAAACCCACACTACTCTACCTATCTTTTAGATTGCAACTACACACAAGAAATCATGGTAGGCTATTCAGATTCTAGTAAAGATGGAGGAATCTTTGCAAGTAATTACAATCTTTATAGTGCAATTTCAAATCTCATCACACTAGGTGAAAAGCTACAAATCCATTTCCACCTTTTCCATGGTAAAGGTGGAAGTGTTAGTCGTGGTGGCGGAACTTTAGAATCCGCACTTCTTGCAGCACCGCCAAAAAGTGTAAATGGGCTTTTAAAAGTAACTGAACAAGGCGAAATGATAAGCTCTAAATACCTAAGCCCTATTAGTGCAAATTTTAATTTTGCAAACACGCTAAGTGCATTAATGAAAAAATCCTGCTTTGATGCTTTTTGCACACATGCAATCACACATAATAAGCTAGATATGCAATTTTGCCAACAAAGCAATATCCACAACAAACAAATGCAAAAAATCTCAGAAAATTCCTACCAAAAATACCGCGAACTTATCTATGAGACAAAAGGATTCATTGATTATTTCAAAGCCTCTACACCTATTGATTTTATTCAGCAACTAAACCTAGGATCACGCCCTAGCAAACGCAAAGAAAGCACAAAAATTGAAGATTTACGCGCCATTCCTTGGGTATTTGCTTGGACACAAAATCGCAGCATAATCCCCGCATGGTATGGACTTGGTAGCGGATTAGAATCCATCAAAGACACTTCAGTGCTAAGGCAATATTATTTAGAATCTGATTTTTTTAAAGCCACAATTGATAATATCTCTCAAGCATTTTTAAAAGTAGATTTAGAAATTGCAAAACTTTACAATCAATTCGTCGAAGATGAAACACTAAAAAATAAAATCTGGAATTCCATAGAAAAAGAATATAAAAAAACCATGGAGTATATTTTGCTCATACGCGATGAAAATATACTTCTAGATTCTCAACAAGAAATTAGAGAATCTATTTTTATGCGTAAGCCCTCTGTAACTGCGCTAAATTTATTACAAATTGAACTCATTGCTCGCTATAAAAAATCTAGCTATGACAAACAAAAACTACGCCTCATGGAAGAAATTCACAGCACTATAGTAGGAATCGCACAAGGTCTAAGAAATACCGGCTAAATTTTTGCCACTTTTTTTAAGTTCCTTGCCTGCTAACATTCCTTATTCCCCTACTATTTTTAAAAAACCTACAATCAATAGTTTTTTCACAAAATAAAATAGCAAAAACTTTTATTATTTCTCAATTTGTTATAAAAACAAAGCTCATAAACAAAAAAACTAAATGCACATAAAAATATTTTCTTGATTTCATTTTGCCACCCTACCCCCTACCCTATCAACAAAACTATCAAACAACTACCCCTTTAAATTACTTAAAAATTTTTACAAATTTCTAATTTTTATCTATTTATATTTTTTTAAATGAAAATTTTTATAAAATATCGCCCCTCGATATATATTTAATTAAAAAAATAATATCGAGGATTTTTTATTAGGAAGGAAAAGATGTTAGATAAATTTTTAAATAAAAAAAGTTTGCAAGGAGCTTTTTGGATTATCGCTATTTTAACAACTACTATACTAATTTATTTCAGCGCTAATCTAGGAAAAGAAGTCCCTCCATTGCCTAATTCAGTAAAAAGCACTTCAGGTGAAACTCTTTACACACAAGAAAATATCATCAATGGAAAAGGGTTTTTTCAAGAATTTGGTTTAATGGGTTATGGAACTCTCCTTGGCATGGGCTCTTATATGGGACCAGACTTTACAACAGAACTAATGCATAAAAAATTAATAGCTCTTTATGAAATCTTTGCACAAAAAGAATATCAAAAATCTTTAGAATCTCTTTCTGAAGAAGAAAAAGCAATTATTAAAACAAAAGTAATCAATGATACAAGATCTGTTCAACTTCAAGAAAGTGGTGTAACTTATTCTGATGAAGCTACACAAGCTTTCAAAATAGTAGAAAAAGACATGATTGATTTTCTAGTAAATGGTAATGCAGATTGGGGATACAGAGGAAAAGTTATCACCCAAGAAGAAGCAAAGGAAATTATTGCATTTTTTGACTGGTCTTATTTAGTAGCAACTACTTATCGCCCTACTAAAGAGACTACTTGGTCAAATAACTGGCCCAATGAACCACTTATTGATCAAAATGCTACTTGGGAATCTCAATCAATTAGTCTTTGGGAATGGCTATGGTTATGGCCCCTAACAATACTTGTTTTATGGATTAGCTATGAATATCTCATCAAGCCAAGAAGCACAGATACAGATTCTCTAGCAGAACCTTTAAAAATTACAAGTATTTTCAAATCTCAAGAAAAACTTCTAAAATATGTGCCTATTGTCGCATTATTTAGTTTTATACAATTAGTTTTAGGTGGATATCTAGCGCATATCTATGCTAATCCAGGAGATGACTTTATCATCTCACAAGAATTACTACCTTTTAATGTAGTAAGACAATTGCACATCAACATTGCAATTATCTGGGTAACTATTGGTTGGCTTGTAGGTGGCTTATTTATCGCGCCTTTAGTAAGTGGAAAAGATTTAAAATTCCCCAAACTAGTAGATATTCTTTGGATTGCATTGCTTGTTGTTGGCGGTGGCGGACTTATTGGTATCTATCTTGGAACTCAAGGCTACTTAAGAGAAACTTGGTTTTGGTTTGGTAGCGAAGGTAGAGAATATCTTGAGCTTGGTAGAGTATGGGATATTGGCTTATTGATTGGTCTTGTATTCTGGTTTTTAATGGTATTTACTACGATTAGAAAAGCAAAACAAGATATTTTAGTAGGAACAATTATTTGGTCTGCCTTTGGTATTGCTACACTTTATATCTCTGGAATGATGCCTATACATAAAATTATTCCAAACTTTACAGTAGATGATTATTATCGTTGGTGGGTTGTGCATCTTTGGGTTGAACTTACCTTTGAAATGTTTGCATCTGGTGTTATCGCCTTCTTATCCGTTGCACTTGGTTTAGTAAAAAAATCCATCGCAACTAGAGTGATGCTTTTTGAACTTGTATTGATTGTACTTACAGGTGTATTAGGCGTAGGACATCATTATTGGTGGCAAGGTGCTGATAGCCATTGGATTGCAATTGGTGGTATTTTCTCCGCTTTAGAGCCACTTCCACTTGTAATACTAATGATTGAAGCAATCAAAGAACAAAAACATATTAAAGAAATGGGTAAAAAATTTGAATGGGGCGTGCCATTCTTATGGTTAGCAGGCAGTGCTTTCTTAAACTGGCTAGGCGCTGGATGGCTTGGTATGGTAATCAACACACCAATCATCAACTACTATTCTCACGGAACCTATCTCATTATCCCGCATGGACATGTAGCAATGCTTGGTGCATTTGGCTTTATCGCATATGCCTTTGTTTATATGACCGCAAAAGCCAATGCATTAGCGAAAGGATTAGAGTGGAGTGATTATCTTAGCAAAGTTGGATTCTGGCTACTTACAATTGGTGTTGTAATCTATAGTATCCCTACACTTATCATTGGTTTCCATCAAACACAAGTAGCATTTGAAAAAGGCTATTATTTTGCAAGATTACGCGAAACTTTAGAAGCTGTCGATGCATGGATGTGGTTTAGAATCTTGCCAGATTCTATGATGATTATTGGTGGTGGTATTGTATTACTTGATCTTATTATCAAAATCTATTTTGCAAAGAAAAAAGCATAGATTTTGCTTGTTAGTCTTTTTGACTAACAAGATTTATTTTTAATTCCTATCATCTACATAAACAATATAAATAAAATAATTTTTAATAATTTCTATATATTTTGAAAAAAATAAAATTTTTATAAAATATTACCCCCCCCCCCCCGCTGGATATTTATTTAAATACTATAATATAAATCACAGGGATATTTTTTATCAACAAGGAGAAATAATCGTGAAAACAAAACAAAATAAAAAACTTAAATTCTTTACGCCCATTGTAGCAAGCTCACTAGCTTTAATTCTAGGTAGTGGAAGTGCATATGCAGATACTTGTACTAGCTCAAGCGGAACTCCCATACTCTGCGCTGGAACAAAAGACAACGAGACAAAAGTAGATAAGATTCTAGCATGGAATGGTGGGCAAACTAAACCACCGATAAAAACTTATATGCCTGTGCTTCATGATGGAGGGTCGCAACCTATTGAAAGTCTTACTTTTAAATTTATGGATAGTGGCAATAGTATCCAGAAAGAAAATAGCTCAACGGCTGAAAAAGCTGTTTTAACAGTAGGAAATGATACCAATTCTGTTTTAATCAAAGGTAACCAAAAAGGTATCCAGATGAATACCAATGGACAAGGAAACCTCATAGTTGATTACAATAATCAAACTGGCAAAAATTTCACTCTAGATTTACAAGATGCTCCAGATGGTGCGACATCATTTGCAGGACATCTAAAAATTACTAATCAAAAAGCTGGTGGAAGTGGACAAGAAAACACTTTCTCAGCCACACTTAATTATGATCTAAAAGGAAGTGTCACTCTTTCTGGCGCAAGTGGAAATAATACAATCAAATTTAATCACGGAAGCTTAAGAGGCAATATCGGCTCAGGATGGGTCGCTAATGGTAGCGAAAATAAACTTACTATTGATTTTACAGGTAATAAAGAGGGAAGAATTGAGGGAGATATCTATACTCGTAAAGACGATCAAAATAACATGACTATCACCATCAAAGATGGTGGGCTAAAAGGAAATATCAGAAATGCTAATGGAGAAAATGGAGGAGAACAAACAGGTGATCTTATCGTTAATTTTGAAGATGGTGCGGTTATGGAAGGAAATATCGGACACTCTACAACAAGCGAAGCCAATGATTTCCAAAAAAAGCAAGTCACTTTTAAAGCTCAAACTTCAAATACTCCAGCTTCAAAAAATAGTGAGGATAACTTCGTTTTAACTGGGAATATTACTTCCTATGGAACTGGACCTGGATGGAGTGCAGAACTGCATACTGAGAATGGAAATCATGTAACTTTTGAACATGGATCCATGAAAGGAAACATAAGCTCTGGTTATGACACTCGTACAAGAGAAGGATATAATAAAGTAACCTTTCAAGGAGAAAATGCCAAACTAGTAGGATCAATCAGTCTTATCAATGGTGGACAAAATGAAATTCATTTTGAAAAAGGAGGAGAGATCACTGGATTAATTTATACAAACACAGATAGTTATGGCAAAAGTTTTGGAAATAGAGAAAAGAGAATTTATAATCGCATTACTTTTGATGGGACTCAAAATGCATCAATTATCTCAAGCAATAACAATGAAAATGTCATCTCTTCTAGCGGAAGAGCTAATTACATCATTTTTAATGGAACAGGAACCAATACAATTACAGGGAATATATTTGCTAGAAATTTTTACTTTGGAACAGGAAATAATACAATAACTTTTAATGGCAATGGAACCAATACAATTACAGGTAATATTACCGCTGGATCTGGTTCTAATGTCATAATCTTTAATAGCAATGGAAATAACACAATTACAGGCAATATTATTACTAATTCTGGCTCTAACATTATAGTATTTGCCCCTAAAACATCTAACATGACTGCATCTGATTCTTCTCCTGAATCTAAGTCTAGCAATTCCAACACAATTAATGGAACAATTCAAGCAAATGGCGGAAGTGCCAACAAAATCATCTCTATTAACGCCACTAATGGTGGAGATAATGCAAGCAATAGCACAGGCATAACAAATATCATCAAAGATATCACCGCAGAAAATGGAACAAACTATATCACTCTAGGTATAGATGGTGCAATCGCAGAAACAACAGTTAAAAAAGATGGAGAAGCACAAGCTCCTACAGCATCTACAAGCATAGAATCCACAAATAATATTACTGGTAATATCCTAGCAGGGAGAAATGGAAATCCATCAGTTAATCACATCTATTTAAAAGGTAAAAATACTATTGGTGCAGATGCAGATGGTGCTATGATGCAAAATTCCACCCTTTCTATCACTGCGCATAATAGGGATAATGATAATACAGATAAAATCAACTACATCAAGCTTGAAGGAACTAGTACAACAATAAATCTCAATGAAATTAGAGCTGAAGGAAAAAACAATAATGGTGGAAATAGAGCCAAAAACTTCATTTCTTTAGATGGTGAAAACAACACTATCACACTTACAAATATCACAGGATCAAAGGGTATTAACTACATTGGAAAAAATATATTAACGACAAATACACCAAGTGATATTACTTTAATCAATGACGGTACAAATATCAAAAAAATCAAAGATGTTTATACACTCCAACAAAACCAAAATTATAAATTCCTAGATCCTAGCAATCGTGCAAATGGAAAACTCACAATCACAAATCAAAGATGGGCAAATGTAATTTCAGCATCTAACACTTCTGCACAAAATCACATTGATTTCCAAGAAATGGATATTACAGGAAAAATTGATGCTAATGCAGGACAAAACTATATCAATGCTGAAAAACTAAGCCTAGATGGAGATATTATTGCACGCTGGGGTGGAAAAAACTATATTTTGGTAGGAAAAAGTACAGAGATGGGAACACTAGGTAAGCAAGCAGATACAACACCAACCATCACACTAAAAAATACAGCCATCAAAGCGGAAAGTGGAAACAGTACTTCTGAAAATGTGATTTTATTTAAAGATAATGTAAAGTTTGAAAATGTAAGCATTATAGGAAACAATAACTCTACAAATGGTAGAAAAAATAACTTCATCTCAGTTGATGGAGCAAATAATGACCTTGTAATTGATAATATCACTCTTAATACTTCAGGAAAAAATTATCTTGTAAAAGGCTTAGTAGAATACACTCCTAACACTAATGGAGGCAATGGCTTTGTAAAAATTAATGAGCTAGATATGACTAGTGATACAAATGCAATCACTGGAAAACTTTATATCAAAAATGGTGTAAGCACTGCAAAAGATGGAGAAAACTTTATTTCTTATAAAGCAGATGCAACAATTTTAGCCACAGCTTCAATGCCAGAAGTAGATGAAGAGAAAAAAGAAGAAGTAGTAGCAATAGCAGCAGCAGATGCTACAGCCCCTCAAAACTACATTATCGGTAAATTAAAAGAAGAAGGAGGAGCTAAAGTCTTAGGAACTGCAATTTCTGGAAACAATAATCTTTATTTAGATCTAAGCCAAAATACTGATTTTGCTGATGCAGCTTCTGTATTAAAAAAATTACAAGGACTTATCAGTAATCCAAGTGCTAATCAAGGCTTTTCTTTACAAGAAAGCTTCCAATCTGTTATTGCAGGACATATTGATAATAATTTCGATAAAAATAACAGTGGCGGAACAAACAACATCTTTATCAAAGGTGGAAAAAATGCAATGCAACCTACAGTAATGCTAGAGGGAGCAGAGGGAGCAGAGGGAGCAGCAGGAGAAGCAACCACAGGTGTTAAGCTAGGTTTAGCAGGTAATATCACCACAAATGGTGGAAGCAATAATATTATCTTTGAAGATAGTATTTGGTTGCCTTCTGCAATCATTGCACCTAGCAAAGAGGGAGAAAATAATACTACACAAATTCCTTTTAGTGGTACCCAATCAGGAAATCTTATAAATGATAATGGTAAAACCAATATCGTTCTAAGAGAAAATGGAGCAAGTGCATTAAGTGCTGCAGGAACATCAATTTTCAATGTCACTGCAAAAAAACAAGCAGAAACTAATATTGTTGTTCAAGGACAAGTAAATGTAGGTGCAAATGTAGATTATGACAATAGCAGCACCACAAACTTTATCTTTGCAAATGGTAATAATATAAGTGCGATGAAAGAAGCAGAAGAAGGTGAGGGTAATGGTGGCAAAGACAGCTTTGCTAATGGAAGTACTGATGTTTCCAATACAAATTCCAAAGTCCTAGGTGTAACTTATCAAGATGGTATCAAACTCACACTAAAAGATAGAATGATTACAAACTCTAATGGTGAAAATATTTCTTTCCTTAATACTTATAAAAATTACTTTATTTCAAAAGAGACAGATCCAATCCTCACTCTCACAACAAATCGCACAAGCAATAACTTTAAAGACACAATTGTAATAGAAGGTCTTTTTGTAGGTGATGTTGTAGCACTAGAAAGAAGCCGAGATAATAAAGAAAAACATGCAGAGTTTGATGTAACCTTAAAAACAA
>NZ_JAJTMY010000009.1 GCF_021300615.1 Helicobacter anatolicus
TTAGTTGTCTTTTTTAAAATTTTTACTAACCATCTACACTATTAATAAAATTAAATCAATCTAAAGAATATTAGTTAACATTATATTGCACTATCAAACAGTATTTATAAAAGTCTTGTCTTTTAACATAATCTAAAAACTTAAACAATATTACAAAAAATAAATAATAAGAATGAAAGTGTATTCTATAAAAGAAATAAGAAGATTTCCCTAACCCTGCATCGACCTACATTTCCACACCTGAAAGGTGCAGTATCATCAGCGAAGAGAAGCTTAACTTCCAGGTTCGGAATGGAGCTGGGTGTTTCCTTCTCTCTATAGACACAAGGAAAAGGGAATTAAAAACAAACTATTTGTTCTTAATTCCATCTTCCTAGGATACTCAAAGAAATCTCAAATATCAAGCCAAAAGTAATAAGACTTATACACTCAATAAGGCAGTGATAACAAATACTTATCATTTATCACATAAAAATAAGCCAAACGGTCTATTAGTATTGGTCAGCTAAATGTATTACTACACTTACACACCCAACCTATCAAGCAAGTAGTCTTCTTGCGACCTTAAGGGAAAGTTAATCTTGGAGTTGGCTTCCCGCTTAGATGCTTTCAGCGGTTATCACATCCATGCGTAGCTACCCAGCGATGCCCTTGGCAGAACAACTGGTACACTAGTGGCATGTCCATCCCGGTCCTCTCGTACTAGGGACAGCTCTCCTCAACTTTCCTACGCCCACGGCAGATAGGGACCGAACTGTCTCACGACGTTCTGAACCCAGCTCGCGTACCGCTTTAAATGGCGAACAGCCATACCCTTGGGACCTGCTCCAGCCCCAGGATGCGATGAGCCGACATCGAGGTGCCAAACCTCCCCGTCGATGTGAGCTCTTGGGGGAGATCAGCCTGTTATCCCCGGGGTACCTTTTATCCTTTGAGCGATGGCCCTTCCACACAGAACCACCGGATCACTATGACCGACTTTCGTCTCTGCTCGACTTGTTTGTCTTACAGTCAGGCTGGCTTATGCCATTACACTCAACTTGCGATTTCCAACCGCAATGAGCCAACCTTTGCAAGCCTCCGTTACTTTTTAGGAGGCGACCGCCCCAGTCAAACTACCCACCAGGCATTGTCCTGCTTGAGGATAACTCAAGCCAGTTAGCAGACAGAAACATTAAGGGTGGTATCTCAAGGATGGCTCCATCTCCACCAGAGTGAAGATTTCAAAGCCTCCCACCTATCCTGCGCATAATGCTCCCATCGGCAGTGCCAAGCTGTAGTAAAGGTCCACGGGGTCTTTCCGTCTTGCCGCGGGTAGGAGGAATTTTCACCTCCACTACAATTTCACTGAATCCCTGGTTGAGACAGCTCCCATCTCGTTACGCCATTCATGCAGGTCGGTATTTAACCGACAAGGAATTTCGCTACCTTAGGACCGTTATAGTTACGGCCGCCGTTTACTCGGGCTTCAATTCAAAGCTTCACATTGCTGCTGACTAATCCTCTTAACCTTCGAGCACCGGGCAGGCGTCACACCTTATACTTCCTCTTACGAGTTTGCAAAGTGCTGTGTTTTTGGTAAACAGTCGGGAGGGACTCTTTGCTGAGACCTACTTGCGTAGGCACACCTTATCGCGAACTTACGGTGCTAGTTTGCAGAGTTCCTTAACCAGAGTTCTTTCACGCGCCTTAGAATACTCATCTCATCTACCTGTGTCGGTTTACGGTACGGGCAACCATTGCTAAACTTAGAGGCTTTTCTTGGCACGACGGTATCAGTGACACTCAAATCCATCCGAAGATTTCAAAGAGCTCATCAGGCTTGTGATACAGGAGCGGATTTTCCTATCTCCCAACTTACACCCTTAAACTAACTATTCCATCAGTTAGCGCACTTAACCCTATGCGTCCCCCCATCGCACACAATGGTTGGTATGGGAATATTAACCCATTTGCCATCGACTACCCATTTCTGACTTGTCTTAGGACCCGACTAACCCTACGATGACGAGCATAGCGTAGGAAACCTTAGATTTACGGCGAATATGATTCCCACATATTTTATCGCTACTCATTCCTGCATGCTCACTTCGCATCGCTCCAGCACTCCTTACCGGTATACCTTCAACGCTGATACGAACGCTCTTCTACCACTGTGCAAGCACAATCTAGAAATTCGGTGTCTATCTTAGCCCCGTTATATTTTCAGCGCAGAATCACTAGACCAGTGAGCTGTTACGCTTTCTTTAAAGGATGGCTGCTTCTAAGCCAACCTCCTGGTTGTCTAAGTAACTCCACATCTTTTTCCACTTAGAATAGAACTTAGGGACCTTATTTGCTAGTCTGGGTTGTTCCCCTTTCGACGATTGATTTTATCACCCACCGCCTGACTCCCAAGATACGGTAATAGGTATTCGAAGTTTGACAGGGTTTGGTACCGCGGTGAGCAGCCCTAGCCCAATCAGAGCTCTACCCCCTATTACTATTACTTGAGGCTATACCTAAATATATTTCGAAGAGAACCAGCTATCACTGAGTTTGTTTGGCCTTTCACCCCTATCCACAGCTCATCCCAACCCGTTTCAATGGGTACGAGTTCAGTCCTCCATAAGCTATTACACTTACTTCAACTTGGCCATGGATAGATCACTCAGCTTCGGGTCTGCAGCATCTGACTAAGCGCCCTTTCAGACTCGCTTTCGCTACGGCTTCGCGTTTGCTTAACCTTGCCAGATACCACAACTCGCAGGATCATTATGCAAAAGGCAGTCCATCACCCTGATAAATCATAGGGCTCTGAATGATTGTAGGCAGATGGTTTCAGGTTCTATTTCACTCCGCTCACTGCGGTTCTTTTCACCTTTCCCTCACGGTACTTGTGCACTATCGGTAAGAGAGTAGTATTTAGGGTTGGAGAGTGGTCTCCCCGGCTTCAGCCCGGATTTCACGTGTCCTGGCCTACTCTGGATCCTGCTACCTATGTATTACTTTTCGTATACGGGGCTATCACCCTGTGTCGCTTACCTTTCCAGGTAATTCTACTAAATAATACAAGTGGATATTGCAGTCCTCAACCCCGAATGCAAGCATTCGGTTTGCCCTCTTCCCCGTTCGCTCGCCGCTACTAAGAGAATCTCGTTTGATTTCTTTTCCTCTAGCTACTGAGATGTTTCACTTCGCTAGGTTCGCTCCATTTAAGGTAACTAGCTATTGCTAGTTGGGTTGCCCCATTCGGAAATCTACGGATCAAAGCTTCTTGACAGCTCCCCGTAGCTTATCGCAGTCTAGTACGTCCTTCATCGCCTCTCTCTTCCAAGGCATCCACCATCTGCCCTTAAAAGCTTATTTTCACATAAGATCTTACAAAGTATCTTAATATGCTTTTAAAGTATGGATAAAATATATAAGTATTCTAAAGTTATCACTGCCTTATTGAATGTATATTCAATAAAAACAGAGGTAATTGTAGTCTTATTACTATTTCATAGGCTTAACAATATTAATTTAAAAAACACTTAGGCTTAGCCTAATGTAAATGCTATTATATCAAATTCATCTCTGATTTATATAGAACTTACATTAAACTAAAACTATGGTGGAGAATAGCGGGATCGAACCGCTGACCTCCTGCGTGCAAAGCAGGCGCTCTCCCAGCTGAGCTAATTCCCCTTATCTAATAAATGGTGGGCTTAAGAGGACTTGAACCTCTGACCTCACCCTTATCAGGGGTGCGCTCTAACCACCTGAGCTATAAGCCCCTACAATGACTATATTTCAATTTGATCTTAATCTCTGAAAACTAAGCAAGAGTTAAATTTCTTTTATACCCTATTATTTTTCTAATTAACATTAAGATAAACGAATATCTTAACTATATCTCTAGAAAGGAGGTGATCCAACCGCAGGTTCACCTACGGTTACCTTGTTACGACTTCACCCCAGTCGCTGCATCCGCCGTGGACGGTAGCCAGTTTAGCATCCCGGCTTAAGGCGAATACAACTCCCATGGTGTGACGGGCGGTGAGTACAAGACCCGGGAACGTATTCACCGTGACATAGCTGATTCACGATTACTAGCGATTCCAGCTTCATGTAGTCGAGTTGCAGACTACAATCCGAACTGAGAGATGTTTTTGAGATTTGCTCCACCTCGCGGTATTGCTTCTCTTTGTACACCCCATTGTAGCACGTGTGTAGCCCTAGGCGTAAGGGCCATGATGACTTGACGTCGTCCTCACCTTCCTCCTCCTTACGAAGGCAGTCTCCTTAGAGTGCTCAGCCGAACTGCTAGCAACTAAGGACGAGGGTTGCGCTCGTTGCGGGACTTAACCCAACATCTCACGACACGAGCTGACGACAGCCGTGCAGCACCTGTTTTCAAGGTCTAGTAAACTAGACACTCCGCTATCTCTAGCAGATTCTATCAATGTCAAGCCTAGGTAAGGTTCTTCGCGTATCTTCGAATTAAACCACATGCTCCACCGCTTGTGCGGGTCCCCGTCTATTCCTTTGAGTTTTAATCTTGCGACCGTACTCCCCAGGCGGAATGCTTAATGTGTTAACTGCATTACTGGAGTGACAAGCACCCCAACAACTAGCATTCATCGTTTAGGGCGTGGACTACCAGGGTATCTAATCCTGTTTGCTCCCCACGCTTTCGCGCATCAGCGTCAGTAGTGTTCCAGCAGGTCGCCTTCGCAATGAGTATTCCTCTTGATCTCTACGGATTTTACCCCTACACCAAGAATTCCACCTACCTCTCCCACACTCTAGAGTAATAGTTTCAAATGCAGTTCTGTAGTTAAGCTACAGGATTTCACATCTGACTTATTACTCCGCCTACGCGCTCTTTACGCCCAGTGATTCCGAGTAACGCTTGCACCCTCCGTATTACCGCGGCTGCTGGCACGGAGTTAGCCGGTGCTTATTCCTAAGATACCGTCATAATCTTCTCTTAGAAAAGGAGTTTACAATCCTAAAACCTTCATCCTCCACGCGGCGTTGCTGCTTCAGGCTTTCGCCCATTGAGCAATATTCCCTACTGCTGCCTCCCGTAGGAGTCTGGACCGTGTCTCAGTTCCAGTGTGTCCGATCACCCTCTCAGGCCGGATACCCGTCATAGCCTTGGTGAGCCATTACCTCACCAACAAGCTGATAGGACATAGGCTGATCCCATAGCGAAAAACTTTCCCCCGTAGGGAGTATCTAGTATTAATCACCGTTTCCAGTGGCTATCCCAGACTATGGGGCACATAACCTATGCATTACTCACCCGTGCGCCACTAATCCACTTCTAGCAAGCTAAAAGTTTCATCGTTCGACTTGCATGTATTAGGCACGCCGCCAGCGTTCACTCTGAGCCAGGATCAAACTCTCCATAAAAAAATGGAAAAATTTTTCCTGAACTCTTAGCTCTTATCACAAGTTTAGACTTTTATAAAAGTATAAACAGAGTTGTATAAATAACACTAAGAGTTTAAGTCTTAAAAAAGCTTTAATTAAAATTAAAACTGATTGATTTGTAAAACAAAATAATCTATATAAAAAAACTTAAATCTCTTGCTTAGATTTCAAAGATCACTACCAAAATAAAATATAATGATGTCAAGTAAGTTTTACTTCACATAAAAAACAATTTTATTTAGTAAAAGAACAACCTAAATTATAAAACTATCTTCAAAATCATTAAACAAAACTTAGTAAAATGTATTCATTTTAAAAAGGAAGTTTACAAGTTTTTAAAGCTCGTTCCGCTTTAGGAATTGAAATATTACACATTAATTACTTAAAATAAACTTAATTTTATAGAAAAATTGAAAAAATATAGAAAATCGTAGAAAATGTGTGAGATAAAGGGCAGAGAGTGAGAATGGTGAGGATTTTAAATTAAAAATCTTGTAAATTAAATCGCACTTTCACTCTGCTTTTAAAAAATTTAAAATCATCTTTTGGCTAACAATAATAGGTTTGGGATATTGAGAGTTGATAAT
>NZ_JAJTMY010000010.1 GCF_021300615.1 Helicobacter anatolicus
AATAAAACTAAACAAAACTAGATTGAAAATCAAATCTAACTAAAGCTATAAAATAGAAATCAAGAATCGTAGATTAGAAATTAGAAATAAAAAAGATTTAAAAAATAAAAACCACAGATTAAAACTTAAAAATAAAAATTTAAGTATTTTAAGAAGTTATGCAAGGATATATTATAACTCCTCTTATATTAAAAATCCTATTATTTTAATAGTAATAATACTATTGCATAAAAAGATTGATTAAAGATTATAAACAAAGATGAGAAATTAAAAGCTAGAAATAAAAACAAAATGTCTCCCACTTGCATAAGCTGTATTCAAAAAAATAATTTTTATTACAAAAGAAAGCAAAAAAAATAAAAATTTTTACAAAATACCCCCCGCCCCGCTAGATATTTATTTAAATATTATAATATAGGTGATAAGGATATTTTTTATTAAAAAATTAATAATACATTTTTTAACAAGGAGAAATAATCAATGAAAACAAATAAAAAATTTAAACTCTTTACCCCTATCGTAGCAAGTTCACTAGCCTTAGTTTTAAATACTAATTTTGCTCAAGCAGAGTGTATGAGCGATTCCACCTCTGGAACTATCCCAATTATTTGTGCGGGAACAAAAAGCAGTGAAACAAGAGTAGATAACCTTTTAAAATGGAATGCTACAAGTAGTGATTTCAAAAGCTATAGTCCACTATTTAATGGTGGACCAAGTGATGTTATCACTAGGCTTACTTTTAAATTTGATGGTTCTAGTGGTAGCTTACAAAAAGATGGGAGTTTAGGAGCTAATTCCACTCTAAAAGCTGGAAGCGATGCTAACTCTATCATTCTCAAAGGTAATACCAAGGGTATCCAGATGGCTGCCAATGGACAAGGAAACCTTATAGTTGATTATAATAACCAAACTGGCAAAAATTTCACCCTAGATCTCTCAAATGCTCCAGATGGTGCGACATCATTTGCAGGACATCTAAAAATTGCTAATCAAAAAGCTGGTATGAATGGAAATCAAAACACTTTCTCAGCCACACTTAATTATGATCTAACAGGAAGTGTCACTCTTTCTGGCGCAAGTGGAGATAATACAATCAAGCTTACTCACGGGAGCTTAAGAGGCAATATCGGCTCAGGATATGCTGCTAATGGTGGCGAAAATAAACTTACTATTGATTTTACAAATAGCGACAAAACATCACAACTTGCTGCCAATACTTCAGGAAGAGTTGTAGGAGATATCTATACCTACAACAATGATCAGCAAAAGATGACTATTACCATCAAAGGCGGTGGATTACAAGGAAATATCAGAATTGCTGGACCAAACAATGGAGCACCTGGTACAGGCGATCTTATCGTTAATTTTGAAGATGGCGCAGTGATGGAAGGAAATATCGGACACTCTAAAATAAGCGAAGCCAATGATTACCAAAAAAGAGAAGTCACTTTTAAAAAGGCTAATTCAGAAACTATGACTTCAAAAGATGGGGATAACTTCGTTTTAACTGGGAATATTACTTCCAATGGAACTGGATATCCCGATGGAAAGACAATAGGTATCGAAAAGGGAAATCATGTAACTTTTGAGCATGGATCCATGAAAGGGAACATAAGCTCTGGCTATGATAATCTCAGAAGACAGGGATATAATCAAGTAACCTTTAAAGAAGAAAATGCCAAACTAGTAGGATCAATCAGTCTTGTTAATGGTGGAAGAAATGAAATTCATTTTGAAAAAGGAGGAGCGATCACTGGAACAATTCAGACAGGCACAGATGGCTTTGCATATACTCTTAATGGAAATCAAACAAACATTTGGAATCGCATTACTTTTGATGGAGATAATAATGCCTCAATTAGCAATAATGGTGGTAATGGAGATGTAATCTCTTCTAATGGAAGAATGAATCATATCGTCTTTAACGGAGCAGGAACTAATACAATTACAGGTAATATATCTGCTAAGAACCTTTGGGGAGGAAATGGAAACAATACAATAATTTTTAATAGCAATGGAAATAACACAATTAAAGGTAATATTGTTACTAATTCTGGTTCTAATATTATAGTATTTGCCCCTAAAACACCTAGCACGGTATCTGCACCTGCTTCTTCTTCTGGAACTTCCAAAACCAATACAATTAATGGAACAATTCAAGCAAATGGCGGAGGTGTCAATAAAATCATCTCTACTAATGGTGGAAGTAATGATACAGGCATAACAAATACCATCAAAAATATCACCGCAGAAAATGGAACAAACTATATCACTCTAGGTATAGATGGTGCAATCGCAGAAACAACAGTTAAAAAAGATGGAGAAGCACAAGCTCCTACAGCATCTACAAGCATAGAATCCACAAATAATATTACTGGTAATATCCTAGCAGGAAGAAATGGAATTGGATCAGTTAATCACATCTATTTAAAAGGTAAAAATACTATCGGTACAGATGCAGGTACAGGTGATACTATGATGCAAAATTCCGACCTTTCTATCACTGCGCATAATAGGGATAATGACAAAACAGATAAAATCAACTTTATTAAGCTTGAAGGATCTGACACAAAAATAAATCTCAAAGAAATTAGAGCCGAAGGAAATGGTAGTAATGGTGGAAATAAAGCCAAAAACTTCATTTCTTTAGATGGCACAAAAAATACTATCACACTTACAAGCATTACTGGAGACAAAGGAAGCAATTACATTGGAAAAAATGTATTAACAACATCAAATACACAAAATACTATCACTTTGATTAAAGATGATTTAATTAAAGATGGCATACAAAGCAAAACAATCAAAGATGCTTATACACTTCAATATAATAATTCAGGTTATAAATTCCTAGATCCTAACAATCGTGCAAGTGGAAAGCTCACAATAAAGCAAACACAAGCAAATGTAATTTCAGCATCTAGCGCTTCTGCACAAAATCACATTGATTTCCAAGAAATGGATATTACAGGAAAAATTGATGCTAATGCAGGACAAAACTATATCAATGCTGAAAAACTAAGCCTAGATGGAGATATTATTGCGCGCTGGGGTGGAAAAAACTATATTTTGGTAGGAAATGGCACATCAAAAGAAAAGTTAAATGAACAATCAACACTCACTACACTAAAAAATACAGCCATCAAAGCTCAAGATGGAAATAATACTTCTGAAAATGTGATTTTATTTAAAGATAGTGTAAAATTTGAAAATGTAAGCATCATAGGAGACAATAACTCTACAAATGGTAGAAAAAATAACTTCATCTCAGTTGATGGAGCAAATAATGACCTTGTAATTGATAATATCACTCTTAATACTTCAGGAAAAAATTATCTTGTAAAAGGCTTAGTAGAATACACCCCTAACACTAATGGAGGCAATGGCTTTGTAAAAATTAATGAGCTAGATATGACTAGTGATACAAATGCAATCACTGGAAAACTTTATATCAAAAATGGTGTAAGCACTGCAAAAGATGGAATAAACTTTATTTCTTATAAAGCAGATGCAACAATTTTAGCCACGACTTCAATGCCAGGAGAAGAGGAAACAGAAATAGCAACAATAGCAGCAGCAGATACTACAGCCCCTCAAAACTACATTATCGGTAAATTAAAAGAAGAAAATAGTGCTAAAGTCTTAGGAACTGCAATTTCTGGAAACAATAATCTTTATTTAGATCTAAGCAAAAATAAAGACTTTGCTGATGCAGCTTCTGTATTAGCAAAATTACAAGGACTTATTAAACAAGAACCAAATACAGGAAATCAAGGCTTTTCTTTACAAGATAGTTTCCAATCTGTTATTGCAGGACATATTGATAATGATGGCGGAACAAACAACATCTTTATCAAAGGTGGAAAAAATGAAATGCAACCTCAAGCAATGGCAACAGCAGGAGCAGCGGGAGCAACCACAGGTGTTAAGCTAGGTTTAGCAGGTAATATCACCACAAATGGTGGTAGCAATAATATTATCTTTGAAGATAGTATCTGGTTACCTTCTGCAATCATTGCACCTAATGTGCCTAATGGTAAAGATAATCAAGATAACACCATGCAAATTCCTTTTAGTGGCACCCAATCAGGAAATCTTATAAATGATAATGGTAAAACCAATATCGTTCTAAGAGAAAATGGAGCAAGTGCATTAAGTGCTGCAGGAACATCAATTTTTAATATCACTGCAAAAAAACAAGCAGAAACTAATATAGTTATCCAAGGACAAGTAAATGTAGGTGCAAATGTAGATTATGATAATAGCAGCACCACAAACTTTATCTTTGCAAATGGTAATAATACAACGCTTGGTGGCAGTGACAGCTTTGGTAAAGATTCCACAGACACTACAAATACTAATAACAAAGTCCTAGGTGTAACTTATCAAGATGGTATCAAACTCACACTAAAAGATAGAACGATCAAAAACTCTAGTGATCAATATATTTCTTTTATTAATACTTATGGTAATTTATTTAAAAAACATGACGCAAATAACGAAGATATGCAAGAATCTAATGAAATGATGGGATCAACCTTAGCTGCAGCAGCTGCCACTTCAAGCACAGACAGCAAAACTCCAGCACAAAATTCTCTTCTTACACTAACTAATAAAAGAGAAACTACTACTAATAGTGGTAGTAGCAATAACTTTAAAGACACAATTGTAATAGAAGGTCTTTTTGTAGGTGATGTTGTAGCACTAGAAAGAAGCCGAGATAATAAAGAAAAACATGCAGAATTCAATGTAACCTTAAAAACAG
>NZ_JAJTMY010000011.1 GCF_021300615.1 Helicobacter anatolicus
AGTTATTTAAAGTAGCACTTGAAGTTCTTAAAACAATGTTTGTAGTTCCATTGTTTCTATTGATCAGTGTTCCTGATAGATTTGGCGGAAGAGGGAAACTGCTACTATTTTCATTACCGCTTAAATAACTTGGTAACCAGATACTATTTTCAAAAATAAGGTTATTGCTACCACCATTTGTAGTAATATTTCCCACTAAGCCTATTTTAATATGGTCATTAGTTGCTACTTCTTCACCCATTTTCATCATATCTGTTGCTTTAGAACTTCCCCCTACGATTTTAATATTATTGGTTCCTCTATCTTGATTATCAATATTACCTAAAATCACTGCTTGAGTTTTGGATAATAAAGATTCTTGATCTAGAGTTTGTGAAAGATTAGCTTCATTTTTAATAAGATTATTAACATCAGCAAAATCAGTATTTTTACTTAGATCTAAATAAAGATTATTATTTCCAGAAATAGCAGTTTTTAAAAGATTTTTAGCCTTGGTGGCTTCATCGTTATTTAAAGCTAAAGATCCGATAATGGCATTTTGCGTAGCAATAACTTTGCCTTCTTCTTTTTCTCCTTCTTTTCCTTCCATAGTCGTAGCTAAAATATTAGCACTAGCTTTATAGGAAATATTATTTTTTCCTCCATTGCTAGAACTTATAGATCCAACTTGAAGCACTCCTTCAAAAGCATTGGTATCATCAACAAAACTTATATTATTAGTATTTTCTGTTAATGCAGAGGCTTGTTCACCAGTTAAAATATTTTTACCAATTGCATTGACTGCATAGTTTCCACTTGCCTTAAGCGTATTTATAGTAACAGTATTATTACTTCCATCTAGAGAAATAGTATTACTATAATCGCTTTGAGATCCACTAAAATAAGCTTCTATTTTATCAATATAAAGGGTGTTGGTTTTGCTTGAAAACTTTAGACGATTAAATCTTGGTTTATCTTGCGAATTTGATTGAGCAAATAAATTTATTTTTTTATCACTTTTTCCTAATTGCGAACTTTCACCTTTAAGGAGCAAAGAGTTTTGTGCTCGATAACCATAAGTATTAACTTTTATATTTCCAAAGATTTCGTTTTTTCCTTCCATGGTAATGTGGTTGATACCCTTGATTAGATAAATATCTCCAAGTATTTGATTTTTTTGCCCTATGTCTGAACTTTTAAATACAATATTATTTGTTCCGCTTCTTGTAGTCCAAGTTTCTTGATGTGAAGTGATTGATCCTTGTACTACTCCACCTTTTTCAAAGGTAACATTGATCGTTCCTTGTTTTGCTTGAATATTCCCAACTGTTGTATAATTTTCAAATTTTTTATCCAGGCTTCCTGTTTCTTGGTCATATTGAATATTTTCTACTTCCGTAGCCCCCATAACTTCTGCGGCTGATAAAGATATTGTAGAAAATATTACTGAAAGCGTAATTGAAGAATAAGTTTTTCTAAACATCATTTTAAACCTTGATTATATTTATTTTGCAATATTAGCGCGTCGGATTATACTGAAATTTTCTAATAAAATATTATAAAAGATAATATATTTAATCTAATAATTTTCTCTTTTTTCACCACTAAAATAGATTCTAAAAGATAATCTAACAATCAATCCCCCCCCCTCCTTTTTTAGTAAAAGGCTTGTAAAAAAACTCTTTTTATTTCTTTTC
>NZ_JAJTMY010000012.1 GCF_021300615.1 Helicobacter anatolicus
AACTTTGTTGGTTTGCTGGAGAAACCCTAACATCTAAGTGATCTACAAAGTAAGTGGTGTAGCTAGTATTACTACTTGTTTCCATAGTACTTGTTACTTTACCATTTCTATCTGTAATTTGAGAGGCAAGATAGGTTTGGAATATATCAAAACCTTGTAAAACAGCTATGGTATCTAGTTTTACTAATGGAGTGTTATTAGTGTCACCATTTTTCACTGTAAATACTGCAATATTGCCTTCTGTTTCTGTGCCCTTGCCTGTTTTATGACTTAGAGATTTTGCATCTGTATCTGCATCATAAAGTACTTGGATATATTCTTGTAAGCCATTAGTTTTAGCATTATCTACAATGATTCTATCACTATATACATGGCCATAAGTACCACTTTCACCATTTCCATCACTTGCATTTTTTGCATTGATTTTACCTAGAGTGGCGTTATTTTGATCTGCATTTGCATTTACATAGACTCTAAAGAGTGCGTTTTGTCCATCTAAACCTGTGGTAGTTTCTGTAGATTGAGCTCCACTATCAGGTTCAGTTTTACTTACCACGCCAATACTTAAAAGGTTAAAATCTTCTCTTCTTTTACGCAATGCATTATTATCATTTCCATAACTTCCTAAGTCAATTACAGTATTACTTTGTGCAAAAGTATTTATGAGTGTTTCTTCGCGATTTAAATCTACATTTTTGATGCTTAGATTTTGTAAAGTTACAGAGCTATCAATAAAGAATTTTGAACCTTTTTCCATTACAAGAGTGATGCTTGTCTTATCAAGTGAGTTTGCACCATTTTGTGTCTTTAAGAGATTGCTAAAATCAAATCCACCAAAGAATGCTGAATTTGTTTTTAAGGTTACATCAAACTCTGCATGTTTTTCTTTATTAGCACTACTTCTTTCTAGTGCTACAACATCACCTACAAGTAGACCTTCTATTACAATTGTGTCTTTGAAAGTGCCATTGTTTGTGCGATTTGTTGTGAGAGTGAGGATTGGATCTGTCTCTTTTGAAATAAAGTAATTTTTATAAGTATTAAGGAAAGAAATATTTTCACCATTAGAGTTTGTAATCGTTTTATCTTTTAGTGTGAGTTTGATACCATCTTGATAAGTTACACCTAGGACTTTGGAATTTGCATTGGTAGTGTCTGTAGAATTAGCAAAGCTGTCTTTGCCACTATTACCTTCTTTTACTCCATCTTTCATCGCACTTATATCATTACCATTTGCAAAGATAAAAGTAGTTTGATTTGCATTATCTTTTCCATCCCAAATGTAATTATTGTTTTCATCAAATCTCCCTCCATAAGTAATATTTGCACCTACATTAACCTGACCTTGAACAACAATATTAACTTTACTTTGATCTCCAGCATTAATTACATTAAACATAGAAGCGCCTA